>NZ_AKJE01000013.1 GCF_000282495.1 Pseudomonas sp. GM79
ACTCGCTGTAAAAGCGAAACCATAGGCGGCCGTTACCGCAGAAACGGATATGTACCCGATCAAAGACCCCAGTCGACTATCAGGCCACCTTCGCGGGCAAGCCTCGCTCCTACAAGGGCGGGCGATAACCGTCGGCCGCCGTGACCGCAGGAACGGATATGTACACAATCAAAGACCCCAGTCGACTATCAGGCCGCCTTCGCGGGCAAGCCTCGCTCCTACAAAGACGGGCGATAACCGCCAGTGGCCGTGACCGCAGAAACGGATATGAACGCAACCAAGAGCCGGGTCACCGCGGTAATGGATATGTCCCCGACCAAACCATCGGTATAAAAAAAACGGCCTCCCAGCGGAGGCCGTTTTACATTCTCACATTCGACTTTTCTTACGCCGCTTCCACTGCCGCCCAACCCACCAGCGCCAATACATCATCACCAGGCAATAGGCGAGGGCACCCAGCACCAACCCCGTCACCACCGAACCAAGCAAGAACGGTTGCCACAGGCTCGAGAGTTCGCCGCTGATCCATTCCCAGGTCAACTCATCCGGCAGGCTGCGGGCGGGAACGTCCATCAGCCAGGCGCCGGTCTGGTAAGTGCAAAAGAACACCGCCGGCATGGTGATCGGGTTGGTCAGCCAGACCAGGCTGACGGCAATCGGCATGTTGCCGCGCACCACAATGGCAAGGATGGCCGCTAACAGCATCTGCAACGGGACGGGCAGGAATGCCGCGAACAGACCGACCGCCATGGCCCGCGCGACGGAGTGGCGATTGAGGTGCCAGAGGTTCGGGTCATGCAGCAGGGTGCCGAGAAAGCGTAAGGATTTGTGTTCCCTGATGCTGGTCGGGTCTGGCATGTAACGTTTGAATAAGCGCCGGGGCATAAGGCTTCTCGGTCGGTTCAGGCGGCAAGTATGTCTGGATTCTACGAGCCGCCCATTCAGACTTTGTGACAATTGATAACGACGTACGTGCGGCGCACCGGCTAAGCCTAGGGAGGGGACTCTCAAGGACGGGCTTATGCGCACAGGGATGATGGCGCTGGCGTTGGGTTTGCTGGCCCTGCGTTTTTTACCGGTATTACCGCCGGCAGGGTTGTGGTTGTTGTTGCCGGTAGTGGGTTTGATGTTGTTGCCGTTTCGAACTTTTCCCTTGGCATTTTTTCTGTTCGGTTTCAGTTGGGCGGGCGCGAATGCACAGTGGGCGCTGAATGATCGCCTGGCAGCGACGCTCGATGGCGAGACTCGCTGGCTCGAAGGTCGTGTGACCGGATTACCGCAGCAGGCCGAGGGCGTGGTGCGTTTCGAACTGACAGACAGCCAGTCGCGTCGCACCAGACTGCCCCGGCACCTGCGTCTGGCCTGGTATGGCGGGCCGCCCGTCAACAGCGGCGAGCATTGGCGGCTGGCGGTCAAATTGAAGCGTCCTGCCGGGTTGCTCAACCCGCATGCGTTCGATTACGACGCCTGGTTATTGGCCCGGCACATCGGCGCCACCGGGACCGTCAAGGATGGCCAGCGACTGATGGACGCGCAATGGGCCTGGCGTGACGGCATTCGCCAGCGTTTGCAGGGGGTGGATGCCCAAGGGCGAACGGGGGCGCTGACCGCGTTGGTGCTGGGGGATGGCGCCGGGTTGAGTCGTGAGGACTGGCAGGTGCTGCAAGACACCGGCGCCGTGCATTTGTTGGTGATTTCCGGGCAGCACATTGGTTTGCTGGCGGGAGTGGTGTATCTGCTGATTGCCGGGTTGGCGCGTTATGGTTTGTGGCCCAAGCGCTTGCCGTGGCTGCCATGGGCATGCGGGCTGGCGTTCGCGGCGGCGCTCGGTTATGGGCTGTTGGCCGGCTTCGAGGTGCCGGTGCGGCGGGCCTGCCTGATGATCGGTCTGGTGCTGTTGTGGCGACTACGGTTTCGTCACCTTGGCGCATGGTGGCCGCTATTGCTGGCGCTTGACGGTGTTTTGCTGCTGGACCCGCTGGCGAGCCTGCAACCGGGTTTTTGGTTGTCCTTTGCAGCGGTCGCGGTGCTGATTTTCACTTTTGGCGGCCGATTGGGGGCATGGCGCTGGTGGCAAACCTGGACCCGTGCTCAATGGCTGATCGCGATCGGTCTGTGCCCGCTGCTGTTGGTGCTGGGGTTGCCGATCAGTCTCAGCGGGCCGCTGGCCAATTTGCTGGCGGTGCCCTGGGTCAGTCTGGTGGTCCTGCCGCCGGCCTTGCTTGGGACGATGTTGTTGCCCGTTCCTTATGTGGGCGAAGGATTGCTGTGGTTGGCCGGCGGTCTGATCGATCTTTTGTTCAAGGGGTTGGCGTTGATCGCCGGGCAATTGCCCGCGTGGGTTCCGGTGGCGGTCCCGTTGTGGGTATGGGCGCTCGGCACACTGGGGGCTTTTCTGCTGTTATTGCCGCGAGGCGTGCCGTTGCGCCCGTTGGGCTGGCCGATGCTGCTGTTACTGGTTTTTTCGCCCCGGCACATGTTGCCTGAAGGCATGGCCGAGGTCTGGCAACTGGATGTCGGTCAGGGTTTGGCAATCCTGGTGCGTACCCGCCATCACACCTTGCTGTATGACGCCGGGCCACGGTTCGGCGATATCGATCTGGGTGAGCGGGTGGTGTTGCCGTCATTGCGCAAACTGGGTGTGAACGGGCTCGATCTGATGCTGATCAGTCATGCCGACGCCGATCACGCCGGCGGTGCGCGAGCAATTGCCAATGGAATACCGGTGAAGCAAATACTGAGCGGCGATCACCAGGCCCTGCCAGACGAACTGCACGCCGAGAGCTGCGAGAGCGGTCGGCAATGGGCCTGGGACGATGTGAAGTTTCAGCTCTGGCAGTGGCCGTCTGCCATCGACAGCAATCAGAAGTCCTGTGTGCTGCAGATCGAAGCCAATGGCGAGCGGTTGCTGCTGACTGGCGATATCGATAGCGCGGCCGAGCGGGCGCTGCTCGACGGTCCTTTGGCGGTGCCGACGGATTGGTTGCAGGCCCCGCACCATGGCAGTCGCAGTTCATCTTCGATGGCGTTGCTCAGCGTGTTGCAACCCAACGCGGTGCTGATCTCCCGTGGCAACGGCAATTCTTTCGGCCACCCCCATCCCACGGTCGTGGCGCGGTATCAAAAACGCGGTGTGGCGATCTACGACAGCGCCGAGCAAGGTGCCATTCGTCTGCAACTGGGACGCTTCAAGCCGCCGTGGACGATGCTTCAAGAACGGCGCTTCTGGCGCGATCCGCCACCATCCAGCCAGTAACCCGAACTGTCGAAGCCCGACCGGATACGACATCGCGGTCTTCGGTGCGTCCACCCCCTATGTTAGAGTGGCGCACTTTTCGAGGGGACTGTCACTGTGTGGGAATTGGTCAAATCCGGCGGCTGGATGATGCTGCCGATCATTCTGAGTTCCATCGCCGCCATGGCGATCGTTGCCGAGCGTCTCTGGACCCTGCGTGCCAGCCGCGTGACCCCGGAGCACTTGCTCGGGCAGGTCTGGGTCTGGATCAAGGACAAACAACTCAATAAAGAAAAACTCAAGGAACTGCGTGCCAACTCTCCGTTGGGCGAGATCCTGGCCGCCGGTCTGGCGAACTCCAGGCATGGTCGCGAGATCATGAAAGAGTGCATCGAAGAGGCCGCTGCGCGGGTGATTCACGAGCTCGAACGCTACATCAATGCCCTCGGCACCATTGCTGCCATGGCCCCGTTGCTGGGTCTGCTGGGTACGGTGCTGGGCATGATCGATATTTTCAGTGCATTCATGGGCACGGGCATGGGCACCAACGCCTCGGTACTGGCCGGTGGTATTTCCAAGGCGCTGATCACCACCGCTGCAGGCCTGATGGTCGGTATTCCGGCTGTGTTCTTCCACCGCTTCCTGCAACGCCGCATAGATGAGCTGGTGGTAGGCATGGAGCAGGAAGCGATCAAGCTGGTTGAGGTGGTGCAGGGCGACCGCGACGTGGATCTGGCTGAGGGTAAAGCGTGAAATTCCGTCGTAAACCACGGGAAACGATAGACATCAACCTCGCGTCGTTGATCGACGTGGTGTTCATCCTGCTGCTGTTTTTCGTTGTAACCACCACCTTCACCCGTGAAACCCAGTTGCGCGTCGACCTGCCGGAAGCGGTCAGCGGTTCCCCGGCCGAAGACCAGCAGGCCAAGCAACTGGACATCGCTATCAGCGCCGAAGGGGTGTTCTCGGTCAACAACCAATTGTTGCCCAAGAATGACCTGACCAGCCTGATGGAAGCGCTACAAAAAGAATCCAATGGCGATACCAACCTGCCGTTGTCCATCAGCGCTGATGGCAAGACCCCCCATCAGTCCGTTATCACCGCAATGGACGCTGCTGGCAAACTCGGTTTCAGTCACTTGCGCATGACCACTGTCGAGGCGGCGCCGGCATCCTGATGGCCATGTCCGATCGATTGCTCGCTGCGTGGTACGAAGGCCATCCGGCGCTGAAGCTGCTGCAGCCTCTGGAATGGCTGTATCGGCGTGTGGTCATCGGCAAGCGCGAGCGCTTTCTGGCGGGTGAGGGCGAGATCTATCAGCCGCCGGTGCCGTTGATCGTGGTCGGTAACATCACGGTGGGCGGCACCGGCAAGACGCCGCTGATTCTATGGATGATCCAGCATTGCCAGCGCAACGGTTTGCGCGTTGGCGTCGTCAGCCGTGGTTACGGCGCCAAACCTGCGCAATTGCCGTGGCGGGTCGAGGCGGATCAAGGCGCGGACGTGGCGGGCGATGAGCCATTGCTGATCGTCCAGCGCACCGGCGTGCCGCTGATGATCGATCCGGACCGCAGCCGCGCAGTCAAAGCCTTGCTGGCGAGCGAGCCGCTGGACCTGATCCTCTCCGACGACGGCATGCAGCATTATCGGCTGGCCCGGCATCTGGAACTGGTGCTGATCGATGCCGCCCGGGGGCTGGGCAACCAGCGTTGCCTGCCGGCCGGGCCGTTGCGCGAACCGATCGAGCGTCTGCAAAGCGTCGATGCGGTGCTTTACAACGGTGCCACGGCCGACCGCATCGACGGTTTTGCCTTCCAGCTGCAACCCACGGCACTGGTCAACCTGCAAAGCGGCGAACGCCGGCCCCTTGACCACTTCCCCTCAGGCCAGGCTATTCACGCCGTGGCCGGGATCGGCAATCCCCAGCGTTTCTTCACGACCCTCGAAACGCTACACTGGCGGCCAGTGCCGCATGCATTTGCCGACCACGCCGAGTACAGCGTGCAGGCCTTGAATTTCACACCGTCATTGCCAGTGGTGATGACGGAAAAGGACGCGGTGAAGTGCCGTGCCTTCGCCGCCGCCGATTGGTGGTACCTAGCGGTCGATGCTGCGCCATCGCCGGCCTTCGTGGCCTGGTTCGATACGCAGCTGATGCGCCTGTTGCCGGCTCGTCTTTTGCCTTAAATCCGTTTCTATCCAGGGAATGTTCATGGACACCAAATTGCTCGATATCCTCGCTTGCCCGGTCTGCAAAGGCCCGCTCAAGCTCAGCGCCGACAAAACCGAGCTGATCAGCAAGGGCGCTGGCCTCGCATACCCGATTCGCGACGGTATCCCGGTGATGCTCGAAAGCGAAGCGCGCACCCTGACCACCGACGAGCGTCTGGATAAATGACCACAGCCTTTACCGTTGTCATTCCATCGCGCTATGCCTCCACCCGTCTGCCGGGCAAACCCCTGCTGCTGATCGCCGGCAAGCCGATGATCCAGCACGTCTGGGAACAAGCGAGCAAAAGCAGTGCCCAGCAAGTGGTCGTTGCCACTGACGATGCGCGCATTGTCGAGGCCTGCAAAAGCTTTGGTGCCGACGTGGTGCTGACGCGCGAAGACCATAATTCCGGCACCGACCGTCTGGCCGAAGTCGCGGCGAAACTGGGCCTGGCCCCGGACGCCATTGTGGTCAACGTTCAGGGTGACGAGCCGTTGATTCCGCCGAGCGTGATCGATCAGGTCGCCGCCAACCTGGCCGCCCACACCGAAGCGCGCATGGCCACCCTGGCCGAGCCGATCGAAGACGTGGAAACCTTGTTCAACCCCAACGTGGTCAAGGTGGTCAGCGACCTCAATGGCCTGGCGCTGACGTTCAGTCGTGCCACTTTGCCGTGGGCTCGCGACGCGTTCGCCAAGAGCCGCGAGCAATTGCCGGAAGGCGTGCCGTATCGCCGCCACATCGGCATTTATGCCTATCGCGCCGGTTTCCTGCAGGACTTCGTCACCTGGGGCCCGTGCTGGCTGGAAAACACCGAGTCTCTGGAGCAACTGCGGGCGCTCTGGCACGGTGTGCGGATTCACGTCGCCGATGCGCTGATCGCACCGCCTACCGGTGTCGATACCATTGAAGACCTCGAGCGCGTTCGTCGCTTGCTGGAGGCCTGATGCGGGTTCTGTTCGTCTGCCTGGGCAACATCTGCCGTTCGCCCACGGCCGAAGGCGTATTGCGGCACAAACTGCGTGAGGCGGGGCTGGCCGATCAAGTCGAAGTGGCCTCCGCCGGCACCGGTGACTGGCACGTCGGCAAGCCCCCGGACAAGCGCAGCCAGGCCGCGGCGAAACTGCGCGGCTACGACCTGTCCGCCCAGCGCGCTCAGCAAGTGACCCGCGCCGATTTCGCCACCTACGACCTGATTCTGGCGATGGACAACAGCAACCTGCGCCACCTCAAGGCCCTGCAACCGGCCAAGGGCAAGGCCGAGCTGGACCTGTTCCTTCGTCGCTACCAGTCGGAAATCGATGAAGTGCCGGATCCTTATCACGACAGCGACCAGGGTTTCGAACAGGTGCTGGACCTGATCGAGCGCGCCAGCGATTTGCTGGTGATCGAATTGAAGGGACGGCTATGAGTTTGCAGCTTCAACCCCAGGTTTCGCTCAAGCCGTACAACAGCTTTGGTGTGGACGTTCAGGCCCGGCTGTTTGCCGAGGCGCATAGCGATGCTGACGTGCGCGAAGCCCTGGCCTATGGGTTGGAACATGATGTGCCCGTGCTGGTGATCGGCGGCGGCAGCAATTTGCTGCTGACTGCTGATGTGCAGGCGCTGGTACTGCGCATGGCTACACGCGGGATTCGCATCCTCAGTGATGACGGCAGCAAGGTCGTGATTGAAGCCGAGGCCGGCGAGCCTTGGCATCCGTTTGTGCAGCACACCTTGGCGCAAGGGCTGTCGGGGCTGGAAAACCTCAGCTTGATCCCCGGCACTGTCGGTGCGGCACCGATGCAGAACATCGGCGCTTACGGCGTCGAAATCAAAGACGTGTTTGCCGGCCTGACGGCCCTCGATCGCCAGACCGGCGAGCTGCGCGATTTCTCGCTGGCCGAGTGCAACTTCGCCTACCGCGACAGCCTGTTCAAACAGGAACCGGGGCGGTGGTTGATCCTGCGCGTTCGTTTTGCCCTGGATCACGCCGCACACCTGCATCTGGAGTACGGCCCGGTGCGTCAGCGCCTGACTGAACAGGGCATTGATCACCCGACTGCCACCGATGTCAGCCAGGCCATTTGCAGCATCCGTAACGAAAAGCTCCCGGACCCGGCGGTGCTCGGCAATGCCGGCAGCTTCTTCAAGAACCCCTTGGTGCCGGCGACATTAGTGGCGCAACTCAAGGAGCAATACCCGGAGCTGGTGGCCTACGCGCAACCCGACGGGCAAATGAAACTGGCGGCGGGCTGGCTGATCGAACGGGCCGGCTGGAAAGGCTTTCGCGAAGGCGATGCCGGTGTACACAAATTACAGGCACTGGTGCTGGTCAACTACGGCGGCGCAACAGGCCTGCAATTGCTGAACCTGGCGCAACGTATTCAGAAAGATATTTCGGAGCGATTCAAGGTCGACCTGGAAATGGAACCCAATCAGTATTGAGGCTACGCTTTCAGGCTGATCCCAAAGCCCTGCACATCTTCAATGTGCAGGGCTTTTTTGTTAATGCTCAGTTAACTTAGCCACCTAACGATGCAAGCATTTGCTCCACCAAAGGCCCGATGCAGACGTCGCCGTCCGCATAAGAGAGCCCATTAGCCTGAGTCGATCTGCGTGAAGGAACCCAGCGACAGATTGCTCGACCCCATAACCTCGACCTCTTATGAGAAAAAATGGCGGGCGTGCCCATGATTACCCTGAAACTCAATGGACAAGATCATCAACTCGATGTCACCGAGGACATGCCGCTGCTCTGGGCGATCCGTGACGTGGCGGGTTACAACGGCACCAAATTCGGCTGCGGAATGGGCCTGTGTGGTGCCTGCACCATTCATATCGACGGCGCGCCTGCGCGCAGTTGCATAACGCCAATCGGCTCGGTGGTCGGCCAGAACGTCAGCACCATCGACAACCTGTACGCCGACCCGGTTGGCAAAATCGTCCAGCAAGCCTGGCTCGACAGCGCCGTGGCTCAGTGCGGGTACTGCCAGGGCGGGCAGATCATGTCAGCCACCGCGCTGCTGAAAACCAATCCGAACCCCAGCGACGAGCAGATTGAAGAGGCAATGGTCGGTAACATTTGCCGTTGCGGCACCTACAACCGGATCAAGACCGCCATCCGCCAGGCATCCACTCACCTGAAGGAGGCCAAGGCATGAGCCGGTTACCGAATGATTTTGCGCTAAGCAACCTCAGCCGCCGTGGTTTCCTCAAAGGCGTGGGCGCCACCAGTGCGCTGGTGCTGGCAGCCAGCTGGGGTTGGCAGGACGCGCTCGCCGCCGAAAAAGACAAGAAGTTCGGCGCCGACGGCATGCCCAACGGCTGGATCGATGATCCTAAGGTTTATGTCAGCATCGCCGCCGATGGCAGCGTGACCGTAGTCTGCAATCGCTCGGAAATGGGCCAGGGCGTGCGCACCAGCCTGAGCATGGTGGTGGCCGATGAACTGGACGCCGACTGGGCGCTGGTCAAAGTGCAACAGGCCCCGGGCGACGAAGTGCGTTTCGGTAACCAGGACACTGACGGTTCGCGCAGCATGCGTCACTGGTACGAGCCGATGCGCCGTTGCGGTGCTGCCGCGCGGACCATGCTTGAGCAAGCCGCCGCCGCGCAGTGGAAAGTGCCGGTCAGCGAGTGTCGTGCGCAACTGCATAAAGTCATTCACCAACCGACCGGTCGTGAACTGGGCTACGGCGCATTGGCCGCTGCTGCCGGTGCACTGGCGGTGCCGGCCCGAGACAGCCTACGGCTCAAGCAGCCATCGGAATTCCGTTACATCGGCAAGGAAGGCACCAAGGCCATCGACGGTGCGGACATCGTCAACGGCCGGGCAGTCTACGGCGCCGATGTGCATTTCGACGGCATGCTTTTCGCCACCATCGCGCGTCCAGCGGTCTACGGTGGCAAGGTCAAATCCTTCGATGCCAGCGCCGCGATGAAAGTCCCGGGCGTAATCAAGGTTCTGCAAATCGAAAGCCGACCATTGCCGTCCGAATTTCAGCCTCTGGGCGGCGTGGCCGTGGTGGCCAGCAATACCTGGGCCGCTATCAAGGGCCGCGAAGCGCTGAAAATCGAATGGGATGACGGCCCCAACGCCAGTTACGACTCGATCGCCTACCGCAAGGAACTCGAAGCCGCGTCCCTCAAACCCGGCAAAGTGGTGCGCAATACCGGCAGCATCGATCAGGCCATGAGCAGCGCCGACAGCACCCTCGAAGCCTCTTACTACCTGCCGCACCTGGCGCAATCGCCAATGGAACCGATGGTCGCCATCGCCCGCTTCAAGGACGGCGTGTGCGAAGCCTGGGCCCCAAGTCAGGCCCCGCAAGTCACCCGCGAACGGATCGGCGAGCGCCTCGGCATTCCATTCGATAACGTCACGTTCAACGTCACCTTGCTCGGCGGCGGTTTCGGTCGCAAATCCAAGCCAGACTTCGTCGTTGAAGCGGCGATCCTGGCCAAGGAGTTCCCGGGTAAGGCTGTGCGGGTGCAATGGACCCGTGAAGACGACATCCACAACTCCTATTTCCACACCGTGTCTGCCGAATACCTGAAGGCCAGCCTGAACAAGGACGGCCTGCCGTCCGGGTGGTTGCACCGCACGGTGGCGCCGAGTATCACCGCACTGTTCGCGCCGGGCATGAACCATGAGGCGGCTTTCGAACTGGGCATGGGCTTTACCAACATGGCTTATGCGATTCCCAACGTGCGCCTGGAAAACCCTGAAGCGACAGTCCATACCCGGGTCGGCTGGTATCGCTCGGTGTCGAACATTCCCCACGGCTTTGCGATTCAGAGCTTTGTCGATGAACTGGCCCACAAGGCTGGCCAGGATCCACTCAAGTACCAGATCAAATTGCTCGGCCCGGACCGTCAGATCGATCCGCGCACCTTGAGTGAAGAGTGGAACTACGGCGAATCTCCCGAGCGTTATCCAATCGACACTGCACGGATGCGCACCGTACTGGAAACCGCCGCCAAAGCGGCCGGTTGGGGGCGTGAGTTGCCCAAGGGCCGAGGTCTGGGCTTGGCGGTGCACTATAGTTTTGTCACTTATGTGGCGGCGGTGATCGAGGTGGAAGTCAAAGATGATGGCACGCTGATCGTGCACAAGGCTGACATCGCCGTGGATTGCGGCCCGCAGATTAACCCTGAGCGGATTCGCTCGCAGTTCGAAGGTGCCTGCGTGATGGGCCTGGGCAACGCGGTGCTGGGGGAAATCAGCTTCAAGGACGGCAAGGTCCAGCAGGACAATTTCCACATGTACGAAGTGGCGCGCATGTCCCTGGCGCCGAAGGAAGTCGCCGTGCATCTGGTCACGCCACCGGGCGATGTGCCGTTGGGCGGAGTCGGTGAGCCGGGCGTGCCGCCGATTGCGCCAGCGCTGTGCAACGCAATCTTCGCCGCCACCGGCAAGCGCATCCGTAATCTGCCGGTACGCTATCAGTTGCAAGGCTGGCAGAAGGCGCAAGCCTGATGGACAGCGTCGATCTGAACGTCCTGCGCAGCGTGCTGGAATGGCGCCGCGCCGGTCAGCGGGTGATGTTGTACAGCGTGGTCCAGACCTGGGGCACCGCGCCCCGGGCACCTGGCGCCATGCTCGCCTTGCGTGAAGATGGCGTGGTGATTGGCTCGGTGTCCGGTGGCTGCGTCGAGGATGATCTGATTGCCCGGCTGCACGATGGCCGTATTCCGGCCGATGGGCCGCCGGTGCAGTTGATTACCTACGGCGTCACCCGTGAGGAGGCCGCACGGTTTGGTTTGCCGTGCGGCGGCACGTTGCGCCTGACCGAGGAGCGCGTCGGTGATCCGGCGTGGGTTGCCGAATTGCTGACGCGCTGCGAGGCGCATGAAATCGTTGCGCGTGAGTTGAACCTGGCGACCGGTGAAGTGATTCTGCAGCCAGCGAGCAAGACTGATGTGCTGGTGTTTGACGGACAGACCTTGCGCGCCATTTATGGTCCGCGCTGGCGGTTGCTGCTGATCGGCGCCGGACAACTGTCGCGCTACGTTGCCGAGATGGCGCGGCTGCTGGATTTCGAAGTGCTGATCTGCGATCCGCGCACCGAGTTCGTCTATGGCTGGGAAGAGCAACACGGTCGCTTCGTCCCGGGCATGCCCGACGAAGCGGTGCTGACCATCCAGACCGACGAACGTACCGCCATCGTCGCTTTGACCCACGATCCGCGCCTGGATGACATGGCGCTGCTCACGGCGCTGGACTCCAAGGCGTTTTATGTCGGTGCGCTGGGTTCGCGGGTCAATAGCCAGAAGCGCCGGGACAACCTGGCTCAGCTAGGCTTGTCACAACAGGCCATCGAGCGCTTGCACGGCCCGATCGGTTTGCAAATCGGCAGCCATACACCGGCGGAAATTGCCTTGTCGCTGCTGGCCGAAATTGTGGCGATCAAGAACGGCGTCGAGCTGAAACAGAAGAGGCCGTTGCAGGAGGGCGTATGAGCGACTCCATCGGCGTTATCGTTCTGGCCGCGGGGCAGGGCAGTCGGTTTCGACAGGTAGCGGGCGACGACAAGGACAAGCTGCTGGTGGATTGCACAGCTCGTGACGGCGTCACCGTGCATTCGGTGATCGAGCAGGTGCTGGTGAATCTGCCGGCCACGCTTGAGAAACGCGTACTGGTGACCACGGCGGATCGCCCGCAAGTGATTCGCATGGCTCAGGCCTATGGCTGCGAGATTGTGCGGATCGAGTCGACCGGTCTGGGCGACAGCATTGCGGCGGGTGTGGCGGCGTGCTCACAACTCGCTGGCTGGCTCATCATGCTGGGGGACATGCCGTTTATCCTGCCGTCCAGCATTGAACAGGTTGTTGCGAATATTGCCGATGATGCGATCAGCGTGCCGGTGCATGAAGGGCAATATGGGCATCCGGTGGGGTTCGGGCGAAGCTTCGGTCCAGGGTTGATGGCGTTGACCGGTGATCACGGTGCCAAGTCGCTGTTTGCACAGGCGAGGGTGGTCGAGGTGGCGGTGGAGGATCCCGGGGTGTTGTGGGATGTGGATGTGCCAGAGGCGTTGACCTTTAAGTAGCTTTGGCGCAGATCCAATGTGGGAGCGGGCTTGCTCGCGAAAGCGGTGGGCCTGCTTGCATAGATGTTGAATGTTAAACCGCTTTCGCGAGCAAGCCCGCTCCCACAGGGTATGTGTGTTGTTTTCGGGCATAAAAAAAGCCCCGCCTGGATCACCAGGCGGGGCTTTTTAGTGGCCGATGGAATCAGGCGAGGGGTTTAGGCTCGTGCTCTTTTTCCTGGGCTTGCTCGTGTTGCTCTACCGCTTCCTGAACGGAGCGCGGTGCTTCGTCGATCGCGGATTCAACCGGTTCGGCAGCGACTTCAGCGGCCGGGGCAGGGGCTGCCTCGACAACTTCAGCAACAACAGGGGCTGGCTCGGCAGCGGCCGGAGCAGCAGTGGCAGCCAGTTCGGCTTCTTTCTGCAGACGCTCGGCTTCACGCTTGCGACGACGCACTTCACGCGGGTCATTCGGCGCGCGGCCACTTGGGGTCAGGGCGCTGACAGGGGCGGCTTCAACCACTGGTTCGGCCACTTCGGCAACCACCGGCGCTTCAACCACCGGAGCAGGCTCGGCAGCAGCGACTACTGGCTCGGAAACCATGGCTTCAGCAACCGGGGCTTCAGCGACTGGCGCTGGAGCTTCGACCGCTACAGGTGGCTCGGCAACCCAGTTGAACGTGGTTTGCTCTTCGCGAACTTCACGGACCGGTTCAGCCGGTGCTTCAACCACAGGCTCGGTAGCAGCCACTGGTTCAGCGACGACGGCCGGCTCAGCGGCAGCTTCAACTTCAGGCTGTGCTTCACGAACCGGTGCCACTTCGATTTCCGGAGCGGCGGTAACTTCTACCGGCGTGGTCGCTTCAACCACTGGAGCTTCAACCGGAGCAGTTTCCAGCGTGGCGGCAGTGGCGCGTTCAGCTTGCTCGTTGGCTTGTGCTTCAGCGGGAGCGCTGATCACGGAACTGGCAACGGCTGCGGTAACAGCCAGGCCGGCGGCCAGATCGGCAGCGCTTGGTGCTTCGGCGTTTTCAGCCGATTCGGACTCTTCCGAACCTTCGATCACGTTGCCGTTGGCATCGCGTTGACGCTCACGACGGTTGCTGCGACGACGCTGACCACGGGAGCGGCGGCGTGGACGATCGCCTTCGGCGCCTTCCTGACCGTCTTCCTGCAGTTGCTCTTCGTTGGTGGTCAACTCTTCTTCAGCAACGGCAGCAGCGGCTTGCTCGGTACGTGGCTGACGTTCTTCACGCGGTGGGCGTGGAGCGCGTTCTTCACGTGGCTGACGGGCTGGACGCTCTTCAGCGTTGGCAGCGGCGGCCGGAGCGGCATCCAGAGGCTCGCGCAATTCACGAACCGGACGTTCTTCACGCTCGCCACGTGGCTTGCGATCTTCACGCGGGGCGCGCGGTGCACGTTCTTCACGAGGCGGGCGTGGTGCGCGCTCTTCGCGCGGAGCGCGTTCCTGGGCAACTGCTGGAGCTTCTTCGCGGGCTTCACGTGGCTCACGTGGTGCGCGTTCTTCACGCGGTGCACGTTCCTCACGAGGCTTGCGCTCTTCATCGCGGCGACCATTACGGTTGCGGCTCTGTTGACGGCCGTTACGGCGCTCTTCGTTGCGAGCAGGGCGTTCGGCGGCTGGCTTTTCAACCACAACCGGCGCAGCAGGCTCTTCCTTGGTGGCGAACAGGCTGACCAGCGACTTCACCAGGCCTTTGAACAGGCTTGGCTCCGGGGCTACGGCCGGTGCAGCCACCGGAGCCGCGACGGCTTCGGTCGGAACCGGAGCGTTGGCGCGGGCCGGAGCCGTCTTGACTGCGGCTTCCTGGCGAACCAGGGTACGGGTCGCGGCGGCTGGCTGGACTTCTTCGACTTCGGCAGCGGCAGCGGCGATTTCGTAGCTGGACTGGCCGACCGCGGCTTCCGGGCTGTCATCGCGCAGGCGCTGAACTTCGAAGTGCGGCGTTTCGAGGTGATCGTTCGGCAGAATGACGATGCGGGCACGGGTGCGCAGTTCGATCTTGGTGATCGAGTTGCGTTTTTCGTTGAGCAGGAAAGCTGCAACCGGAATCGGCACTTGTGCGCGAACTTCGGCGGTGCGGTCTTTCAGGGCTTCTTCTTCGATCAGGCGCAGGATCGCCAGCGACAGCGATTCAACGTCACGGATGATGCCGGTGCCGTTGCAACGCGGGCAGACGATGCCGCTGCTTTCGCCCAGGGATGGACGCAGGCGCTGACGGGACATTTCCAGCAGGCCGAAGCGCGAGATGCGACCGACTTGCACGCGAGCGCGGTCGGCTTCCAGGCATTCGCGGACTTTCTCTTCCACGGCGCGCTGGTTCTTGGCAGGGGTCATGTCGATGAAGTCGATGACAATCAGGCCACCGATGTCGCGCAAGCGCAACTGACGGGCGATTTCTTCGGCAGCTTCAAGGTTGGTCTGCAGTGCGGTTTCTTCGATGTCGCTGCCTTTGGTGGCGCGCGCCGAGTTGATGTCGATGGACACCAGGGCTTCGGTCGGATCGATAACGATGGAGCCGCCGGAAGGCAGTTCGACGACGCGCTGGAAGGCGGTTTCGATCTGGCTTTCGATCTGGAAACGGTTGAACAGCGGAACGCTGTCTTCGTACAGTTTGATTTTGCTGGCGTACTGCGGCATCACCTGACGAATGAAGGTCAGGGCTTCATCCTGGGCTTCAACGCTGTCGATCAGTACTTCGCCGATGTCCTGGCGCAGGTAATCGCGGATGGCGCGGATGATCACGTTGCTTTCCTGGTAGATCAGGAACGGCGCGGAACGATCCAGCGAAGCTTCTTTGATGGCAGTCCACAGTTGCAGCAGGTAATCGAGGTCCCACTGCATTTCTTCGCTGCTGCGGCCAAGGCCGGCAGTGCGAACGATCAGGCCCATGTCGGCCGGGGCAACCAGGCCGTTCAGGGCTTCACGCAGTTCGTTGCGCTCTTCACCTTCGATGCGACGGGAGATACCGCCGGCACGCGGGTTGTTCGGCATCAGCACCAGGTAACGACCGGCCAGGCTGATGAAAGTGGTCAGGGCGGCGCCCTTGTTGCCACGTTCTTCTTTTTCGACCTGAACGATGACTTCCTGGCCTTCGCTCAGGACGTCCTTGATGTTGACGCGGCCTTCGGGGGCTTTCTTGAAGTATTCGCGGGAGATTTCTTTGAGGGGCAGGAAGCCGTGGCGCTCAGAGCCGAAATCGACAAAGGCAGCCTCAAGGCTTGGTTCGATGCGAGTAATCCGGCCTTTATAGATGTTGGCCTTCTTCTGCTCGCGTGCACCGGATTCGATGTCCAGGTCGTAGAGGCGCTGGCCATCTACCAGTGCAACACGCAACTCTTCGGGTTGAGTTGCGTTAATCAGCATTCTTTTCATGTAGTACCGTCGGTTTCCGGGCTGCCGGAAACGGCGTTCGGCACACACGACTTCTCACGGTCGGTGTCAGGTGCGTCAGGAGTGGTTGGCCACTCCAGTGTCTAGCGAACCCCGGCCAATTGGGCCGGTGTCGCGACGTACGCGTCCTGCTTGCTGTGGCTACTTAAGCACTCAGTCAGGAGGAGGAATCAACCGGCGGCTGTGGACGAGATGAAGCGTCTTGATAAAGCCTATTGCTACACAGTCCAGCGGTTGTGCATCTCCACCCTACACGTATCCCTGATAATTCGGGTGCTGCCGCGCGCAGAATCCGCAGCGGGTTGGCATTTACCGTGAGCTCCGAAAGGGGAGGTCACGCATCATGGCTAATTTAGGCGGTGTTTCCGAAGCGTTCGCTCGGGGTCGTTCGCAGCTGACTGCACTTTGTGAACTGGCCGTGAATATTTGCTCGGAAGGCGAGTGAAAACTCTGCTTTGCGGCATGATTCAGGCCTTATGTCACCTGCGCTCGTTACAACTGCAAACTCTGCCGTTACGTAGCGAAAGCCCCGTAGGACGGCCTCTCGTCCTCGTGAATTGCGTTGGTCAGGGCCGGTTTTTGACCGTTAGTCCGCTGTCCAGGCCACTTTTGGCGGCGTTCGCGACTATAGCAGCAATGATTAAGTGCTTCAATTCCATAAAAAATTGTTATCATCGGCGCCATGACGACTACTGCCCCTTCGACCCCAGCCGTACAACTGCTGGAGGTCTCGCCGGAATATGCCGGCCAACGTATTGATAACTTCCTTCTCGCTCGGCTCAAAGGCGTGCCCAAGACCTTGATTTACCGCATTTTGCGCAAGGGCGAAGTGCGGGTGAACAAAGGTCGGATCAAGCCCGAATACAAGCTGCAGGCGGGCGATATCGTGCGCGTGCCGCCGGTTCGCGTGCCTGAGCGCGACGAACCTGTGCCGCTGGCCCAAGGTCTGCTGCAGCGGCTCGAGGCCGCGATTGTCTATGAAGACAAGGCGCTGATTGTGGTCAACAAGCCTTGCGGCATTGCGGTTCATGGTGGCAGTGGCTTGACCTACGGCGTGATTGAAGCCTTTCGTCAGTTGCGTCCCGATTGCAAGGAGCTCGAGCTGGTTCATCGTCTCGATCGTGATACCTCCGGCCTGCTGATGATTGCCAAAAAGCGCAGCATGTTGCGCCACTTGCACACGGCATTGCGCGGCGATGGCGTCGATAAGCGCTACATGGCGCTGGTGCGCGGCAACTGGGCGACCTCGATCAAGCAAGTCCGTGCGTCGCTGGGCAAGAGCAATCTGCGCTCCGGCGAGCGCATGGTCGAGGTGGACGAGGATGAGGGCAAGGAGTCTGTGACCGTGTTCAAGGTCCTGCGTCGTTTTGGCGACTTCGCTACCCTGATCGAAGCCAAGCCGATCACGGGTCGCACTCACCAGATTCGCGTCCATACTCTGCATGCCGGACATTGCATTGCTGGTGATACCAAGTACGGCGATGAAGGTTTCAGCAAAGAGATTCGTGATCTCGGCGGCAAGCGTCTGTTTCTGCACGCCTACATGCTGACGGTGCCGCTGCCTGATGGCGGTGAGCTCAAGTTGCAGGCGCCGGTCGATGAGATGTGGGCCAAAACCGTGGAGCGCTTGAGTGCACCCTACTGATTACAAGCTGCTGATTTTCGATTGGGACGGCACACTCGCTGACTCCATTGGTCGGATTGTCGAGGCGATGCATGTCGCATCCGAGCGGTCCGGTTTTCAGTTGCGTGATGATTTTGCCGTCAAAGGCATTATCGGTCTGGGCTTGCCGGAAGCGATTCGCACCCTGTATCCCGAGATTGGCGACTCCGAACTGGTAGCATTCCGTCAGCACTATGCGGATCACTACATTGCGTCGGAAGCCGTGCCTTCGCCACTGTTTGAGGGCGTTGTCGAGTCTCTCGAAGCGTTTCGTGTCGAGGGGTATCATCTGGCAGTAGCGACCGGCAAAGCTCGTCGTGGGCTGGATCGGGTGCTGAAGTCTCACGGCTGGGAGGATTATTTCGATGTCACCCGCGCCGCTGATGAAACCGCCAGCAAGCCCCATCCGCTGATGCTTGAGCAGATTCTCGCCCATTGCGAGGTTCGTCCGGAGCAGGCGCTGATGGTCGGCGATTCGTCGTTCGACCTGCAGATGGCGCGCAACGCGGGCGTGGATTCGGTGGCGGTCAGCTATGGCGCTCAATCAATCGAAGCCTTGAAGCTGTTCGAACCGAAACTGGTCATCGATCGTTTTTCAGAGTTGCACGCCTGGCTGAATCAGCGGGTTTAATAGGTTTTTTTGCTGGGGTACATGGCATGACCGACGAATGGAAAGCGCCCGCCAAGGCGAGTGCGGAAACGGGCGACGAGAAAAGCTGGAAGCTACTGGAAAAAACCTTGCTCGCTGGCGTGCAGGAGCAGCGACGGTCCCGTCGCTGGGGGATATTCTTCAAGTCGCTGACTTTTCTGTACCTGTTCGGCTTGTTGGTTCTGTTATCGCCGATGATAAGCATGGAGAAAGGCGCAAGTCTCGGCTCTGGCTACACGGCGCTGATCGATATAACGGGCATGATTGCCGACAAAGAGCCGGCCAGTGCCGACAATATTGTCGGCAGTCTGCGTGCAGCCTTCGAGGATAAGAAGGTCAAGGGTGTGGTTCTGCGAATCAACAGCCCGGGCGGCAGTCCGGTGCAGTCGGGTTATGTCTACGACGAGATCCGTCGTTTGCGCGGTCTGCATCCAGATACCAAGGTTTATGCGGTGATCTCGGATCTGGGCGCTTCCGGTGCCTATTACATCGCTAGCGCCGCGGATCAGATCTACGCCGACAAGGCGAGCCTGGTGGGTTCCATTGGTGTGACGGCGGCCGGCTACGGTTTTGTCGGGACCATGGAGAAGTTGGGTGTGGAGCGTCGTACCTACACGTCTGGGGAGCACAAATCGTTCCTCGATCCGTTCCAGCCGCAGAAGCCCGCGGAAATCCAATTCTGGCAGAGCGTGCTCGATACCACCCATCAGCAGTTCATCAATAGCGTCAAGAAGGGTCGTGGTGATCGCCTGAAGGATAAAGAGCATCCGGAGCTGTTCTCCGGGCTGATCTGGTCGGGTGAGCAGGCCCTGTCGCTGGGCTTGATCGATGGGCTGGGCAATGCCAGTTCGGTTGCCCGTGATGTGATCGGCGAGAAAGAGCTGGTGGATTTCACTGTTGAGGAGTCGCCATTCGATCGCTTCTCGAAAAAGCTCGGGGCCAGCGTGGCTGAGCATTTGGCAATGTGGATGGGCTTTCAGGGGCCTTCGCTGCGCTGATCGTCTGGCTGCATAAAGAAACCGGCTTTTGCCGGTTTTTTTTAAGTCAAAAGATCGCAGCCTCGTTTCACTCGACAGCTGCTACAAGGGATACGCATTTCAATGTAGGAGCTGTCGAGTGAAACGAGGCTGCGATCTTTTGATCTTTAAGGTATCTGCACGCCTTCGGCCAGCAGCATGTCCACCAGGCGAATCAGCGGCAGGCCGATCAGGCTGGTGGCGTCAGGGCCTTCGGTGCTTTGAAACAAGCTCACCCCCAAACCTTCGGCCTTGAAGCTGCCAGCGCAGTCATAGGGCTGTTCAGCGCGCAGATAGCGTTCGATGCGCGCTGCGTCGAGTGTGCGCATGTGTACGGTAAAGGGCGCGCAGTCGACCTGGCAGTGGCCGGTCTGACTATTGAGCAGTGCCAGGCCGGTCAGGAAGGTCACGCTGGCGCCGCTGGATGCCAGCAGTTGTTCACGGGCCTTTTCGAAGGTATGAGGCTTGCCGATGATCCGCCCGCCGAGTACGGCGACCTGATCCGAGCCGATGATCAGATGGTCAGGATGACTGCCTGCCAGTGCACGGGCTTTTTCTTCGGCGAGGCGCTTTACCAGTTCGATGGCTGGCTCGCCCGGGCGATGACTTTCGTCGATATCCGGCGAGCTGCACGTGAACGGCAGCTGCAAGCGGGCCAGCAGTTCCCGGCGATAGGACGAGCTTGAAGCGAGTAATAAAGGCAGCATGCGCATCTCCAAAAGGGCAGGGGCGAATTCTAGCGCAGGCTCAAGTGACGGGCAGGGCTGAATTTCCTTTGACATGGCTGGGGGCATCCCTATAATGCTGCGCCTATGTTGAATGACCCGATTCCACCTCACGTTGACCCGCGCAAATTGGCTGACCGTGGCACCACCCTTCAAGGTGAACTGCTGCTGGCCGATTTGGAGAGACTCTGCGACCCGCTTTCCGATACTGTCGGTACGGTGCAGGCTAAATTCGTTTTTGAACGAGATGAACGTAAATCTGTGGTAATTCACAGCTTTATCGACACCGAAGTCAAAATGGTTTGCCAGCGTTGTCTTGAGCTGGTCACCCTGCCGATCCATAGCGAATGCAGTTATGCTGTGGTGAAGGAGGGTGCGAATACCCAGTCGTTGCCGAAAGGTTATGACGTGCTGGAACTGGGCGAAGATCCTTTGGATCTGCAGTCACTGATCGAGGAGGAGCTTCTGCTCGCCTTGCCCATTGTGCCTGCTCATCATCCGGAAGAATGCCAGCAGCCGGCGGGTCTCGATGAGCCCGAACCGAGCGAGGACGAGGTAACGCGGTCCAACCCGTTCAGTGTATTGGCGCAGTTAAAGCGTGACCCAAACGTTTAGGAGTTAATCAATTATGGCTGTTCAGCAGAACAAAAAATCCCGCTCTGCCCGTGACATGCGTCGTTCGCACGACGCTCTCGAGGCTAGCACCCTGTCTGTAGAAAAAACCACCGGTGAAGTTCACCTGCGTCACCACGTATCGCCAGAAGGCGTATACCGTGGCCGTAAAGTGATCGACAAGGGCGCTGACGAGTAATCACTTGTCCGCTCAAGTCATCGCGATTGACGCAATGGGCGGGGACTTCGGTCCCCGCAGCATTGTTCAGGCCAGCCTTGCTTGTCTGTCTGCTACACCCTCGCTGCACCTGACCCTTGTCGGTCAACCCTCCCTTCTTGAAGAACTGCTCGCCAGCCAATCGGCTGTGGATCGCGCGCGCCTGTCGATTGTGCCGGCGTCCGAAGTCATCACCATGGACGAAAAACCTGCCCAGGCCTTGCGTGGCAAGCCTGATTCGTCGATGCGCGTGGCGCTGGAGTTGCTGCGAGACGGCAAGGTCCAGGCCTGTGTCAGTGCCGGCAATACCGGCGCGCTGATGGCATTGTCACGGTTTGTGCTCAAGACCTTGCCGGGCATCGATCGACCGGCAATGATCGCGGCCATTCCGACGCAGAAGGGCTACTGCCAGTTGCTCGATCTGGGTGCCAATGTCGATTGCACTGCCGAGCACTTGTTGCAGTTTGCAGTGATGGGGTCGGTCGCGGCAGAAACCCTGGGTATCGTTCGCCCGAGGGTCGCATTGCTGAACATCGGCACCGAAGACATCAAGGGCAATCAGCAGGTCAAACTGGCGGCTACGTTGTTGCAGAATGCTCGTGGCATCAATTACATCGGGTTTGTCGAGGGTGACGGCTTGTACCGTGGCGAGGCGGATGTTG
This sequence comes from Pseudomonas sp. GM79, assembly GCF_000282495.1. Taxonomy (GTDB): domain Bacteria; phylum Pseudomonadota; class Gammaproteobacteria; order Pseudomonadales; family Pseudomonadaceae; genus Aquipseudomonas. Next base: position 21,421 of record NZ_AKJE01000013.1, read on the forward strand.
TGGTGTGTGACGGCTTTGTCGGCAATATCCTGCTCAAGTCCAGCGAAGGCCTGGCGACCATGATTGCCGGGCGCATCGAGGCGTTATTCAAGAAAAATTTCGCGTCGAAAGTGGTGGGCGCACTGGCGCTGCCGCTGATGAAGCGCTTGCAGGCCGAGTTGGCGCCGGCACGACATAACGGCGCAAGTTTCCTCGGTTTGCAGGGAATTGTCGTGAAAAGCCACGGTTCGGCGGGGGTGCAGGGTTTTCAGAGTGCGATACAGCGAGCGCTGATCGAGATCCAGGAAAACCTGCCGGAGCGGCTTCATGGGCGCCTGGAAGATTTGTTGCCTTAGGCGTTTTCGTCGGACAATGCTTAAATGTGACCGCTCAGTTCAATGGGCCATCCAACTGTGAGTTTCTTGCGTCCCACAAACGGGGCGTCAATTCTCCGACGACAAGATCATTAGGGGCTTGTTACATGTCTGCTTCCCTCGCATTCGTCTTTCCAGGACAGGGTTCGCAGTCCCTCGGCATGCTGGCCGAGTTGGGCGCGCAACATCCGGTGGTCCTCGAAACATTCAAAGAAGCTTCCGATGCTCTGGGTTACGACCTGTGGGCACTGACCCAGCAAGGGCCGGAAGAACAACTCAATCAAACCGATAAAACCCAGCCGGCCATTCTGACCGCCTCGATCGCCTTGTGGCGTCTGTGGCTGGCTGAAGGCGGCGCGCGTCCGGCGTACGTTGCCGGTCACAGCCTGGGCGAGTACAGCGCTCTGGTGGCTGCAGGCAGTCTGAGCCTGGGCGACGCAGTGAAACTGGTAGAGCGTCGCGGTCAGCTGATGCAAGAGGCTGTTCCGGCCGGGCAGGGCGGCATGGCCGCGATCCTTGGTCTGGAAGATGCCGACGTGCTGGCAGCCTGTGCCGAAGCGGCGCAAGGCGAAGTGGTGAGCGCGGTCAATTTCAACTCCCCGGGCCAGGTAGTGATCGCTGGCGCCAAGGCGGCGGTCGAGCGCGCCATCGAAGGCTGCAAGGCACGTGGCGCCAAGCGCGCCATGCCATTGCCGGTCAGCGTGCCGTCCCACTGCGAATTGATGCGCCCAGCCGCCGAGCGGTTCGCCGAATCGATCGCGGCGATCGACTGGCAGGCGCCGCAGATCCCTGTGGTACAGAACGTCAGCGCCACCGTGCCGGCCGATCTGGAAACCCTCAAGCGCGATCTGCTCGAACAGCTCTACAAGCCTGTACGCTGGGTTGAATCGGTCCAGACGCTGGCCGCCAAGGGTGCGACCCAACTGGTCGAGTGCGGCCCTGGTAAAGTGCTTGCCGGTCTGAACAAACGTTGCGCCGAAGGCGTGTCGACCTCTAACCTCAATACCCCAGACGCTTTCGCTGCCGCCCGCGCAGCGCTGGCCTGAACAAGGAGAAGCTTGCATGAGTCTGCAAGGTAAAGTTGCACTGGTCACCGGTGCCAGCCGTGGTATCGGCCAGGCTATCGCTCTGGAATTGGGTCGTCAGGGTGCCATTGTTGTCGGCACCGCGACTTCCGCTTCGGGGGCCGAGCGTATCGCTGCGACCCTGAAAGAAAATGGTATTCAGGGCACTGGTCTGGAACTCAATGTCACCAGCGATGAGTCCGTAGCGGCCGTGCTGGCGAGCATTCAGGAGCAATTCGGTGCGCCGGCGATCCTGGTCAATAATGCCGGTATCACCCGCGATAACCTGATGATGCGCATGAAAGACGACGAATGGCATGACGTTGTCGATACCAACCTGAACAGCTTGTTCCGCCTGTCCAAGGGCGTTTTGCGCGGCATGACCAAAGCCCGTTGGGGACGAATTATCAGTATTGGTTCGGTTGTGGGTGCCATGGGCAACGCAGGCCAAGTAAACTACGCTGCCGCCAAGGCCGGTCTGGAAGGTTTCAGCCGTGCATTGGCGCGTGAAGTCGGTTCGCGTTCGATTACGGTAAACTCGGTAGCCCCTGGGTTCATCGACACCGATATGACCCGTGAACTGCCTGAGGCGCAGCGTGAAGCCTTGCAGACGCAGATTCCGCTGGGTCGTCTGGGGCAAGCTCAAGAGATCGCGTCTGTGGTCGCTTTTCTTGCATCCGACGGTGCGGCTTACGTTACTGGGGCTACAATCCCGGTGAACGGCGGGATGTACATGAGTTAAATGTGACGGATTGCTTCAAAAAAATGTCATACGAGCTGTCTAAAATCCGTTATAAAGCTGCAATCTATTTATAGACAGAGGGTCGCCGGGTTTGAGGAGTGAAGCTTTCAGTTGAAAAACTGAAAAGTCTTTCTATACACTTACCCACCGGCCAGCTGCCTGAATTTGTCCATTAGGAGTGAAAACAAGGTATGAGCACCATCGAAGAGCGCGTCAAGAAAATCGTTGCTGAGCAACTGGGCGTTAAAGAAGAAGAAGTGGTCAACACTGCTTCCTTCGTTGAAGACCTGGGTGCCGACTCCCTTGACACTGTTGAGCTGGTGATGGCTCTGGAAGAGGAATTCGAGACCGAAATCCCTGACGAAGAAGCTGAGAAGATCACTACTGTACAAGCAGCAATCGACTACGTTACCAGCCACCAGGCGTAATAGTTTTTAGTCGTCGCTCGCTGTCATGGAAAAACCGCACTGCCATCCTGGCGTGCGGTTTTTTCTTTAGGCCTGATGCAAAGTCGTCATTTGAAAAAGGAGAGTGCTGTGTCGCGTAGACGCGTCGTAGTCACCGGTATGGGTATGTTGTCGCCACTGGGCACGGATGTGCCGAGCAGCTGGCAGGGCATTCTGGCTGGCCGCAGTGGCATTGGTCTGATCGAACACACCGACCTTTCTGCCTATTCCACCCGTTTTGGCGGCTCGGTAAAGGGCTTCAATGTCGAGGAATACCTGTCGGTCAAGGAAGCTCGCAAACTCGACCTGTTCATTCAATATGGTCTGGCTGCAGGTTTTCAAGCCGTGCGTAACGCAGGCCTTGAGGTCACCGACGCCAATCGCGAGCGGATCGGCGTGGCCATGGGTTCGGGTATTGGCGGCCTGACCAATATCGAAGAGACCAGCCGCACACTGCATGATTCCGGCCCACGACGGATTTCTCCGTTTTTCGTGCCTGGCTCGATCATCAACATGATTTCCGGTTTCCTGTCCATCCATCTGGGGGCACAGGGACCTAACTACGCCATCGCCACCGCGTGTACTACCGGTACACACTGCATCGGCATGGCGGCACGCAACATCATGTACGACGAAGCCGACGTGATGATCGCCGGCGGTGCCGAGATGGCCGCGTGTGGTCTGGGCATGGGCGGCTTCGGTGCCTCCCGCGCACTATCGACCCGCAACGACGAGCCGACCCGCGCCAGCCGTCCATGGGACAAGGGCCGTGATGGCTTCGTGCTGTCCGATGGCGCCGGCGCACTGGTGCTCGAAGAACTGGAGCACGCCAAGGCCCGTGGCGCGACCATCTACGCCGAGTTGATCGGTTTCGGCACCAGTGGCGATGCTTACCATATGACCTCGCCACCGGCCGATGGCGCGGGTGCTGCGCGTTGCATCACCAATGCCCTGCGCGATGCGAAGATCAATAGCGATCAGGTTCAGTACATCAACGCTCACGGCACTTCGACCTCGGCTGGCGACCTCGCCGAAGCCTGTGCCATCAAATCCGTGTTCGGCGATCATGCCTACAAGCTGGCGGTCAGTTCGACCAAGTCCATGACCGGTCACCTGTTGGGTGCGGCGGGCGCGGTCGAGGCGATTTTCAGCGTGCTGGCAATCAACAGCCAGGTAGCACCGCCGACCATCAACCTCGATGAGCCGGACGAAGGCTGCGACCTCGACTTCGTACCCCACACCGCGCGTGGCATGGATATCGACGTCGTGCTGTCCAACTCCTTCGGATTTGGTGGTACCAATGGCTCGCTGGTGTTCCGCCGGTTCGCTGACTGATGGACAGCTGGGTCGACGGTCAACCGGCTGACGCTTTGTCGCTGAAGGATCGCGGCCTGGCTTACGGTGACGGTCTGTTCGAAACCGTTGCGGTCAGGGGCGGGCAGCCGCTGCTGCTGGATCGACATCTGTCGCGTCTGGCGGAGGGGTGTTCGCGCTTGGCGATTGCCGCTGATCATCAACTGATCCGTGCAGAGCTGCTGGCCTATGCCGCCGCGCTGGGCGAGGGCGTACTCAAACTGATCCTCACCCGCGGCGACAGCCTGCGCGGTTACGCCATCGATCCCTCGGCTCAGGCTCGGCGCATTCTGCAAGGCAATCCTCCTTCGGCTTATCCGGCTGTTCATGCGGAGCAGGGCGTTCGTCTGTTTCCTTGTGCAACACGGCTTTCCAAACAGCCATTGCTCGCCGGTCTCAAGCATTTGAATCGTCTGGAGCAGGTCATTGCCCGTTCCGAATGGCAGGACACCGAGCATGCCGAAGGCTTGATGCTGGATCAGGTCGGGCGGGTGATCGAAGGCGTGTTCAGTAATCTGTTCCTGGTACGCGATGGCGTGCTGGTGACCGCCAATCTCAAACGCTGTGGCGTGGCGGGCGTGATGCGCGCCGAATTATTGTTTCAAGCCAAGTCATTGGGGATTCCCACGCAAATCACCGATATCACCCTCGAGCAGCTGCAATGGGCTGACGAGGTCTTTGTCTGCAACAGCGTGTATGGCGTTTGGCCGGTGCGCGCCTATGCCGCACTGAGCTGGCCGGTTGGGCCGCTCACCCGTAAACTCCAAACCATTGCCCGTGCGCTACTGGATGCTTGATTCGTGAGACGTAAATTCTTGCTGCTGCTGGAAACCGGATTGGTTCTGGCGGGGCTGTTGGCCGGTGCTTGCGCCTGGAAAATCGATTCGGCGCTGGAACAGCCGCTGAACATCGCCCAGGAAGAGCTGCTGGAAGTGCCCAAAGGCACTACGCCAAACCGTACCTTCCTTCGACTCGAAGCCGATGGCGTCATCAAAGACGCTTTCTGGCTGCGCGTGTATTGGCGCTTTAATCTGGCAGGGCAACCATTGCACAGCGGCGAATACCGCATGGTGCCTGGTATGACAGTCAATGGGCTGATCGACCTGTGGAAGCGCGGAGAAATGGTGCAATACAGTCTGACGCTGGTCGAAGGCTGGAATTTTCATCAGGTTCGCGCGGCCCTGGCCAAGGATGAAAAACTCGAACAGACCCTGAACGGTCTCAGCGACAGCCAAGTGATGGACAAACTCGGCCACAGCGGGATTTTCCCCGAAGGGCGATTCTTCCCCGACACCTATCGTTTCGTGCGCGGCATGACCGACGCCGATCTGCTCAAGAAAGCTTACGACCGCCTCGATGAGGTCCTCCTCAAGGAATGGAACCAGCGCGCTACCGACGTCCCTTACACTGAGCCCTATCAGGCGCTGATCATGGCCTCGCTGGTGGAAAAGGAAACCGGTGTGCCGCAGGAGCGTCGACAGATCGCCGGCGTGTTCGTGCGGCGCATGGAGATGGGCATGCTGTTGCAGACCGATCCAACGGTGATTTATGGTTTGGGTGATCGTTACAACGGCAAGCTGACCCGCGCTCATCTCAAGGAACCGACGCCGTATAACACTTACATTATTGCCGGCCTGCCGCCGACGCCGATTGCGATGGTGGGCCGCGAAGCGATCCATGCGGCGTTGAATCCGGCGGACGGCAACAGCCTGTATTTTGTCGCGCGCGGTGATGGCAGCCACGTGTTCTCCGATGATCTGGACGCCCACAACAATGCGGTGCGCGAGTTCCAGATCAATCGACGTGCCGATTACCGGTCCAGCCCTGCGCCGACTGTTACGCCGTCGACGGAGGATGCCCAGGCGCCAATCCCGGCGGCTTCGCCCAATACGGCGCCCGAAGAAATGCCGCCAGTAGCGCCGCAAGACGCTGTGCAAGATCCCGTACAAGATCCCACACAAGAATCTGCGCCAGCACCCGAAGCGGATGCGCCCGCGCCGCAAAGCCCGCAATGACTCTGACTAAGGACTGCCTGTGACTGGCTTGTTTATTACCCTGGAAGGCCCGGAAGGTGCCGGCAAGAGCACCAATCGCGAATACCTGGCCGAGCGTCTGCGCGCCGCCGGGATCGAGGTGGTGTTGACCCGGGAGCCCGGCGGCACGCCCCTGGCTGAGCGGATTCGCGACGTGCTGTTGGCCCCGGTCGATGAGGTCATGAACCCCGATACCGAGCTGCTCTTGGTGTTCGCCGCGCGAGCCCAGCATCTGGCCGAGGTGATCCGTCCGGCGCTGGCCCGTGGCGCGGTAGTCCTGTGCGATCGCTTTACCGATTCGACTTATGCCTATCAGGGCGGTGGGCGCGGTTTGTCGCTGGAGCGCATTGCGACCCTCGAAACATTCGTCCAGGGCGATTTGCGCCCGGACTTGACGCTGATTTTCGATCTGCCGGTAGAAGTGGGTCTGGCCCGCGCCAGCGCCCGCGGTCGGCTGGACCGCTTCGAGCTCGAAGGCCGAGCGTTTTTCGATGCGGTGCGCACTGCCTTCCTCGAGCGTGCCAAAGCGGATCCTGCGCGTTATGTCCTGGTGGATGCCGCTCAGCCGCTGGCACAGGTTCAGCAGTCTCTGGATGCCTTGTTGCCACGTCTGCTGGAGTTGACCCGTGGCTGAAGCCTATCCGTGGCAGGACAGTCTTTGGCAGCAATTGGCCGGCCGTGCCCAGCACGCCCATGCCTATTTGCTGCATGGCCCGGCCGGGATTGGCAAGCGCGCGCTGGCCGAGCGTCTGATGGCCCATTTGTTGTGTCAGCGCCCGACCGCCCAAGACGCCTGCGGTGAGTGCAAATCCTGTCTGCTGCTGAAGGCTGGCAGTCACCCCGACAATTACATTTTGGAGCCGGAAGAAGCAGACAAGGCGATCAAGGTCGATCAGGTTCGTGATCTGGTCAGCTTCGTGGTTCAGACCGCGCAGATGGGCGGGCGCAAAGTGGTGCTGATCGAGCCAGTCGAGTCGATGAACATCAACGCCGCCAACGCCTTGCTGAAAAGCCTTGAAGAGCCGTCCGGCGATACTGTTTTGCTGTTGGTCAGCCACCAGACCAGTCGTCTGTTGCCAACCATCAAGAGCCGTTGCGTGCAGCAAGCCTGTCCATTGCCAAGCGAAGCCATGAGTCTGGCCTGGTTGGCCAGCGCTTTGCCGGATTGTGCGCAAGAAGAGCGCATTGAGCTGCTTACCCTCGCCGCCGGTTCGCCATTGGCCGCGGTCAAATTGCAGGCACAAGGCGTGCGCGAGCAGCGGGCTCTGGTGGTCGAGGGCGTGAAGAAGTTGCTCAAGCACCAGCAATCGCCGACCCAGTTGGCCGAGGAGTGGAAAACCATTCCCATGTTGCTGCTGTTCGACTGGTTCTGCGACTGGTCGAGCCTGATCCTGCGTTATCAATTGACTCAGGATGAAGCCGGGCTGGGGTTGGCGGACATGCGCAAAGTGATTCAATACCTGGCGCAGAAATCCGCTCAGGACAAAGTCCTGAATATCCAGGACTGGATTCTCGCCCAGCGGCAGAAAGTGATGAGCAAAGCCAACCTCAATCCTGCGTTGTTGCTAGAGGCGCTGTTGGTGCAATGGGTATCCTTGCCTACCCAGAAGTGACCGTCTGACACTAGACTCTGATCATCAGACAGTGGAGGTCAACATGAACGAACCCATCAGTCCGGGGCCGCGCAATGGCATTTTGTCCTTGACCATCAAGGACAGGGCCGTGCTCTACGCGGCCTACATGCCGTTCATCAAGAACGGTGGCCTGTTTATCCCGACCAACAAAAGCTACAAGTTGGGCGATGAGGTCTTCATGCTGCTGCACCTGATGGACGAACCGGAAAAGATTCCGGTCGCCGGCAAGGTTACCTGGATCACCCCCAAAGGTGCCCAGGGCAATCGCGCCGCCGGAGTTGGCGTGCAATTCAACGAAGGCGACGACACCGCGCGCAGTCGAATCGAAACCCATCTGGCCGGAGCCCTGAAGTCCGACCGTCCCACTCATACGATGTAAGTTGCAGCCCTTTTATGCTCGTAGATTCCCATTGTCACCTTGATCGCCTCGACCTCACCGCCCACGACGGTTCCCTGGATGCCGCGCTCGATGCGGCCCGTGCGCGTGGGGTAGGGCACTTCCTGTGCATTGGCGTCAGCGCCGATAACGCCGCTGACGTCAAAGCGCTGGCCGAACGTTACGACGATGTCGACTGTTCGGTGGGCGTGCATCCGCTCGATGTGCAGCCGGGTGCTGCGCCCGCGCTGGACTGGCTGTTGCGCGAGCTCAATCATCCGCGGGTGGTGGCGATCGGTGAAACCGGTCTGGATTATCACTACGAACCGGAGGCGGCAGCGTTGCAGCAGGAGTCGTTCCGTCTGCACCTGCAAGCGGCTGGGCAAACCGGTAAGCCAGTGATCATCCATACCCGTGGCGCCCGGGCCGACACCCTCGAGCTGCTACGCGAGGCGGCGTTGCCTCAGGCAGGCGTTCTGCATTGCTTCACCGAAGACTGGGAAATGGCCAAGGCTGCGCTGGACATGGGGTATTACATTTCGTTGTCCGGTATTGTCACTTTTCGCAATGCCGATGCCCTGCGGGATGTGGCCAGCAAGGTACCGGCTGACCGGTTGCTGGTGGAGACCGACTCGCCGTACCTGGCGCCGATCCCTTATCGCGGCAAACCGAACCTGCCGCAATACGTACGCGAGGTAGCGGAATTTCTGGCAATGCTGCGAGGTGAGTCTTACGAACGATTTGCCGAGCAAACCACCGAGAATTTCAAGCGTTTGTTCCCGTTGGCGCACGTCAGGGCGCCGGTGTAACGTTAGAAAAAATCGCAGCCTTCGGCGGCACCTATGGGGCTTTGGCCGCTGAATCACAGGCAAAAAAAACCCGGGTTCTGGGGGGGGAATCCGGGTTAAGACCATTAGGAGTAAAACAAAGGCACGCAATCCGTTGGTACCTTCATCGGCGCGACACTTGGGGGAGATGCCTCGCCGACAGTTGAAGTATTGATCAGTATTGCGCCGAGTCCAGTTTAGCTGGTCGGGTTTTTAAACAAATTTGGAATACGCGCGCTTCGGTTGAGTTCTCATCAACCCTCAAGGTGGCGCGAATTCATCAAGAAACACAGATATGGTCGGATGATCCGTGCATTTTGGCGTAAGTTAGGCATAATACGCGGCTTCGAATTTTGACCCCTACAGACCTTTTCTTATGCATAAAGAACCTCGTAAGGTCCGTGAGTTTCGTCGCCGCGAGCAAGAAATTCTCGATACCGCGCTCAAGCTGTTCCTCGACCAAGGTGAAGACAGTGTCACCGTCGAGATGATTGCTGATGCCGTCGGTATCGGCAAAGGCACGATCTACAAGCACTTCAAATCCAAGGCGGAGATCTATCTGCGCCTGATGCTCGATTACGAGCGCGATTTGAACGAGCTGTTGCATTCCGCCGATGTCGATAAGGACAAGGAAGCCCTGTCCCGGGCCTACTTCGAATTCCGCATGCGCGACCCGCAACGCTATCGGTTGTTCGATCGCCTGGAAGAAAAGGTGGTCAAGGGCAACCAGGTGCCGGAGATGGTCGAGGAACTGCACAAGATCCGCGCCTCGAACTTCGAGCGCCTGACCCTGCTGATCAAGGGCCGGATCAGCGAAGGCAAGCTCGAAGACGTGCCGCCTTACTTTCATTACTGCGCGGCCTGGGCTCTGGTGCATGGCGCGGTGGCGCTGTATCACTCGCCGTTCTGGAGCAATGTGCTGGAAGATCAGGAAGGTTTCTTCCAGTTCCTGATGGACATCGGCGTGCGCATGGGCAACAAGCGCAAACGCGATACCGACACGCCGAGCAACTGAACCCGTCAGTTGCCTTGTTGCGCCATGATTTAGCTACATGGCGCAGTACCGCAGGAATATACTCAGGCATAGGGCTTGCTAAAACTTGATTTGTGAGTCAAGTTTTGCGTGTTCGAATCTTCTTTCGCCGGAGTGATCCATGATCGTTGACCGTCAAGGCAGGCGTTTTCGCAATTTGCGGATCAGTCTGACCTCAGCCTGCAATTACGCTTGTACTTACTGCGTGCCCAACGGCAAGCGGCTGGTGGCTGCGCAGGATGAGTTGTCGGCCGAGGCCATGGCACGCGGCGTGGCCTATCTGATCGAGGCGGCGGGCATCGAGCGCTTGCGCATTACCGGTGGCGAGCCATTGGTCAGTCCCAAGCTCGAAGCCTTCATGACTGCCGTCGGGCAGATGGGCCTGGCGGACATCAGCCTGACCACCAATGGTCAGTTGCTGGCGAAGAAGCTGCCACTGCTGGTGGATGCCGGCATTCGGCGCATCAACGTTTCCCTCGATACCCTGGATGCCAGCGCCTTTCGCAGCATTGCGCGCGGTGGTGATCTGGCGACCGTCCTCAACGGCATGGACCAGGCCGCTGCGGCCGGCATGAAGATCAAGGTCAATATGGTGCCGCTGCGTGGGCAGAACCTTGATCAGGTAATGCCGCTGCTCGACTACTGCCTGGAGCGCGGCTACGAGTTGCGCTTTATCGAGTTGATGCGCATGGGCCACTTGGCCAGCGACTCCAACGCCTTCCTGCAACAGTTCGTCAGCCTTCAGCAGTTGCTGAGCCTGATCGGCGAACGCTACGAGTACCTTCAGGCCGATGCGCCAGTCGATGCCACGGCGGTGCGTTACCAGATTCCGGGGCTGGGCCACTTTGGCGTGATCGCCAACGAAAGCGTTCCGTTTTGCCGCACCTGTTCGCGTCTACGCTTGTCGTCTACAGGTTGGTTGCATGGCTGCCTGTCGTCGAGCAATCGTCACTATGTCGGCGATTTGTTGGATAAACCTCGTCACCAGGCGCTGCCGGCGTTGCAGCGACTGCTGGTCAAAGCCTTGGGCGACAAGCAGGAAGTGGCGTTCTCCGGTGGCGCTACCATCATGAAGATTATTGGCGGCTGATCGGGCCTCATCGCGGGCAAGCCACGCTCCCACAGGTCATCTGTCGGATGCAGAAACTGTGACCGACAGATGACCTGTGGGAGCGTGGCTTGCCCGCGATAGCCATCTTCCAGTCACCCCAAAAACACCCGACACATCCCCTGTACATTGAGCTGGCGCGGAAGCTGCATCCCATGGCCATTCGCCGGTTTTCCGTCACCGGCCTCTGGAGGGTAGGATGCGTAGCCTGGTTTTGCTGCTGGCCGTTTTGGCGCTTGGTGGCTGCATGAATGTCAGCGATATGGCCGAAGGGACTCGCTACCACATGAGCGACGCCGGCCTGCTGGACCACAGCGACAGCCGTCGCGTGAATAACTTCCGCATTCAGCCGGACTCGTTCATCTACATCGCCCAAGGTGCCTTCGTGCCGCCGGGCAATGCCTACCCGCGACCTAACGTCGTGGCCGAAGAGGCCTTCAACGGCTTTATCGAATATTTCCCGATGGTCCGCCGCGCCCGCGCGCCGGAAGGCCTTGACGCTGCCATGGGCGAAGCCCGTGCCGCCGGCGCCCATTACCTGCTGTACACGCGTTTCGCCAAGGCCGACGACCGCATCGGCAACTCGGACGAATGGCTCGACCAGGAACACGTGGATCGCCTCGGAATCGACAACGGCGTGATTCAGATCATGTTGATCGAGACCAGCACCCAGTATTTGATTGATACTGCACGTATCAAGAGTCGTGGCGGTTTACTGACGTTCCACGACAACAAGCCAGAAGACTTGCTGGGCCCGCCGCTGGAGCAATACGCTCGTAGCCTGCTGGGGCTCAGCGACCAGTAATTCAAAGGAGAACGCCATGAGTGGCCCGCAAAAAGCCAACGATCTGTTGGGGCAAATCCCCAAAACCAAGGGCTTGCCGCCGGTCCACTTGTGGAACCCCGACTTCTGCGGCGACATCGACATGCGCATCGCCCGCGACGGCACTTGGTATTACCTGGGCACGCCGATCGGGCGCAAGCCGATGGTCAAGCTGTTCTCCACCATCATTCGCCGCGACGGCGATGATTACTTTCTGATTACCCCGGTCGAAAAGGTTGGCATCAAGGTCGACGACGCGCCGTTCGTGGCGATTGCCGTGGAGGTCGAAGGCGAGGGGGAAGCCCAGGTCTTGCGCTTTACCACCAACGTCGATGAAACGGCCGATGCCGGCGCCGAGCACCCTATGCGCGTGGTGATCGATCCGGTGACTCAGGAACCCGCGCCGTACGTGCATGTGCGCACCAACCTTGAAGCGCTGATCCACCGCAATGTGTTCTACCAACTGGTGGAGCTGGCGGTGAGTCGTGAAATCGACGGGCAGCGTTGGCTGGGCGTGTGGAGCGGTGGCGAATTCTTCCCGATCGGGCTTGAGCCATAGTCGATTGAGCGTTGGCAACGAAACGGCCCGTTATTGCAACGGGCCGTTTTTTTTGGGCTTACAAACCTTTGCTCTTGAGCCTGGCGGCATGTTCAAGGTAGAGCATGACCGGGCTCACGTTCCAACTGTTGATCCCTGCCATCTGATTGACTGCGTCGAAATGGTCCATGGGATAATCCGAGCGGATCACTTTGCCCAAGTGAGAGCTGTAGCGGCCGACCAATCCATCGTTGGCGTGCTCCTCCTTGTAAAACAACTTCGACAGCACTTTACAGTTCAAATGGGTCGGGTCGAGGAGTTGCAGGCTTTGGAAGTTCTGCACGATCCCGCTCCAGGAGTAGTAATACACGCCGTTTTCGATTTCGTTGCCTTCGCCGCCCCAAACCTTTGGCACCCCTTGCGGGTACTTGCGATTGAAGGCAGCCAATCCCGCGCTGGTCAGCGATTCGAATGCCGCTTGAGGGTCCACGGGATTTTCCGGGTGGCCGCTGATCAACGAAATGAAGGTGCCGACCGCGCCCAATAGCGCCAGTACGAATGCTTCGGGCAACTCTCCGGGCGTCAGCGCCTTATGCAATTGGTCGGCAATCTCGGAGCCATGATTGGGGCAACTGACCGACGTGACCGACGCGACCTTTTCCGGGTGCAGCGCTGCTACGTAGCGTGCAGCCAGAGGGCCTTGGCTATGGCCGATCAGATTGACCTTGGCAGCTCCCGTTTCCAGCAAAATGCGGTTGACGTGCTCGAGCAGTTTTTCACCGCGTTCCTCATTGCCGTTGACGGCTGGAATATTGACCGCAAACACCTGAGCACCGGCGCGTTCAAGGGCTTCCTCGATTTCGAAGAAGTAAGGGTAACCGGCGATTTTATCGAAGCCGAAAAGACCGTGAACCAACACAATGGGGTATTTCGTAGACGCATCCATGTCCATGTTCATACCTATCGATAGCGGATTTGAAGGGGAACAGACCGCTGACTGCCTGATCTGTTGCGGCTAACCGTAGTTTACAAAGTGGATGGGATCAAAGCGCTTCGAGCAGGATTCGGACGAACAGCTGTGTCCGTATGGCGAGGCATCTGAAAATCCAATTGACACCCAATCATATGATGATTAGCGTGGACACCCATCGCGAACGGCGTTGTGTCGTTTGTTTTTTATCACCGGTCGACGAGGTGCCCATGTCCAGCAGTTTTCATGCGTCGACGGTCGACTGGCTGGGGTGCTGGATTGCTGCCGGCCAGGTAAAGCCCGGCGAAACCATCAAGGTCGAAGCCGATTTGGGCGAGCAGCTCGGTGTCAGTCGTACGGTCATCCGCGAAGCCATCAAAACCCTGGTGGCCAAAGGCATGCTTGAAGTCGGGCCGAAGGTCGGCACACGCGTATTGCCGGTGCGTCGCTGGAATCTCTTCGATCCTCAAGTCGTCGGCTGGTTGTCGCGCAGCGGCTTGCCGGAAAACTTCGTCGACGATTTGCTCGACCTGCGCCGCACCATCGAACCCATGGCGGTGCGCTGGGCCTGCGAGCGGGCGACGGTGGAACAAGTGCAAGCCGTACTCCAGGCCTATAACGCGCTGGAACGGGCAGTGGACAGCGGCGTCGATTACAACCGCGCCGACCAGTTCTTCCACGAGTGCATCCTCGCCGCCAGCCACAATCAATTCATCGAACAAATGGTCCCGGCCCTCGGCGCGTTGCTGGCAGTGTCTTTCGAAGTGTCTGCCGCCGACCCGGACGAACTGCGCCGAACCTTGCCAATCCACAAAGACATGGCCGACGCCATCGCCGCCCGGGATGCCGCGCGGGGTGTGTGGGCCTGCATGACGCTGATCGATAACGCGGACCTGGCGATCAAACGCTTCTACCCGCAAGTCATGGCCGACAAGAAGGCCAGCTAACAATAAAGAACCCTTGTGGGAGCGGGCTTGCTCGCGAAGGCGATGTGTCAGGCGACAGAGATGGTGAATGTCACTGCCTCTTCGCGAGCAAGCCCGCTCCCACATAAAAGCAATAAAAAGGAGGTTTCATGACGTGGACTGCGGTTACCGGACACCGTGCGCAACTCGGCGAAGGCCCGTTTTGGGATGCTCCGACCCAGGCGCTGTATTGGGTAGATATCGCGGGTAAGCAAGCGCTGAGGCTGATCGGCGCCAACGTGGAAATCTGGCAGATGCCGGAACACGTGTCCGCATTCATCCCCTGCGAAAGCGGCGATGCCCTGGTGACATTGAGCAGTGGGGTTTATCGGCTGGACCTGGCTTCCCCAGGCCTGGAACCTCGGCTGACCTTGTTCTGCGTGGCCGATCCGCAACCCGGCAATCGCCCCAACGAAGCCCGCTGCGATGCCCAGGGCCGGCTCTGGCTGGGCACCATGCAAAACAACATCGGTGAGCAGGGCGAAGATTTACCCGTCGTGCGCCGCTCGGGGGGCCTGTTTCGCATCGACCGCGATGCTCGGGTTACGCCGCTGCTACGAGGATTAGGCATCCCCAACACGTTGCTATGGAGCGACGACGGCACAACCCTGTATTTCGCCGACAGCCTCGACAGCACGCTTTACCGACATTTCATCCATACCGACGGCAACCTGGACACCGCCTATGTCTGGTTTGGCCCCCACGAACGTGGTGGCCCCGATGGCTCGGCGATGGATGCCGAGGGCTATGTATGGAATGCCCGATGGGATGGCAGTTGTCTGCTCAGGCTGAACCCGGATGGTTATGTGGATCGGGTGATCGAACTGCCGGTCAGCCGTCCCACCAGTTGCGTGTTCGGTGGCGAAGACTTCAAAACCCTGTACATCACCAGCGCCGCAAGCCCGCTCAATCACCCGTTGGACGGCGCGCTGTTATCGATTCGAGTAGATGTGCCCGGAAAAGCCTGTCAGCGATTCGCTGGGTAAATCCCAAAATATGGGATGTAAAATTATATATTGAGATTATTTGGTGGTCGGGTTTATAGTCGGCCCCATCAGTTACACGCACTCACACTTAAAAAAACAAAACAGGTGAAGTGATGCAGCGATATTCCACCGCACTCCCTTTTGGAGTCAGTGCTTCAGGCCGCCTCGGCGCCCGGGCGTTTTCGCGCCTGCCTGCCTGGTCCCAACAGCTTTTTGACCGGACATCGACAGATGCCCGGTTTTCGTCGTGCCTTCGAACAGGAGTGTTGATCCATGGCTGAACCTCTTTCCTTGCCACCGGTGCCTGAGCCGCCCAAGGGTGAGCGCCTGAAAAACAAGGTGGTGCTGTTGACCGGTGCCGCTCAGGGTATTGGCGAAGCGATTGTCGCGACCTTCGCCTCCCAGCAGGCCAAGCTGATCATCAGTGATATCCAGGCTGAGAAAGTTGAAAAAGTCGCGGCGCATTGGCGTGAACAAGGTGCGGATGTCGTAGCGATCAAGGTCGACGTGTCGCGCCAGCACGACCTGCACGCCATGGCTGAATTGGCCATCGAACTTCACGGCCGGATCGACGTGCTGGTCAATTGCGCCGGGGTCAACGTGTTCCGCGACCCGCTGCAAATGACCGAAGAAGACTGGCATCGCTGCTTCGCCATCGATCTGGACGGCGCCTGGTATGGCTGCAAAGCCGTGCTGCCGCAGATGATTGAACAGGGCATCGGCAGCATCATCAATATTGCCTCCACCCATTCCACTCACATCATTCCCGGCTGCTTCCCGTACCCGGTGGCCAAGCATGGCTTACTCGGGCTGACCCGCGCCTTGGGCATCGAGTACGCACCGAAGGGCATTCGGGTCAACGCCATCGCCCCGGGCTACATCGAAACCCAACTGAACGTCGATTACTGGAACGGTTTTGCCGACCCCCATGCCGAACGTCAGCGGGCATTCGACCTGCATCCACCGCGGCGCATCGGCCAGCCGATTGAAGTGGCGATGACCGCTGTGTTCCTGGCCAGCGATGAAGCGCCGTTCATCAATGCCTCATGCATCACCATCGATGGTGGGCGCTCGGTCATGTACCACGACTGAATAACTCGGGTTTCAAGCGCGAAACTACGTCTGAAATCCAATCATCATACGATATGACTATTGGCTGCATGCTTTGAAGGCTTTCAAATAACGCTCAAAAAAAAATAACAAGGAGTCAGCTTATGAAACGTCGTCGTGGGATCCGTTCCCTGTGCTGTGCCGCTTTGGCGGTCACCGCGGTCAGCCTCAGCAGTACATTGCTGGCGGCCGAGGAAGTGAAGATCGGTTTTCTGGTCAAGCAAGCGGAAGAGCCCTGGTTCCAGACCGAATGGGCCTTCGCCGAAAAGGCCGGCAAGGACAAGGGCTTCACCCTCATCAAAATCGCCGTGCCTGATGGCGAGAAAACCCTCTCGGCCATCGACAGCCTGGCGGCCAACGGCGCCAAGGGCTTCGTGATCTGCCCGCCGGACGTGTCCCTGGGCCCTGCGATCATGGCCAAGGCCAAGCTCAACGGTTTGAAAGTGATCGCCGTCGATGACCGTTTCGTCGATGCCGGCGGCAAGTTCATGGAGGACGTGCCGTACCTCGGCATGGCGGCTTTCGAAGTCGGCCAGAAGCAGGGCGCCGCCATGGCCGCCGAAGCGAAAAAACGCGGCTGGGACTGGAAAGACACCTACGCGGTGATCAACACCTACAACGAACTCGATACCGGTAAAAAGCGCACCGACGGTTCGGTCAAGGCGTTGGAAGACGCCGGTATGCCGAAAGACCACATCCTTTTCTCGGCGCTGAAAACCCTCGACGTACCGGGCAGCATGGACGCCACCAACTCAGCCTTGGTGAAGCTTCCGAGTGCAGCGAAAAACCTGATCATCGGCGGCATGAATGACAACACTGTGCTGGGCGGCGTGCGCGCCACCGAAAGCGCCGGTTTTGCCGCGGCCAACGTGATCGGCATCGGCATCAACGGCACCGATGCCATTGGTGAACTGAAGAAACCCAACAGCGGCTTCTTCGGCTCGATGCTGCCGAGCCCGCACATTGAGGGCTACAACACCGCGAGCATGATGTACGAGTGGGTAACCACCGGCAAAGAACCGCCCAAATACACCGCGATGGATGACGTTACGCTGATCACGCGCGACAACTTCAAGCAGGAACTGGAAAAAATCGGCCTGTGGAACTGAGGCGCGGTTGATTTCATCGGCGGCCCTGGCGACGGGGCTGCCTGACCGGTGTGATGAGGTGGGTTTATGCACGCACACGTACAAACAAATGAACAGAGCATTGGCGGCAGCCTGCGCTTCAACGGGATCGGCAAAACCTTTCCTGGGGTGAAGGCGCTGGATGGCATCAGTTTCATCGCCCATCCGGGGCAGGTTCACGCCTTGATGGGCGAGAACGGTGCCGGTAAATCCACGCTGCTGAAAATCCTGGGCGGTGCTTACACGCCGAGCAGCGGCGACCTGCAGATCGGCGAGCAGAAGAGGATTTTCAAATCTACCGCCGACAGCATTGGCAGCGGGGTCGCGGTGATCCATCAGGAGCTGCACCTGGTGCCGGAAATGACCGTCGCCGAGAACCTGTTTCTCGGGCATCTGCCGGCGAGTTTCGGCCTGATCAATCGCGGCGTTTTGCGGCAACAGGCATTGGCCTGCCTTAAAGGCCTGGCCGATGAAATCGATCCGCAAGAGAAAGTCGGGCGCTTGTCCCTGGGCCAGCGGCAACTGGTGGAAATCGCCAAGGCGTTGTCCCGTGGCGCGCATGTGATTGCATTCGACGAGCCCACCAGCAGCCTGTCGGCGCGGGAAATTGATCGCTTGATGGCGATCATCGGGCGCCTGCGCGACGAAGGCAAAGTGGTGCTTTACGTCTCACATCGCATGGAAGAAGTGTTCCGCATCTGTAACGCGGTGACGGTGTTCAAGGACGGTCGCTTCGTGCGCACCTTCGAGGACATGAGCGCGCTGACCCATGATCAGTTAGTCACGTGCATGGTCGGTCGCGACATTCAGGACATCTACGATTACCGCAGCCGTCCGCGTGGCGCGGTGGCGCTCAAGGTCGACGGGTTACTGGGGCCGGGCTTGCGTGAGCCGGTGAGTTTCGAGGCGCACAAGGGTGAAATCCTCGGGCTGTTCGGCCTGGTCGGTGCCGGGCGCACCGAGCTGTTCCGAATGCTCAGCGGGCTCACGCGCAACACCGCCGGGCGCCTGGAGTTGCGCGGTCGTGAACTGAAACTGCATTCGCCGCGCGATGCCATTGCAGCGGGGATTTTGCTGTGCCCCGAAGACCGCAAGAAGGAGGGCATCCTGCCGCTCGCAAGCGTCGCCGAGAACATCAACATCAGCGCTCGCGGCGCCCATTCCACCTTCGGCTGCCTGTTGCGCGGCCTGTGGGAAAAAGACAATGCCGACAAGCAGATCAAGGCGCTGAAGGTGAAGACGCCCAACGCGGCACAGAAAATCATGTACCTGTCTGGCGGCAATCAGCAGAAGGCGATTCTCGGTCGCTGGCTGTCGATGCCAATGAAAGTCCTGCTGCTCGACGAGCCCACCCGGGGCATCGACATCGGTGCCAAAGCCGAGATCTATCAGATCATCCATAACCTGGCGGCCAGCGGCATCGCGGTGATTGTGGTGTCCAGCGACCTGATGGAAGTCATGGGCATTTCCGACCGCATCCTGGTGCTCTGCGAAGGTGCGATGCGCGGCGAACTGACCCGCGAACAAGCCAATGAATCCAACCTGCTGCAACTGGCGTTGCCACGCCAACGCGCTGCCGACGTGGCGAACTGAGAGGTGACTATGACCGTCCAAAACAACGCTCTGCCAACCCCGCGCAAACCGCTGGACCTGCGGCGCTTTCTCGATGACTGGGTGATGCTGCTGGCGGCCGTCGGGATCTTCGTGCTTTGCACCTTGCTGATCGACAACTTCCTGTCGCCGCTGAACATGCGCGGTCTGGGCCTGGCGATTTCTACGACCGGGATTGCCGCGTGCACCATGTTGTATTGCCTGGCGTCCGGGCATTTCGACTTGTCGGTGGGCTCGGTGATTGCCTGCGCCGGCGTGGTCGCGGCGGTGGTGATGCGCGACACCGACAGCGTGTTCCTCGGTGTGAGTGCAGCGCTGGTGATGGGGCTGATTGTCGGGCTGATCAATGGCATCGTAATCGCCAAGCTACGGGTCAATGCGTTGATCACCACGCTGGCGACGATGCAGATCGTGCGGGGCCTGGCTTACATTTTTGCCAACGGCAAAGCGGTGGGCGTTTCGCAGGAACAGTTCTTCGTCTTCGGCAATGGCCAGTTGTTCGGCGTGCCGGTGCCGATTCTGATCACCATCGTCTGCTTCCTGTTTTTCGGCTGGTTGCTGAACTACACCACCTACGGGCGCAACACCATGGCCATCGGTGGCAACCAGGAAGCAGCGTTGCTAGCCGGGGTGAACGTCGACCGGACCAAGATCCTCATCTTCGCCGTGCACGGTGTGATCGGCGCGTTGGCCGGGGTGATCCTGGCGTCGCGCATGACGTCCGGCCAGCCGATGATCGGCCAGGGTTTCGAGTTGACGGTGATCTCGGCTTGCGTGCTTGGCGGGGTGTCGTTGAGTGGCGGGATCGGGATGATTCGGCATGTGATTGCCGGGGTGCTGATTCTGGCGATCATCGAGAATGCGATGAACCTGAAGAATATCGATACGTTTTATCAGTACGTGATTCGCGGTTCGATCCTGTTGCTGGCGGTGGTGATTGACCGGTTGAAACAGCGCTGACTTCCACTTGTGGGAGCGGGCTTGCTCGCGAAAGCGGTTTGTCTGTCACATAGATACCTGGATGTGCCGACGCCTTCGCGAGCAAGCCCGCTCCCACAGTTGATTTGTGTCGTCCTCAAGTTGTGTGCACAGCAAGTCCAATGTGGCGATCCGACGATTGATTGCGCAGCGGTCGATTTTGAACCGGGATCCTTCACCCACTTTCACAAAATATCCCTTGCTCGCCCCAACCCGTTTCAGCTATGACGGTACACCCGAGGTGTACATGATTAGACCGCTACGAATTGACAAGAAACAACAGGTGGTCGACGAGCTCGTCCGGCGCATCGAAAACGGCCTCATGGAGGACGGCGTTCTATTGCCGGGCGAACATCAGTTGGCTCAAGAATTCAAGGTCAGCCGCGGCACGCTGCGTGAAGCCCTGGTCGAACTGAAGCGGCGCCACGACATCGTTACGCAAGGCGCAGTGGGGTCCATTGTCACGTTCGATGGCGTGGTGCTCGATCAGCGCAACGGCTGGGCCCAGGCGCTGGCCGACAATGGGGCGCTGATCAATACCGAAGTGCTGCGGCTGGAGGCGGTTACTCGTCCGGACCTGTTGGCGCGTTTCGGTACCGATCAATTCATCACCCTCGACCGTCGCCGCCGTGGCACCGATGGCACGCTGGTGTCCCTTGAGCGCTCATTGATGCCCGCCACCGGAGGCCTGGAAGGCCTGCCGCGAGTCGGCCTGATCGATGACTCCCTGACCATCACGTTGGCCGCCTATGGCTACATTGGCGATCACGGCGATCAGTGGATCGGCGCCGAACCCTTGAATGCCGAAGACGCCGAATTGCTCGGGCGCCCGGAGGGCACGGTGTTCCTCAAGGCCCTGCGCACCACTTACGACCGTCAGAATCGCTTCATGGAACAGGTCGAAAGCCTGCTCGATCCGGTGCATTTTCGTCTGCATCTGCAAATTGGAACTTCAAAATGACCGCGCTCGACCGTGCGCTGGGCGCCTTCTATGGGCTGGCCCTGGGTGATGCGTTGGGCATGCCGACACAGTCCCTGAGCCGCGCTGAGATCAAGGCGCGCTTCGGCGAGATCACCGATCTGCAAGACGCTGGCCCGGATCAACCAATCGCCGCAAACCTGCCCAAAGGCTCGATCACTGACGATACGGAGCAGGCGATCCTGGTCGGTCAGTTGTTGATTGAAGGCGAGGGCTGGATCGAACCGGCGGTGCTGGCCCAACGCTTGATCAAATGGGAAGCCGGGATGCAAGCCAAGGGCTCGCAGGATTTGCTCGGCCCCTCGACCAAACGCGCGATCGAGATGATCCTCGCCGGCCACTCGCTGGAAGAGGCAGGCCGCCATGGCACCACCAATGGCGCGGCCATGCGTATCACGCCGGTGGGTATTGCGGCCGATGTTGCCGATCCCGAGCGTTTCATCCGCGCCGTGGTGCAATCCTGTCAGGTGACCCACAACACCACACTGGGAATTGCCAGTGCGGCGGCGGTGGCGGCGGTGGTTTCTGCCGGGATCAACGGCATGGACCTGGGCGAAGCATTGAACCTTGGCCAGCAGATCGCTCGGCAAGCCGAAAGCCATGGCCACTGGGTCGCTGGCGGACGTATCGCCGCACGCATCAGTTGGGCGTGGAGCATCAGCGTCGACAGCGACAAGGCGTTGCTGGCTGATCTGCTGTACGACGTGATCGGCACGTCGGTGGCTTCGCAGGAGTCGGTGGTGGTGTCGTTTGCGCTGGCTCGGCAAGTGGCTATCGGGCAGATGAGAGCCTTCGAAGCGTTGTGCATGGCTGCCAGTTTGGGCGGAGATACCGATACCATCGCGGCGATTCTCGGCGCCATGCTTGGAGCCTGTCTGGGGCTTGAGAGTTGGCCTGTGGCGATGATCGAGCAGGTTAAAGCGGTAAATGATTTGCAGCTGGAACCGTTGGTGCAGGGGCTGTTGGCTTTGCGTTGACTGTACTGACGTCTTCGCGAGCAAGCCCGCTCCCACAAGGATGGCGCAATTCACATGGTTCACATCAAACCTGTGGGAGCGGGCTTGCTCGCGAAGGGCGCAACGCACACTTGAAGTATTTCACCCGCAATGGAACGCACTGATATGGCAAGGATCGCCGGAATGTTATCTCGACTTCCGAAATTGCCCATAACCACAACAATGGCAACAGGAGCAGTTTTATGAGTTCATCGAACACCGGGCAAAGTGCCGGGCAATTGGAAACCCGTGGCATCGAGCCGGTGCCGGAAGGGGAGTGCAACGGTCACCCACTGCAACTGTTCTGGGTCTGGTTTGCCGCCAACATTTCCATCCTCGGCTTACCGTTGGGCGCCACGCTGGTGGCCTTCCGCGGCCTGGCAATCTGGCAGGCGATCATCGTCGCCATCCTCGGTGCCGCCGGTTCGTTCGCGGTGGTCGGGATCATCTCCATTGCCGGTCGTCGTGGTCGCGCACCGAGCCTGACGCTGTCGCGAGCAATCTTCGGGGTGCGCGGCAATATCGGCCCGACGCTGGTCTCGCTGATGTCGCGACTGGGTTGGGAAACCGTCAACACCACCACCGCCGCATTCGTCTTGCTGTCGTTGTGCTCGATTCTGTTCGGCTCGCCGGTGGAAGCCAAAAGCGCGCCGCTGCTGACCCTGGTGTTTATCGCGATTTTTGTACTGCTGACGTTGTCGGTGTCCGGCCTCGGTCACGCCACGTTGCTGGTGATCCAGAGATGGGCGACCTATGTGTTCGGTGGGTTGAACATCCTGGTCGGCGGTTTCCTTTGCGCGACCATCGACTGGAGCGCCGTATTCAACGCCACGCCAGCGCCCCTGAGCGCAATGATCATCGGCATCGGCACCATGGCCGCCGGCACCGGGATCGGTTGGGCCAACGCCGGTGCCGACATGTCGCGCTACCAGCACCGCAGCGTCAAAGCCGTGCGTCTGGTGGCGTCGGCGGCGTTCGGTGCGGGGATTCCGTTGGTGCTGCTGATCACTCTCGGTGGTTTGCTGTCAGTGGGCAATAACGATCTGGCCTCGGCCACTGACCCAATCGTCGCGATCCGCGACATGCTGCCGACCTGGATGGCCGTGCCGTATCTGATCACCGCATTCGGCGGGCTGCTGCTGTCGAACAACCTGTCGGTGTACTCCGCCGGTTTGACCACGCTGACCCTCGGCCTGAAGGTCAAGCGCGTGTATGCGGTGGTGCTCGATATCATTGCGATCTTCGCCGGCTCGATCTACTTCATGCTGATCGCCGAGAGTTTTTACGGCCCGTTCATCACCTTCATTTCCTTGCTGGCGGTGCCAATCACGGCATGGGTCGGGATCTTTGTGGTCGACCTGATTCACCGACATTACTACAGCCCCAAAGACCTGCTGGACGTCAGCCCGAGCAGCGCCTACTGGTATCGCGGTGGCGTCGAGTGGCGCGCCTTCGGTGCATGGGCGGTGGCGATTGTGTTGGGTTTCAGTTTCACCACCATTGGCACCACTGAACAAGATGTCTGGTTCAGGGGCTTTTTGTCCGACTCCTGGCTGGGTCACAACGGCCTGGGCTGGATCGTCACGTTCGTGGTCGCCGGTGGCATTTACGGGGTACTCGGCGGCGCCAAGGACCGCCGCACTGCATTTATCGAGCTGGCTCATGCCTAATCTGCTACACACCGGCCAGGTCATGATCGACCTGGTCATGGCCGTGGATAAATTGCCTCATTCAGGCGGCGACGTGCTGGCGCAATCCGCCCGTTTCGAGGCTGGCGGTGGCTTCAATGTGATGGCTGCGGCCCGGCGAAACGGCTTGCCGGTGGTCTACCTCGGTGGCCATGGCAAGGGCCGTTTCGGCGACCTGGCCCGAGAAGCGATGACGGCTGAAGGCATTCGGATTGGCATTGATCAGAGCACTGAGCGCGACACCGGGCTGTGTGTCGCGCTGACCGAAGCTTCGGCTGAGCGCACGTTCATTTCCTGCATCGGTGCCGAAGGCGAATTGACCGCCGAAGACCTGGCGAGCGTGGCGATCGAGGCGGGCGATTTTGTCTATGTCAGCGGCTATAGCCTGCTGCATGGCGGCAAGGCTCAGGCGTTGGTGGATTGGGTGCTGGATTTGCCGGACGGGATCAAGGTGGTGTTCGATCCGGGGCCGTTGGTGGATTTGTCGGGCGCGCCGCTGATGAAGGCCTTATTGCAGCGCATCGATCTGTGGACCAGCAACCGCGTCGAGGCGCTGCGGTTTACCGGGGCGTCAGACATTGCCGAGGCGTTGAATGGGCTGGCGGATCATTTGCCGGCGGACGCCTTGATGGTGGTTCGCGATGGGTCGCAGGGGTGCTGGATCAGCCAGCATAGTGACCGTCAGCATGTGCCGGGATTCAAGGTCACGGCCGTCGACAGCAACGGTGCGGGGGATGCCCATGCCGGGGTGTTGGTTGCGGGGTTGGCGCAAGGTTTGTCGGCGATAGACGCGGCGCGGCGGGCCAACGCGGCAGCTGCTTTGGCCGTCACTCGTTGGGGGCCGGCGACTTCGCCGGGGGCGGTTGAGGTGGATGCGTTGATTCGTGAGACTTTTGGCGCCTGATCAGCCGCTTTCGCGAGCAAGCCCGCTCCCACATTTGATCTGTGTCGTTCACACATCTAACGACCAGCATAGATCCAATGTGGGAGCGGCGGTGCGACGATTCGACTTGCTCGCGAAGAGGCTCTCAAACTCACCATCAATTCAGATCTTCAACCTGCCCTGCGCAACGCCTCGATCAACTCCTGCTTGCGCATGCTCGAGCGCCCCGGAATCTTCTTCGCCCGGGCTTCTTTCTTCAGGCTGTCTACCGTCTGCGTCTCGCGCGATGCTTTGCTGTTGCGCGGCTTGCCTTCACGGGTGGCCACCGCACGTCGGGCTGATTCCTTGCGATCTGCAGACTTGGCGCTGGCCGGCTTCTTGCGCCCCGAGCCGCCAGCGCGTTCACCTCCGCCCGACTGCTTGTTCACCGTGGCCCAGGCGCGAGCTTCGGCTTCATCTTTCGACACGCCTTTGTGCTCGTAGCTTTCTTCGATGTGTTCGGCCTTGCGTTTTTGCTCGGCGGTGTATTTGTCTTTGCTTCCTCGAGGCATGGGATTTCTCCTGGTTGTAGGCGCTGGCGAAGGCTCGGGCCGCGTTCGGACGATCTTTGCTCTTCAAACATTCACAGGCAAAAGATTGCAACCTGTTGCAGCGCCTACTCGGTTAGACATCCAGCTTGCGCGCCGCTTCAACCCCAGCGGCGCTGAGTTTGATCGGCAGGTTCAGCGAGTGCTCGCCGGCTTCGTTGCAGATCACATGACCGTGCTGGATCAGCCCGCGATCCTGCAGAGTGGCGAGGGTGCTGGCCACGACTTTCTCCCCCCGGTAATTGTCCAGAACCTCCTTGCCCAAGCCATTTGGGTGGGCGTGTAGCAGACGGGTCAGGACTTCTTTTTCCAGGTTTTTATCAACGTTCATGGTTACCTCTTCGTTAGGACGGATAGGTATTGCAGGTCGCTCGCATCGGCGGTTTTACTGATTGACGCTACGGCCTTCGGAGCCCGAGCCACCGGTGGTGGTTTTCGAGCCGACGCCGGTTCCGGCGTTGTCGGGAGTCTGGGGGCGGGGGCCGGGTGTATTCATCCCGCCCTGAGCGCCCGCGTCGTCGTGATAAATCCGTGGGTCTGTGGCCGTCGGAGAAGGCGATCGGCCGCTGTCGATGCCTTGGGTGGTCGCAGATTCGGGCCTTTGGAGTGGATCGGTCGGGTCGGTCCCGGAAGAGCTGGTCGCGGCGAGCGCGACAGAGGAGAGCAGCGTGGTGAGAGCGAGGGCGGTCAGTCGGGACGTGATCATGGTGTCGTCTCCGTTGATTAGAGTCCTTACCCAATATTGGTCCTCGCTTACCTGGATTGGTGCCTGATGAACGACGAGTGGTGCCGCCCAGACTTATTGATCGGCGCCAATTTCCTCCTTGAACAGCTCCATGAAACCCTTCAGGCGTTCGTGGCGAATCTGTGCCAGACGTTGACCGGTGGTCGTTTGGAAACCGTCCGCCAGGTGCAGCAGTTTGGTCTGGAAATGATCGAGGCAAAAGCGCTTGTCGTCGTAGTCCCGCTCTTTTGCCTCTGGGTCCAACGGGTCGTACAACGCACTGCCCATGCGTCCGGCGATGTAGAAGGTACGCGCCACGCCGAGCATGCCAAGGGAGTCCAGGCGGTCGGCGTCCTGGATGATTTTCGCTTCGAGGGTGGTGGGCGTGATGTTGGCGCTGAAGCTGTGGGCTTCGATGGCGTGAGCGACCGCTGTAATTTTTGCGCCAGGCCAATCCAGGGCTATCAGTACGGTCGAAGCTTTCTGCGCCGCCAGTCGTGATGCCTGTGAGCGCAGCGGCGAGTTCTTCTCCACCGCCACGCAATCGTGCAACAGCACGGCGGCCAGCAGCACCTCAAGATCACCGCCTTCTTGCGCATGAAGCGTGCGCACGTTGTGCCACACCCGCTGCAAGTGCGACAGATCATGGGCGCCATCCTCGCCAGGTTCCAGTGCGTGGGGCAGCAGGCATGAGGCCAGATTATGCAGAGGCGCAAAAGCGATAGCGGTCATAAAAGTCCTTTAGTGTGGAAACGCTTTTGTGGCGAGGGAGCTTGCTCCCGCTGGGCTGCACAGCAGCCCCACCCCCAGACGACACGGTATTTCAGTTAGATCGGCGTCGCCAGTTTTGCGACTGCTTTGCAGCCGAACGGGAGCAAGCTCCCTCGCCACATTGCTATCAAATGTGACGAGCGCCGCGCGCGGACTTAGTATGGCGTTTTCAACTTTTCACAAGGCACGTTCATGACGATCGAAATCCGCCCGGCAACCCCCAGCGATGCTCCGCAAATCCTCGCGTTCATCACTGAACTGGCCGACTTCGAACGTGCCCGCCACGAAGTCATCGCCAGCGTCGCCGACATCGAGCGCAGCCTGTTCAGCGAAGGCGCGACGGCCCATGGCCTGATCTGCCTGCGCGATGGCCAGCCGATCGGCTTCGCGGTGTTCTTCTTCAGCTATTCCACCTGGTTGGGCAGCAACTGCCTGTACCTCGAAGACCTCTACATCACTCCCGAACAACGGGGCGGCGGCGCCGGTAAAACCTTGCTGCGCCATTTGGCGAAAATCGCCTGCGCCAATGACTGCGGCCGTTTCGAATGGAGCGTGCTGGACTGGAACAAACCGGCGATCGAATTCTACAAATCCCTCGGCGCACAGCCGCAGGAGGAGTGGGTTCGGTATCGGATGGATGGGGCGGTGTTAAGGGATTTTGCCGAGGGCAATTGATCTCCTAAAAGATCGCAGCCTTCGGCAGCTCCTACACGGGATTGTGTTCGACCGCGCTATTGCGTCGTACATCGATCTGTAGGGACTGCCGAAGGCTGCGATCTTTTTTTGTGTTCTTCTCAATATATGGGATTGATATTTATATATTGAGATTTGTCTCCGTCCAGGTTTATAGTCCAGCTCACTCACTGCCAAAAAACAAAACAGGTGAAGCGATGCTGGCGCAATTGATCGCGCTCGATTGGGGGACAACCTCATTACGTGCTTACAAACTCGGCTTCGGTGGCCAGGTGCTGGAACAGCGCTCGCTGTCGTCCGGGATCATGCAGCTGCCCAAGACGCCGCGAACCATCGCCGGCCAGGCATGCGTCGACGGTTTTGAATTGGCCTTCGATGAGGCGTGCGGTGACTGGCTCGACGCACAGCCCGATTTGCCGGTGATTGCTTGCGGCATGGTCGGCAGTGCTCAGGGCTGGCGGGAAGCGGCCTACTGCGACACGCCGGCGAACGTCGCCAATCTCGGAACCTCCCTACAAATCGTTCGCAGTCTTCGCGGTGTCGATGTGCACATCGTGCCGGGCGTGATTCAGCGTTCTCGCTTGCCGAACGTGATGCGCGGCGAGGAAACCCAGGTCCTCGGTGTGTTGCAGAATCTGCCGGTCGGGGCGGGCAACGATCTGTTGATCGGCTTGCCGGGCAGCCATTCGAAATGGGTGGAAGTGGCCGACGGCTGCATCGTGCATTTCGATACTTTCATGACGGGCGAAGTCTTCGCCGTGCTCAGTGAACACAGCATTTTGGGGCGCACTCAGCAGCGCGGCGCCTCTTTTGATGGCGAAGCGTTTGATCGCGGCGTACGGGTGGCCCTGTCGGCGGACGGCGAGATCGGACCGCTGTCGACATTGTTCAGTGCCCGCAGTCTGGGGCTGACCGGTGAACTGAGCGCCACGGCTCAACCGGACTACCTGTCGGGCTTGCTGATTGGTCATGAACTGGCGGCGCTGGCCAACGTTCAGCGGCGTCGGCGCAACAGCGTCCATCTGCCGTCGATCATCCTCATCGGCAACTCCCAACTCTGCGCCCGCTACAGCCGTGCGCTCGACGCCTGCGGTTTTGCCCGGGTGACCCTGGCCGAGCAGGCCACCGAACGCGGGTTGTGGCAGTTGGCGGTCGCCGCCGGACTGATCACGACACACCCATCCCGTTAAACCTGACTGGAGGTCTGACATGCTCAAGCAAGCACTGGCACAAAACGGTCTGATCGCGATCCTGCGTGGCCTGCGTCCGCAAGAAGCGGCAGCCGTCGGCGAAGTCCTGTATTCGGCCGGATTTCGCGTCATTGAAGTGCCGCTTAATTCCCCCGAACCGTACGAAAGTATCCGCATCCTGCGCAGTACCTTACCCGCCGATTGCCTGATCGGTGCAGGCACGGTGCTGACGCCGGAGCAGGTCGAGCAAGTGAAAGCGGCGGGCGGCCAAGTGATCGTCATGCCCCACAGCGATGCCAAGGTGTTGCGCGCGGCGAAAGCGGCGGGACTGTTCCTGTCGCCGGGCGTGGCGACGCCGACCGAAGCCTTTGCTGCATTGGCCGAAGGGGCGGATGTGCTGAAGATGTTCCCGGCCGAACAAATGGGCCCCGCCGTTGTGAAAGCCTGGCTGGCGGTGTTGCCGGCAGGGACGGTGCTGGTGCCGGTGGGCGGGATTACGCCAGACAACATGCAGGTGTTTATCGAGGCAGGTGTCAAAGGTTTCGGGCTGGGTTCCGGGTTGTTCAAACCGGGCATGACACCTGAGCAAGTGGCAGTAAACGCCAAGGCGTATGTCGCTGCCTGGAATGCTTTGCGTTAAGACTTTTTGGCGCTGCGAGCGCTGCATCTAATAAGAGAGGCAATAGATGAAAATCACCAAACTCACTACCTTCATCGTTCCGCCGCGCTGGTGCTTCCTCAAGGTCGAAACCGACGAGGGCGTGACCGGTTGGGGTGAGCCCGTGGTCGAAGGCCGCGCACACACCGTCGCTGCTGCGGTTGAGGAATTGTCCGACTACCTGATCGGCAAAGACCCACGCAACATCGAAGACATCTGGACCGTGCTCTACCGTGGCGGCTTCTACCGTGGCGGCGCGATCCACATGAGCGCTCTGGCGGGCATCGACCAGGCGTTGTGGGACATCAAGGGCAAGGCTCTGGGTGTGTCGGTCAGCGATCTGTTGGGTGGTCAGGTGCGCGACAAGATTCGCGTTTATTCATGGATCGGTGGTGATCGCCCGGCGGACACCGCACGCGCTGCGAAAGAAGCGGTCAGCCGTGGTTTCACGGCGGTGAAAATGAACGGCACCGAAGAACTGCAATTTCTCGATTCCTTCGAGAAGGTCGACCTGGCCTTGGCCAACGTCGCCGCCGTACGCGATGCCGTCGGCCCGAATGTCGGCATCGGCGTGGACTTCCATGGTCGGGTGCATAAGCCCATGGCCAAGGTGCTGATGAAGGAACTCGACCCGTACAAACTGATGTTCATCGAAGAGCCGGTGCTGAGCGAAAACTACGAAGCGCTGAAAGAACTGGCACCGCTGACCAGCACACCGATTGCCCTCGGCGAGCGGTTGTTCTCGCGTTGGGATTTCAAGCGAGTGCTCAGCGAAGGCTACGTCGACATCATCCAGCCGGATGCTTCCCATGCAGGTGGCATCACCGAAACCCGCAAGATCGCCAACATGGCTGAAGCCTACGACGTGGCACTGGCGCTGCATTGCCCGTTGGGCCCGATTGCCCTGGCGGCGTGCCTGCAGCTGGACGCGGTTTGCTACAACGCGTTCATCCAGGAACAGAGCCTGGGCATCCATTACAACGAGAGCAATGACCTGCTCGATTATGTGAAAGATCCACGGGTGTTCGACTACGACAAAGGCTTCGTGAAGATCCCCAACGGCCCGGGCCTGGGCATCGAGATCAACGAGGAATACGTGATCGAGCGCGCCGCCGTCGGCCACCGCTGGCGCAACCCGATCTGGCGCCATGCCGATGGCAGCTTTGCCGAGTGGTGAGTCCCTCCTGACTCAACACAAATCTAATGTGGGAGCGGGCTTGCTCGCGAAGGCGGTATCACATTCAACAGTGATGCGGCGTGACGCACCGCTTTCGCGAGCAAGCCCGCTCCCACAATTGATCTCCATGGACCGGATGATTTGCGCTCAAGCGCCCGTTTTTCACGACCTCAATAAACATAAGAAGAGGCACCCCCCATGCAACCGCAAACCCTCACCGGGCAGGCGTCGTTGGTGACGCCGAGCCGCAAACGCTTTTTCATCATGGTCCTGTTGTTCATCACCGTGGTGATCAACTACCTGGACCGCAGCAACCTGTCGATTGCCGCCCCGGCGCTGACCAGCGACCTGGGCATCGATCCGATCCATGTCGGGCTGATCTTTTCCGCGTTCGGCTGGACTTACGCCGCCATGCAGATCCCCGGCGGCTGGCTGGTGGACCGGGTGCCGCCGCGCATCCTGTATAGCGTCGCATTGCTGCTGTGGTCGCTGGCCACGGTGATGCTCGGCTTCGCTGCCAGTTTCATCGCGCTGTTCGTGCTGCGCATGGCCGTCGGTGCGCTGGAAGCACCGGCGTACCCGATCAACAGCCGTGTGGTGACGACCTGGTTCCCCGAGCGCGAACGCGCCACGGCCATTGGTTTCTACACCTCCGGGCAGTTCGTCGGCCTGGCATTCCTGACGCCGGTACTTGCGTGGCTGCAACACCAATATGGCTGGCACATGGTGTTTGTCAGCACCGGTGCGGTGGGCATCATTTGGGCGGTGATTTGGTACGCGGTGTATCGCGAACCACGGGATTTCAAGGGCGCCAACGACGCTGAAATCGAGCTGATCCGTGAGGGCGGCGGGCTGGTGGATATCCAGGCTGAAGCCGCGAAGACCAAGGCTAAATTCAGCTGGGTCGACCTTGGGATTGTCCTGAGCAAACGCAAGTTGTGGGGCATTTACCTCGGTCAGTTCTGCCTCAATTCGACGTTGTGGTTTTTTCTGACGTGGTTCCCGACCTACCTGGTGAAATATCGCGGCATGGACTTCATCAAGTCTGGCTTGCTGGCGTCGTTGCCGTTTCTGGCGGCATTCGTCGGTGTGCTGTGTTCGGGTTTTTTCTCTGACTTCTTGATTCGTCGCAGTTACACGGTGGGTTTCGCCCGCAAGTTGCCGATCATTGGCGGCCTGCTGATTTCCACCTCGATCATCGGCGCCAATTTCGTTGAATCGACGCCGCTGGTGATTGCCTTCCTCGCTCTGGCCTTCTTCGGTAATGGTCTGGCTTCGATTACCTGGTCGCTGGTGTCGACCCTGGCCCCGGCGCGCTTGCTTGGATTGACCGGTGGGGTGTTCAATTTCATCGGCAACCTGGCGGCGATTACCACGCCCATCGTCATCGGTTTCCTCGCCTCGGGTGATTCGTTTGCCCCGGCGATTACTTATATCTCGGTTCTGGCGTTGTTGGGTGCGCTTTCCTACGTGTTGTTGGTGGGCAAGGTCGAGCGTATCAAGTTGTAGTTGCGGCCATCGGGCGACCATAATGCCGCCCGTTCACTCGCTCAACGGTAAAGGCTGGATATGCAGGAAGACGCCCCAAAAATCGCCAAGGACGCCGCGCCGACCGGCACCCAGACACTGCTTCGTGGTTTGGGTGTGGTTCAGGCCGTGGCCAGTGGCGCCCGCGATCTCAAGGAAATCGCCCGGCTGATCGGCACGACGCGCAGTACCACCCATCGTCTGGCCAGTTGCCTGGTGGACGAGCGATATTTGCGGGTGGTGCCGCAAGTCGGTTATCTGCTGGGGCCTAAACTGATCGAGCTGGGTTTCCAGGCACGTGAAGAGCTGCCACTGGTGACGTTGGCCGGGCCGTATCTGGATGAGTTGTCGGCGTTGACCGGCGACACCATTCACCTGGCGATTCGTGAGGGTGACGAGGTGCTGTACCTGCACAAGAATCCGGGGCGCAACGGTCCGGAAATGCGTTCGCGGGTGGGGCATCGCATGCCATTGGCGCGTACCGGGATCGGTAAGGCGCTGATGCTCGATGACACGCAGGAAGAATGGCAACGGCTGTACGAAATCAGCTTGCCGGTGGGTGGGAAAAATCAGTTCTGGCCGCAGCACCCGGAGCAATCCTGGGAGCAGTTTCAGCAGCGCATGATTGAGTATGTGGCTGGCGGGTACGCCTTCGACCTGGAAGACAACGAACCGTCGATTCGCTGCGTGGCGGCACCGATCCGCGATGCCAGCAAGCGCATCGTCGCCGGCATCAGCATCGCCAGCACCGTGCCGTACATGCCGCTGGAAAAAATGGCCGAGCTGATTCCCCTGATCAAAGGGGTCACAGCCCGGCTGTCGGCGGAGCTTGGCTTGAAGGTTTAGACCTTCAGTGTCGCCATGTCGATCACGAAGCGGTACTTCACGTCACCGGCAATCATGCGGGTGTAAGCCTCGTTGATCTGGCGGATGTCGAGCATTTCGATGTCGCAGGTGATGCCGTGCTCGGCGCAGAAATCCAGCACTTCCTGGGTTTCGGCGATGCCGCCGATCAGCGAGCCGGCCAACACGCGACGACCTAATACCAGTTTGGCAGCGTGCACCGGTGGATCGATCGGTTCGATCAAGCCCACCAGAATGTGCACGCCGTCGAAACGCAGTGTATCGAGGTAGGGATTGAGGTCGTGCTGCACCGGAATGGTGTCCAGCAGGAAGTCGAAATGTCCTGCGGCGGCTTTCATCTGTTCTGCGTCGGTGGACACGATCACGTGGTCCGCGCCTTGGCGACGACCTTCTTCGGCCTTGCTCGCCGAGCGGGTGAACAACGTCACCTCAGCGCCCATCGCCTTGGCGAACTTGATGCCCATGTGGCCGAGGCCACCCATGCCGAGAATCCCGACCTTGTCACCGGCCTTGACGCCGTAGTGCTTGAGCGGCGAGTAGGTGGTGATGCCGGCGCACAGAATCGGCGCGGCGCTGGCCGGGTCGAGTTTCTCCGGAATACGCACGACAAAGTGCTCGCTGACCACGATGCTGTCGGAGTAACCGCCCATGGTGTTGCTGCCATCGACCCGGTCCGGGGTGGCATACGTCATGGTCGGACCTTCCAGGCAGTATTGCTCCAGATCCGCCTGACAGGCTTCGCAGTGGCGGCACGAGTCGACCATGCAGCCGACCCCGACCAGGTCGCCGACTTTGTGTTTAGTAACGTTCGCACCGACGGCGGTAACTTTGCCTACGATTTCGTGGCCGGGCATCAGTGGGTAAACAGCAATGCCCCACTCGTTGCGGGCCTGATGGATGTCGGAATGGCAGACGCCACAGTAGAGAATGTCGATCGCAACGTCGTCGGCCCGTGGGCTGCGGCGTTCGAATTTCATTGGGGCGAGGGGAGTGGTGGCTGACTGAGCGGCGTATCCGATGGCGGTGTACATGGTGAACCTCGCAAAAGCGGTGACAGGTGAGGCGAGCCATTCTGGGCGCCGCACGGGTGACCGGCCATGGCGATTCCTCCGGGTGTCATGCCTAATCCTCCGGCATACACCGTTGATTGGTCGCATTGGCGTTCAGACCTGCGATGATGCTTTCATCCCGTTTTTCGCGACTTTTTTGAAGAGCTCCCTCATGTTGTTGACCCGTCATCTCGATGCCAATGCCACCCTGGTTTCGCTGATCCAGCCGCTGACCATTCGCGATGGTTTCGCGCCCACCGCATTGCCGGGGGTGCAGGTTTTGCGCGCCAGTTGTGATGTGGCCCGTGGTCCGCAAATCTACGAGCCGAGCCTGGTCATCATCGCCCAAGGCAGCAAGTTGGCGTATTTGGGCCCGCGTACGCTGGAATATGGTGCCGGGCATTACCTTATTCAGGCGTTGCCGGTGCCCTTCGAGTGCGAGACGTTTTCGGCACCGGATGGCCCGATGCTGGGCGTTTCCATCGCCATTGACCGGGTAATGCTCGGTGAGTTGGTATTGGCCATGGGGTTGTCGCCAGGGCGCACGGTTCCCGCACAGACGCCCGAGTCCATGATCTCGGCGGTGCTCGACGATGCCATGCGCGGTTGTGTGGAGAGGTTGTTGCGCTGCCTGCACGATCCGCTGGAATGCCAGATCATGGGCCCGGCGCGATTGCGTGAATTGTTGTTCGTGGCGTTGCGGGGGCCGCAAGCGGATGTATTGCGCGCGCTGGTGGAACAACAGGGGCAGTTCGCCCGGATCGCGGCGTCCCTGAGTCATCTGCATGCGCATTACACCGAACCGCTGAACGTCGAGACCCTGGCCAGTTGCGCGAACATGAGCGCGTCGACGTTTCATGAGCATTTCAAGCGCAGCACCTTGTTGTCGCCGGTGCAGTATTTGAAGCGTTTGCGCTTGCTCAGGGCCCAGCAGTTGTTGCTGGGCGAAGGCTTGGGCGTGGCCCAGGTGGCGCATCGGGTGGGGTATCAGAGCACGTCGCAGTTCAGCCGCGAGTACAAGCGTTACTTCGAACGTAATCCCGGAGATGAGCGGGCTGCTTGATACACCACGAATCCCCATGTGGGAGCGGGCTTGCTCGCGAATGCGGTGGGTCAGTCGACTTAACGGGTGACTGATGCACCGCATTCGCGAGCAAGCCCGCTCCCACAGTGGTTTTGTGTCGTTGCTTAAATCGCAGGCAACAAAAAGGCCCCCATGTCGGGAGCCTTGATGTTCAGCGAGTCAACTTACATGTTCGGGTAAGTCGGGCCGCCGGCACCTTCCGGCGCCACCCAGGTAATATTCTGCGCAGGGTCCTTGATGTCGCAGGTCTTGCAGTGAACGCAGTTCTGGGCGTTGATCTGGAAGCGCTTCTCGCCATCTTCCTGGGTGACGACTTCGTACACGCCGGCCGGGCAGTAACGCTGGGCAGGTTCATCGTACATCGGCAGGTTCTTGGCGATCGGAATGCTCGCATCGGCCAGCTTCAAGTGGCAAGGCTGCTCTTCTTCGTGGTTGGTACCCGAGATGAACACCGAGCTGAGTTTGTCGAAGCTGATCTTGCCGTCCGGTTTCGGGTAGTCGATCTTCTTGCAGTCGGCCGCCAGTTTCAGGCAAGCGTAATCCGGCTTGGTGTCGTGCAGGGTGAACGGCAGTTTGCCGCCGAAGATGTTCTGGTCGATCCAGTTGAAACCGCCGCCAACGATGGCGCCGAACTTGTGAATCGCCGGGCCGAAGTTGCGGCTGGCGAACAGTTCGTCGTAGAGCCAGCTCTTCTTGAAGGCGTCGACGTAGGTGGTCAGCTCTTCGGTGCCATCCTTCTCAGCGAACAGCGCGTCGGCCACGGCGTCAGCGGCGAGCATGCCGGACTTCATCGCGGTGTGGCTGCCTTTGATCTTGGCGAAGTTCAGGGTGCCGAGGTCGCAACCGATCAGCGCGCCGCCCTTGAAGACCATTTTCGGCAGCGAGTTCAAGCCGCCTTTGGAGATAGCACGCGCGCCGTAGCTGATGCGCTTGCCGCCTTCCAGGTATTGCTTGAGCACCGGGTGATGCTTGAGGCGCTGGAACTCGTCGAATGGCGACAGAAAGGTGTTGCTGTAGGAAAGATCGACGATCAGGCCGACCACGACCTGGTTGTTTTCCAGGTGATAGAGGAACGAGCCACCGGTGTTCTCGGTGCCCATGATGTCCAGCGGCCAACCGGCGGTGTGGACCACCAGGCCTGGCTGGTGCTTGGCCGGGTCGATTTCCCAGATTTCTTTCAGGCCGATGCCGTAATGCTGGGCGTCGGCTTCGCTGTCGAGGTTGAAGCGCTTGATCAGTTGCTTGCCGATGTGGCCACGGCAACCTTCGGCGAACAGCGTGTACTTGGCACGCAGTTCCATGCCCGGGGTGTACAGGCCTTCTTTCGGATTGCCTTCGCGGTCAACGCCCAGGTCGCCGGTGATGATCCCGCGAACTACGCCGTTCTCGTCGAACAGGGCTTCCTGGGCGGCGAAGCCCGGGTAGATTTCCACGCCCAGGTTCTCGGCCTGCTGAGCCAGCCAGCGGCACAGATTGCCCAGGGAGATGATGTAGTTGCCTTCGTTGTGCATGGTCTTGGGCACAAAGAGGTCAGGAATCTTCTGCGCGCTGTCGGCGTTTTTCAGAACGAAGATGTCATCGCGTGTGACTGGCGTATTCAGCGGCGCGCCGAGTTCTTTCCAGTCCGGGAACAGTTCGTTCAGGGCGCGTGGTTCGAACACGGCACCGGACAGGATGTGAGCACCGACTTCGGAGCCTTTTTCGACCACGCAGACGCTGATTTCCTTACCGGCTTCGGCGGCCTTCTGCTTCAAACGGCAGGCGGCGGACAGGCCAGCGGGGCCGGCACCGACGATGACCACGTCGAATTCCATGTATTCGCGTTCCACAGGCTATCTCCTACTCAAGGCTCAACAGTTTTTTTCTAATTGGAGGTTTGGCGTTGCATCCATTATTTCCTCCGGTAACGGTCGGAAGGGATAATGGATGACCCACCTTTCTCTCTAGGTGGCGCATTATATCTACACCACTCCTAGCGTCCAATACAAACGTTTGTTTGAATTGGCTCAAAGCCAGATAAATCAAAGTCACCGCGGCTTATGAGTGGCCATTTTGCCGTATTGACCGGAATAGGCGTTCCGGTCAAGATACGGTCGGTTTTGCGCTCGCCGTAGGCTGACTGTTGGTTTCAAGAGCACCTCTAAAGACAGGGCGATGGCGGTATAAGGTGATGCGCAGTGCGGTCAGGCGCGCAGTTTACACGCCGCGATAATGAATGACTCGTCGGTCACCACTGACGAACGGTTATCAGCCTCGTGAGCAACGTTCACCCGATACACCTGCCAGCGTTTTTAGAGGTGCCCTTGCGCCGATGAGCATCAACCGCCAGGTTCGCCTAGGCGACTTTCTTTTCACCGGAGAGTAACGAGGAATCCATGAAGGTTCTTGTAGCTGTCAAACGCGTTGTGGATTACAACGTCAAGGTTCGTGTCAAGGCGGACAATTCCGGCGTCGACCTCGCTAACGTCAAGATGTCGATGAACCCATTCTGCGAAATCGCAGTGGAAGAAGCCGTACGTCTGAAAGAGAAAGGCGTTGCGACTGAAATCGTCGTCGT
>NZ_AKJE01000014.1 GCF_000282495.1 Pseudomonas sp. GM79
CCGCTCCCACATGGATTGCGCTAACCGACTGGCATTAGCGCTAACCAAGCCGGCACAAGTGTACGGCGATTTGCATACACCGCTGTATGGGCCGGGCCACTCGTCACTCATGATAAAAATACGGCTCTCGTTACTGGAGCCGTCGTCATGGACCTCGCCACCCTCACCCTGTTTCTCCCGGCCTGCTTCGCCTTGAACATGGCCCCCGGCCCGAACAATCTACTGTCGGTCAGCAACGCTACCCGTTATGGCTATCGTCGCGCCTGTGTGGCCGGCGTCGGTCGTTTGCTGGCGTTTGCCGGGATGATCGCCCTGGCCGCCGCCGGGTTGTCGGTGGTGCTGCAAACCTCGGAATGGCTGTTCTATGCGATCAAGATCGTCGGCGCCGCTTACCTGTTGTACCTGGCCTGGCAATTGTGGCGCGCCAATCCCGA
Source organism: Pseudomonas sp. GM79 (assembly GCF_000282495.1). Taxonomy (GTDB): domain Bacteria; phylum Pseudomonadota; class Gammaproteobacteria; order Pseudomonadales; family Pseudomonadaceae; genus Aquipseudomonas. Next base: position 435 of record NZ_AKJE01000014.1, read on the forward strand.
GGCCGAGCAGCTTGTGACCGGCGCGCCAATTGGCATTGTCGCTCTGGCGCGGCAGGAGTTTCTGGTGGCAGCGGGCAATCCCAAGGCCATTTTGCTGTTCACCGCATTCCTGCCGCAATTCGTCGACCCGACTCGGCCGATTGCCGCGCAATTCGTCGTGCTCGGCGCGTTGTTCCTGCTGCTGGAATGGATCGCCATCAGCGCCTACGCCTACATGGGCCTGCACATGCGCCGCTGGTTCGCCGAACCACGGGGCAAGCGGATTTTCAACCGTTGCTGCGCGGGGTTGTTGTCGGCAGCGGCTTCGGTGTTGTTGATGGCGAAACGGGCCTGAACTTTACCCTTGGGACGGTCCTTTCAGTTCGACCTGATTACCGTCCGGATCGAAGCAATAGATCGACAGCCCGTAACCTTCGGCGCCGAAACGCACGGCGGCTTTCTCGGGTGTCAGGCCGAAGGACTGCAAGTGACTGACCAGCGCTTTCTCGTCGAACGGTTCGATGCGCAGGCAGAAGTGATCGACGTTGCGCTGTTCGCGGCCAGGGGCAGCACCACCCTTGCGGCCGAGTTCGCCCTGGATGTCGACGAGGTCGATCATCGAGGTGCCCGCACGCAGATGCACCAGGCCCAGATCGTCACGGCGCTTGACCAGTTCGGCGCCGAGTACCTCGCCGTAAAAAATGATGCTTCGTTCCAGATCCTTGACGCGCAGGACGATGTGATCGATGTGTTTGATCGTGAACGGTTGCATAGGATGATTCCTGAAAATAACGTTTACAGCATGACCGGTGACCCGATGACTGTAGCTCAGGACCCTAAAAATTCACTGTCGATTTTCCGGTGGAGGCGCCGGGCGACGCAGCATATGCTCAGCCCATGAACCTACAAAACGCTGTGCTTCCGCCCCACGCCGAGATGGTTCGCGCCATGCTCGAACGCGACACCGCCTACGAGGGGGTGTTCTTTACCGCGGTCAAAACCACTGGCATTTTCTGCCGCCCCGGCTGTACGGCGCGCAAACCAAAGCCGGAAAATGTCGAGTTTTTCGCCCATGCCGATGAGGCAATGTCGGCGGGCTATCGGGCCTGTCTGCGTTGCAAGCCACTGGACGCCGCGGCCATCGCTCCGGACTGGGTGCAGCGGCTGCTCAAATCCGTGGACGCCGCCCCCGACCTGCGCTGGACTGACGCCCAGTTGCTCGCCGAGGGCATCGAACCGTTGAAGTTGCGCCGCTGGTTCAAGCAGCATTTTGGCATGACCTTTCACGCCTGGCTGCGCAGCCGGCGCCTGGGCATCGCCCTGGGTGGCATCAAACAGGGCGAATCCATCGACAACGCTGCGTTCGACTCCGGCTACGAATCCCTGAGCGGCTTTCGCGATGCGTTTCAAAAGTCGTTCCACATCACGCCCGGCCGCGCCGCCCACAGCGAGCCACTGCTGTTCACCCGGCTGACCACACCACTGGGGCCGATGATCGCCATGGCCGAGCAGCGTGGGCTGGTGTTGCTGGAGTTTCTCGATCGACCGGCACTGACCAAGGAAATCGAAGAACTGCAGAACCGTTATGGCTACGCCGTAGCACCCGGACACAACGGGCATTTGCAGCAGACTGAACAAGAACTGGCGCAATACTTCGCCGGTAAACGGACCGAATTCAACGTGCCACTGCACCTGCCCGGCAGCGCTTTCGCCCGGCAAGTGTGGGCCGAGCTGATGAAAATCCCCTACGGCCAGACCACTACTTATGGCGCCATCGCCGCGCAACTAGGCAACCCCGGCGCCAGTCGCGCCGTGGGCCTGGCCAACGGACAAAACCGCTTGGCGATTATCCTGCCCTGTCACCGGGTGATCGGTGCAGACGGCTCGTTGACCGGCTATGGTGGAGGACAACCGCGCAAGGCGTTTCTGCTCAGGCTGGAAAGCGCCGCGGTGCAAATCACCGAACAACTCACGTTCTGATCACTCCGCCATTTCTTTTCAGAAAGTCATAAGGAAGGACATTCGATGGACACACTCGACAACCAATTCCACCAACTGCACCAGAGCGGCTTGCTGATTCTGACCAACGTCGCCGATGCCACCGGGGCGCGATTGGTGGAACAGCTGGGCAGCAAGGCCGTCGCCACCAGCAGCGCGGCGGTGGCTTGGGTTCATGGTTACCCGGATGGCAATACCTTGCCGCTTGAACGTCTCGTTTCCACCGTTGAATCCATCGCCCGAGTCATCACGGTGCCGTTGACCGTGGACATTGAGGCCGGTTATTCCGATGACCTGGGGCGGGTCGCGGAAGTGATCGACGCCGTCATCGCTGCCGGAGCCGTGGGGATCAATATCGAGGACGGTGCTTCGCCGCCCGACCTGCTGGCCCGCAAAATCGAAATCGCTCGCCAGGTCGCCGATCGCCGGGATGTGAAGCTGTTTATCAACGCTCGCACCGACGTGTATCTCAAGGGCTTGGTGCCGGCCGAAGATCGCGTCGCAGAAACACTCAAACGGGCCGCGTTGTATCAGGCCGCCGGTGCCGATGGGTTGTTTGCGGCGGGCGTCACGGCGGCGTATGAGATCCAAGCGCTGTGCCATGGCACGACGCTGCCGGTGAACGTGCTGGGTTTCGCGAGCCTGCCTTCTCCTGAAGAACTGCAAGCCCTCGGCGTGCGCCGTTTGAGCGCCGGTTCGAGCATCGCCGAATTCCTCTACGGCGCCATGGCGTCGGTGGCCAAAAGCTTTCTGGAAACCGGAAAACTCGATAGCAGCGACCTCAAGGCCTTCACTTATGGCCAAGTGAACGCCCTGCTGGCCCCCACCGGCAAAGTTTGACCGCAAGCAATGGAGTGCGGCGCTGCGAGGTGAGGGCTAATCTCCCCCGCAGTCACCCGCGCTTCAGGAAGCTCCATGCCCGACACCTATCGACTGGCCAGCGAATTTCTCTCGGCCCTCGACGCCGACTGGCAACGCCACATCAGCGCCATCGGCCCCTGCCTGCATCAGCCCCATGCGGCCCGCGATCCTTACGAGTCGCTGGTACGGGCGATTGCCTATCAGCAACTGCATGCAAAGGCCGGCGATGCGATTGTCGGCCGGCTGCTGTCGTTGTTTCCTTCAATCACCTTCCCAAGGCCCGAGCAAATTCTGGCGACAGACTTCGAACAGATGCGCGGTTGCGGGTTTTCCGCCAGCAAGATCGCGACCATTCAGGGCATCGCCCAGGCGGCACTGGACGGCGTGGTGCCGGATTACGCCACGGCCCTGGCCATGGACGATGAAGCGTTGATCGAGCGCTTGATTACCTTGCGCGGAGTCGGGCGCTGGACGGTAGAAATGCTGCTGATCTACAGCCTGGAGCGGCCGGACATTTTACCGGCCGATGACTTTGGCGTGCGTGAGGGTTATCGGCGGCTGAAGGGGCTGGAAATACAGCCGACTCGTAAGCAGATGATTGAAATCGGAATGGCCTGGAGTCCATATCGGACGGCGGCCGCTTGGTATTTGTGGCGGGTGCCCGGCCGGTAGACCGCGTTATCGTTCTTCGCGAGCAAGCCCGCTCCCACATTAGATCTTCAGTGAACGCAGTTTTGTGTACGAAAACGATCAAGTGTGGGAGCGGGCTTGCTCGCGAATAGGCCCGCACATCCAGCATAAATTCAAGTCCAGGAACACGGACAGTCTAGGCTGTCCTGAGTCATCCCAACCCCATTGGAGGCCCCATGCAGCTCGAAGGCTCCTGCCATTGCGGCGCGGTGTCGTTCAGCCTGACCAGCGCCCACCCCTACCCTTATCAACGCTGCTATTGCTCGATCTGTCGCAAGACCCAGGGCGGTGGCGGTTATGCGATCAACATCGCTGGCGATGCCGTCAGCCTGAAGGTGCGCGGTCGCAAGCACATCTCGATTTACCATGCGCGGCTCAAGGAAAAAGGTGACAAACGTGCCCACCGCAGCACCGCCGAGCGGCATTTCTGTTCCGTTTGCGGCTCAGGACTATGGCTGTTCAGCCCTGAATGGCCAGAGTTGATTCACCCATTTGCCTCGGCCATCGATACCCCGTTGCCGGTACCACCGGAACACACGCATCTGATGCTCGGCTCCAAAGCACCGTGGGTAGAGGTCGAGGCGCATCCGGGCGACCAGCAGTTCGACGTCTATCCAGAAGAATCCATCGCCCAATGGCATGAGCGCCTGGGTTTGAGCCGTTAGGTCGCTTTACAGTCTTTGACAGTTTCCCGACGCAATTGCAGGAGCACGGCTTGCCGGCGAAAGCGTCCTTGAGATCGCCTTCGCGGGCAAGCCTCGCTCCTACAAGGTTATGCGGCGACTGGGACACCACTGTGAAAGCGAAACTCCACATCCGGCGACTCGATCAGCGCCTGCTCGGCGTCACGAACCTTGTCGATCACCTGGGCAATGTCCTTGGCGTCACCGTACTGATAGGCCAGTTTCAGGTAACCCTGGAAATGCCGCGCCTCGCTTTTCAGCAGTCCGAAGTAGAACTTGCCCAGTTCTTCATCCAGATGCGGCACCAACGCCTCGAAACGCTCGCAGCTACGGGCTTCGATGAAGGCGCCGACCACCAGCGTGTCCACCAGCTTCACCGGTTCGTGGCTGCGCACCACTTTGCGCAGCCCCGAGGCGTAACGCCCGGCGGACAGCTGACGCAGCTCGATCTTGCGCTTCTTCATCAGGCGCATGACCTGTTCGTGGTGCACCAGCTCTTCCCGGGCCAGACGCGACATCAGGTTGATCAGATCGACGTGGGAGTGATATTTGGCAATCAGGCTCAACGCCGTGCTGGCCGCCTTGAATTCGCAGTTTTTGTGGTCGATCAGCAGGGTTTCCTGATCGGCCAGCGCGGCCTGGACCCAGCCATCGGGCGTGCGGCAGCCAAGGAATTCGTGAATTTCGGGAAGGATCATGGGGCTCACGGATAAAAGGTACAGAACGAAGGGCGCCGATTATACCGGCCTGCCGACAGACCACCAGACGCCAACCGTTGATATGCATCAAGTCGCCGAATGCCGGCCAGCAACTATAGTTGTCCAACGCAGTGTTTTTTATCTTCACGGAGATCCCGCTCATGCAAGCCATTCGCAGCATCCTGGTGGTCATCGAACCCGAACACTCGGAAAGCCTGGCGCTTAAACGGGCCAAATTGATCGCTGGCGTGACCCAGGCCCATCTGCACCTGCTGGTCTGCGATAAAAAGCATGATCACGCGGGCATGCTCGGCGTGCTCAAGACTGCGCTGGTGGCGGACGGCTACAGCGTCACCACCGAACAAGCCTGGAACGACAGCCTGCATGAAACCATCGTCGATGTGCAGCAAGCCGAAGGCTGCGGGCTGGTGGTCAAGCAGCATTTCGCTGACAGCCCGCTGAAAAAAGCCCTGCTGACCCCGGCGGACTGGAAACTGCTGCGCTACTGCCCTACTCCGGTGCTGCTGGTGAAAACCGCCAAGCCCTGGACCGGCGGCGTCATCCTGGCGGCCATCGATGTTGGCAACATCGACGGCGAACACCGCACCTTGCACGCCAGCATCATCGATCATGGCTACGACATCTCCAGCCTGGCCAAGGCCCATTTACACGTGATCAGCGCTCACCCATCGCCGATGCTCTCGGCGGCCGACCCGACGTTTCAGCTCAAGGAAACCATCGAAGCCAGTTACCGCGAGCAGTGCAAGGCGTTCCAGGCCGAGTTCGATATTGATGATGACCATCTGCATATCGAGGAAGGCCCGGCGGATGTGTTGATTCCGTACATGGCCCATAAGCTGGGGGCATCGGTGACGGTGATCGGCACCGTGGCGCGGACCGGGTTGTCCGGGGCGTTGATTGGTAATACGGCGGAAGTGGTGCTGGATGCGCTGGAAAGCGATGTGCTGGTGCTCAAGCCGGAGACGGTCATGGATCATCTGGAAGAGATCGTGACCCAGCATTGAGATTTGCGGCGTCAGATAAATAGCCTTCGCGAGCAAGCCCGCTCCCACATGGGATCTGTGTCGTTCACAAATTTCATGTCCAATGGAGATCCCATGTGGGAGCGGGCTTGCTCGCGAAGCTTTTAAGGTTTAACCGCCGAACGCATCCTTGAGAAACCCCGGCGCAATGTAGCGCTGGTAATGCGCCTCAGACAGCAGAAAAAATTCCCGATCAATGGCATCGCGCAATTCCGGCAGGTTCCAGTCGCGGAACTCCGGCAGCAGCACCATCCCGTAGGCTTCCAGATTGTTGATGACCCGCGCACCCCGGGCGATCAGCTGATAAGCCCAGCAATATTCCGACTGATGGGGCACAAAACGAATCTTGCGCTGCTCCAGCTGCAGATGCAGCAACGCGGGATCGAAAATCTCTACCTTGCTGGCCATCACCTGCGACAACAACTGCTCAAGACGCAGCCATACCGCGCGTTTTTCTTCCTCGTTGTAACCGTTCCAGTGAATCACCTCATGGTGGAAACGCTTGCAGCCACGGCACACCAGATCACCGTAAACAGTGGAGCAGAGGCCGACGCAGGGGGTCTTGATGGTCTGATTGGGCATAGGTAGGCAAAACACGGAAAAGCAGAACAGGTCGGCATGTTAGCCCTTTGTCTAACATTCATCACCCCTCAAAATTTTGGGGCTAACTTACCTTTAATTTTTTTTTGCCGTAGAATCAGCCAGCCTTTTAAGGCGCCAATGTCCGTTAGAAGCTGTTTTCAAAGCGTCACGAGCACAGTCGTTCCTTCAGAGCGGTGTTGGCGAAGGGTTTTTCAGCGGTGAAAAACCTGACGCCAACCCTCATCAGCTCCCCGTTCTGCAGGCGTAAAACTTTGAAAGCAGCTTCTGTAAGGAATTGCCGGTAATTCTGGCTAAGCGGCCCACAACGCCACGCAGCGCATGAGTACGGCAATTTCGGGATGAGCGTCCCGGACACCCATTTGGGACCACTGATGAGGGTAATAACTGTGCTTGAAGCCTACCGCAAACATATCGAAGAGCGCGCAGCACTGGGTATCGTTCCCCAGCCGCTTAACGCCGAACAAACTGCAGGCCTGGTCGAGCTGCTGAAGAATCCCCCGGCTGGCGAAGAAGCCTTCCTCGTTGACCTGATCACCAATCGCGTTCCGCCAGGCGTGGACGAAGCTGCCTATGTAAAGGCCGGTTTCCTCTCTGCCCTCGCCAAAGGCGAAGCCAAATCCCCTCTGATCGACAAGAAACGCGCTGTTGAACTGCTCGGCACCATGCAGGGCGGCTACAACATCGTGACGCTGGTCAATCTGCTGGACGACGCCGAACTGGCACCAGTGGCTGCCGAAGAACTCAAGCACACCCTGCTGATGTTCGATGCGTTCCACGACGTCGCTGAACGCGCCAAGAACGGCAACGTTCACGCCAAAGGCGTTCTGCAGTCCTGGGCCGACGGCGAGTGGTTCAAGAACCGCCCTGTGCTGGCCGACAAGATCAGCCTGCGCGTGTTCAAGGTGACTGGCGAAACCAACACCGACGACCTGTCCCCTGCTCCTGATGCCTGGTCCCGCCCTGACATCCCGCTGCACGCCCTGGCCATGCTGAAAATGGCTCGCGACGGCATCGTGCCGGACGTGCAAGGCTCCATCGGTCCGATGAAGCAGATCGAAGAAATGCGCAACAGCGGCTTCCCGATCGCCTACGTCGGTGACGTGGTCGGTACCGGTTCGTCGCGTAAATCGGCCACCAACTCGGTGCTGTGGTTCTTCGGCGATGACGTTCCTTACGTGCCGAACAAGCGTGCTGGCGGCTTCTGCTTCGGCAGCAAGATCGCTCCGATCTTCTACAACACCATGGAAGATGCCGGCGCACTGCCAATCGAATTCGATGTAACCAACATCAACATGGGCGACGTGATCGACCTGTACCCGCACGCTGGCAAAGTCTGCAAGCACGGTACTGACGAAGTCATCACCACCTTCGAAATGAAGACCCCGGTGCTGTTGGACGAAGTCCGTGCCGGCGGTCGTATTCCGCTGATCATCGGCCGTGGCCTGACCGAGAAGGCTCGCGCCGAACTGGGTCTGCCAGCATTCGACCTGTTCAAGAAACCGGATGCCCCGATCGAAAGCACCAAGGGTTTCACCCTGGCGCAGAAAATGGTCGGCAAGGCGTGCGGCGTAGCCGGTGTGCGTCCAGGCACCTACTGCGAACCGAAGATGACCACCGTGGGTTCCCAGGACACCACCGGTCCAATGACCCGTGACGAACTGAAAGACCTGGCGTGCCTGGGCTTCTCCGCTGATCTGGTGATGCAGTCGTTCTGCCACACCGCGGCTTATCCAAAGCCGATCGACGTGACCACCCACCACACCCTGCCTGACTTCATCATGACCCGCGGCGGCGTTTCCCTGCGTCCGGGCGACGGCATCATCCACAGCTGGCTGAACCGCATGCTGCTGCCGGACACCGTCGGTACCGGTGGTGACTCGCACACCCGTTTCCCGATGGGCATTTCGTTCCCGGCCGGTTCCGGTCTGGTCGCATTCGCCGCTGCCACCGGTGTAATGCCGCTGGACATGCCGGAATCGATCCTGGTGCGCTTCAAAGGCAAGATGCAACCGGGCGTCACCCTGCGTGACCTGGTTCACGCCATTCCTTACTTCGCGATTCAGGCTGGCCTGCTGACCGTCGAGAAGAAAGGCAAGAAGAACGCCTTCTCCGGCCGCATCCTGGAAATCGAAGGCCTGGACAACCTGAGCATCGAACAGGCTTTCGAGCTGTCCGACGCCTCGGCCGAACGTTCGGCTGCCGGTTGCACCATCAAGCTGTCGAAAGAATCGATCACCGAATACCTGCAATCGAACATCACCCTGCTGCGCTGGATGATCGGTGAAGGCTACGGTGATGTGCGTACCCTGGAACGTCGTGCTCAAGCGATGGAAGCCTGGATCGCCAACCCTGAGTTGATGGTTGCCGATGCTGACGCCGAATACGCTGAAGTCATCGAAATCGACCTGGCCGACATCAAGGAGCCTGTGCTCTGCGCGCCAAACGATCCGGACGACGCCCGTCTGCTGTCCAGCGTTGCTGGCGAGAAGATCGACGAAGTGTTCATCGGTTCGTGCATGACCAACATCGGTCACTTCCGCGCTGCCGGTAAACTGCTGGATCAGGTCAAGGGTCAGCTGCCAACCCGTCTGTGGCTGTCGCCGCCGACCAAAATGGACGCTCACCAGCTGACCGAAGAAGGCTACTACGGCATCTACGGCAAGGCCGGCGCACGCATGGAAATGCCAGGCTGCTCGCTGTGCATGGGTAACCAGGCACGTGTAGAGCCGAACTCCACCGTGGTGTCGACGTCGACCCGTAACTTCCCGAACCGTCTGGGTGACGGCGCGAACGTCTACCTGGCTTCGGCCGAGCTGGCGTCCGTTGCGTCCATCCTGGGTCGCCTGCCGACCGTCGAGGAGTACATGGAATACGCTGGCAAGATCGACAGCATGGCGGCCGACGTTTACCGCTACCTGTCCTTCGACCAGATCGCCGAGTTCCGTGAAGCTGCTGCGAACGCCAACATCCCGGTCGTTCAAGCCTAACGTTACAACGCAATAAAAAACGCCGC
>NZ_AKJE01000015.1 GCF_000282495.1 Pseudomonas sp. GM79
AACGCCGAAATCGCCACCAGGCCCACCGCCGTCACAAAGACGTTAGAGGCTTGACCACGAAAGCGCGCCATCGCCGGAACCTTGCGGATTGCGTACATCGGCATCAGGAACAGGATCGCCGCGATGATCGGGCCACCGAGGGTTTCGATCATGCCGAGAATGCTCGGGTTCAGGGTCGCTACGATCCAGCAGACCACCAGCATGAACGCCGCGGTCATGCGGTCCAGCGTCTTCGGTGCAGGGCGTTTGCCGCTCTTGATGATCAGGCCCTTCAAGCCTTCGCTGGCGCCGATGTAGTGGCCCAGGAAAGACTTGGAAATGGCCACGAAGGCAATCAACGGCGCCGCGAAGGCGATGGTCGGGTTGCTGAAGTGGTTGGCCAGGTACGACAGGATCGACAGGTTCTGCGCCTTGGCTTCCGCCAGTTGCGCCGGAGACAGGGTCAGCACGCAGCTGAAGACGAAAAACAGCACCATCACCACCATCAAGAGGTGGGCACGGGACAGGATCTGCGAGCTGCGCTCTTCGGCATGCGCGCCGTAGCGACGCTTCTGGTCCACCGCGAACGCCGAGATGATCGGCGAATGGTTGAACGAGAACACCATCACCGGAATCGCCAGCCATAGCGTGTGCAGCAGCGCCGACGACTCAGGCAGCGTGGTCGCGGTGCTGAGGATGCCGCCATTCCAGTGCGGAACCAGGAACACCGCCAAAAAAAGCAGCGCGACGATGAACGGATACACCATCAGGCTCATGGCCTTGACGATCACCTGTTCGCCGCAACGCACCACCGCCAACAGGCCGAGAATCAATACGAACGACAGCACGGCGCGCGGTGGCGGCATGATGTGCAGTTGATGCTCGAGGAAACTGCCCACGGTGTTGGTCAGGGCCACGCTATAGATCAGCAGGATCGGGAAGATCGCGAAGAAGTACAGCAACGTGATCAACGCGCCGGCCTTGATGCCGAAATGTTCTTCCACCACGTCGGTGATGTCGGCGCCTTCGCGGCCGGACAATACAAAGCGGGTCAGGCCACGGTGGGCGTAAAACGTCATAGGGAATGCCAGCACCGCCAGGATCAGCAGCGGCCAGAAGCCGCCCAGCCCCGCGTTGATCGGCAAAAACAGGGTACCGGCCCCGATTGCCGTGCCAAACAGGCCCAGCATCCAGGTGGTGTCATGGCGATTCCAGCTTTCTAGGCTCGCTGGTGTTGCCGCTACATAGCGTTCGTCGACGCTATTGGCCTGATCATTCATCCGGTCGGATCTCCGCTTTCCGGTCACTTGCCACCCGGTCAGGACGAGTCGGAAAAACCCGACAGGCAGCGCCCTGGCCGAAACAGGGGCGCGATTGTCCGGGATTAATCAACAGAAGCAAAGACTTAGCTGAGGAATGGTTATGCGGATCAGATGCAGGTGGTGAAACACGCGTTCTCCCGTAGGAGCGAGGCTTGCCCGCGAACCAGTCGCCTCGGTCCATCAGGAATACCGAGTAATCGTTCTTCGCGGGCAAGCCTCGCTCCTACGAATCGCGGGCAAATGATCTAGTGTTGTCATTAGAAGGATCGCAGGCTTCGTCAGCTCCGACACCGGGAGCCAAAGCCCCTGACCATTGCCAAACCGCTCTGGAGTCAGCAACCTGAAACGACGTTCAACCCCCGACATTCCGCTGCCCACAGGAGCCCAGCATGACCGCAACTGTTCTGGTACTGGTTGAAACCATCAATGAATACCTGCCGATTCTCGAACATCAGGGGTTTCATTTGATCCTGGCCCCGACCCCGGCGGAGCGCGCCGCCGCCATTGCCCGACAGGGCAGCCAAATCGATGCGGTGCTGACGCGCGGTCCATTGGGCCTACGTGCCGACGAAATGGCCGCCCTGCCCAATCTCAAAATCATCTGCGTGATCGGGGCCGGTTACGAACACGTCGACCTGCAAGCCGCCGCCGACCGTGGCATCACCGTCACCAATGGGGCCGGCGTCAATGCCTCTTCCGTCGCCGACCACGCCATGGCGTTGCTGCTGGCACTGGTGCGCGATATTCCTCGGGCCGATGCTGCCGTGCGTCGGGGCGAGTGGCCGAAAATCATGCGCCCTTCCCTGGCCGGCAAACGCCTGGGCATCCTCGGCCTTGGGGCTGTCGGCATCGCTATCGCCAAACGTGCCGCCAACGGCTTCGATATGAGGGTGAGTTACCACAACCGCCAGCATCGCAGCGACGTGCCCTACAGCTTTTGCTCGACGCCGACCGAACTGGCACGCCATTCGGATTTTCTGATCGTTGCCGCGCCCGGCGGGCTCGGTACTCAGCACTTGATCAACAGGCAGGTACTCGACGCTTTAGGGCCCAACGGATTTATCGTCAACATCGCGCGGGCCAGCGTGATCGTCACGGCTGACCTGATCAGCGCGCTGGAACAACGACGAATTGCTGGCGCCGCGCTGGATGTCTTCGATAACGAACCCCAGGTGCCGGACGCCCTCAAGGGGCTGGCCAACGTGGTTCTGACCCCGCATGTTGCCGGGTTGTCGCCGGAGGCCACCCAAGGCACTGTGGAATTGGTCGGCAAAAACCTGACGGCGTTTTTTTCCGGTCAACCGGTACTCACCCCCATTGCTTTACCGCCGCCGTCGGCAGCCGCCCGCAACACTCATTAAAGGACGCACTAAAGGACGCCCAACAGCGTCCAGAGTCGCCGGGATTCGGCATCGGCGCTGATCAATTCGCCAAGCAGTTCGCTCAGGGGCTTGTTGCCCCACTCCACGCCCCGTTTGATCAAATAGGGCACCGGGCTGTGGGGTTCGGTGCGCGCCAGGTACTCGGCGATCAACAGCAACTGCCGGTACGCCTCTTCACGATTCGCCGGCTCGCTGAACACCTGAGGCGCCGCAATGACAGGCGGCACGTCGGCCGGGCTCGATGCCACCACCGCTGGAACTTCGACAGGCGCCGGGGTCGGTTTTCGTGGGTGCATGGCGATGAACTCCTGAACCAGCGTCAACAACGCTTCAATCACGTCCTGCAACGCTTTGAAGCCTGGGGCCTGATTGCCGAGATAAGCGTCGCTCCACACCTCCAGGCGTTGCAGGTGCTGCTGGCTGAGCAGCAGCGTGCCCTGGCTGCGCAACCAGAATGACAACGGGGTGGCGCGAATCTGTTCGGTGAGTTTCTTCTGTTCGTTACGCGCGTTCTCCGCCGAGGTCTTGGCCGTTTTACTGTCGCTGGCCTGTACCTGTTGCAGCTGCAACCGACGCCAGGCATCCAGACAGAAACTATCGAATTCATTGTTGCGCGGCTCGAACACCGGCACTCGGGTCAGCAACACTTCAGCGTAGCGTCGAGCCAGCCATTCGAGCGGAATCACCCGCCATGACTGATCGCCGTCCTCGGCCTGGGGGTGCAAGTGCTCGGGGTAGCGCTCGCATAACCCCGCCACCAACGCCAGGCTGCCCGGCAAACCTTCGAGCCCGTCCTGATGCAGCCAGGCCTCACCCAGCCAGGCGCTCAGCATCAAATCCTTGCTGCGTTCAAGCAGCAGGCTGGTGGTCAGCTTTTCCAGTTCTGGCCATTGGGCGCGTTTGATCGACGACTGCCACACCCCCGTGGGCAAACTGGTGTCGTCCTCGCGGCGCAGTTCGCGCAACCGGTCGAACTCGGGGTCATAACGCAGGTCCTGGCCACAGGGAGCCTGCTCGCTGATCGGTTCGAGCAGTTGGCTGATCAGTTCCGGCAACGGCGTTGAAGGTTGATTCACAGGCCCTCCTTTTGGGATTCGATGTCATGGGCTTCAATGCCCGCGGTCGATCGCGTCACCATGAACGGAGAGCGTGGGGCCCGGGTTGGCAAGGGCTGAATGGACAGCGGCAATTTCGAGCCCTGGGTCATCAATGACAGGCGCACAAACATCAGGGTTTGCTCGGCGGTAGTGGTGCTGGACTGAGTCGTCACGGGCAGGCGCAAGGTCAACGGAAAGTCCGTGTAGTCCATGTTCGGCTGGCGTTGCACCGACACGTGCGAACGCATCAAGCGCAATAACGACCACGGCCCGCTGTACTCCCAGCCCGCTTCCAGATCCCGTACCACCAGGCTCGGCTGCAACGGATCGTTGGCCGGGCGCTGGTAGCCATTTCGGGCCCAACGCAAGGTCAGCCGAATCGGTTGGCCGACCATCCAGCGCAGGTTCTGCTGCGGCTCGCCGGGATAGCTGAGCTGTTGATTGCCGGCATTCAAGCCCCAGGCAATCACCTGATCGGCACCGCGCTCTTCCTCTCGATCGGTGCGCCAGCGCACGTCCATCTCCAGCCCCAACACACCGCTTTTGTCGCGTACAAACATCGGGCCCAGCCAGGTGCTGGCTTGCTTCAGACGATTGAGAAAGTCCTCGGCGGCCAGGCGTTCCGGGGTCTGGCTCAGCAACAATCCGGCCTGCGCCACCGGCAAACGCTTGTCGATCAGCTCCAGCAAATGCTGAACCCTGGCCGGATCGGCGTCGGCGGCCTGTAGGCCATTGGCAAACGGAAAGCGCTCCGCCAGGTACTGATTGAAATAGTTGGCCAGGTCGTTCCACGCCGCCGCTGCCTGTTGCTGTTGCAGGAACTGGCAGCGCTGCATGGCGGTTTGTTGCAGATCCACCGCCCGCAACGCCAGTGTTCCGCGCCCGCCAGACAGGTTGGCCGTTTGCAGGATCTGGCCGCAGGACGTGGCGTCCATTTCGATGAAGTCGCGACTGACCAATTGCTCGATCTGCGCCGGCGAACTGGCGGGGTTCTGCTCCTTGTACTTGAGCAGTTCGTCGTTCAGCGCACTGAACTGCGTCACGCGTTCATAATCCAGCGCCGAGAGGTTCTGTTGCTGGACTTTGAGCCATTCCAGCGCCGAGGTGCGGCGCTCGGTGATGCCGAGCATGGTGTTGAATTGCTGCTTGAGGCTCAGTTTCAAATCCTGCACGTCGTTGGCGCCATACAGTTGCAGGCCGAGGTTTTTCGAGCCGTCCCACTGGCTGATTTCGGTGCGCCCGCTGAACAGCGGCTGGGCGACGATTTCGTCGAGGCCGCTGACGATTTCGGCCAGGGCACGGCGGTTCAAGGCAGTTTGCAAACGCGTGGCCAGATCGCTGCGACGCACCTCGATAAAGGCTTTCTGCAAGGCAATTGCCTGGGAGGCCTGCACATTGAAGACGCCCCTGTTGGCCTGCGCATTGTGCTCGCGCAGGCTCGACAACATGGCCTTGACCACTGCGCCTTCGGCCGCTTGCAACAAGGCGCCGCGATACGCCGGGGGAATGCGTGGCAACTCTTCAGCGGCGTAACTCTTGTAGCTGGCGAAATAGTTCAGCGCGCTGTCGAGGTCGTCGCCATCAACGCCCTGCCCTTGCCCATCCGGGGCTTCAGAGCGATCCGCCTGTAAAGCGATGGCCACAAAGTCACGCTTGAACAGCGCCTGCACCGCGTTGTTGAGCTGCACCACATGTTCCTGCAAGACCAGTTGCCCACTGCCTTGCTGAATCAATAAATTGTCCCGGGAGCCGGCCTGGACGATCCATTGATCGCGAAAACTCTGTTGCAGCTTGGCCGCCTGCATTTCCAACTGTTGTTCCAGTTGCGGTCCGAGCAAGGCGCTTTTGCGCACGTTGTCCAGCAATTCGCGATAGCCAGGCACCAGGTCCTGACCCTTGCCGCGGCCCCACGCCGAATTCGTCAAGCCGATCACGGTTTGCAGGTCATCGACCAGTGCTCGCAAATCCTCGAGCTCGGTGAGGGAGTTGCCACTGCCGGCTTCCAGCCGTTCCAGATGCAGCTTGAGATAACCGGCCTGGCGCACGAAATTGTCGGCCAGGAAATACTGGTCCAGCCAGCGTTCCATCAGCCCGAGGAAATTTTCCTCGATCAGCGGGCGCTCGACGGTCAGATCCAGCGGTCGCAAGTCGCTGCCATCAGCATCGAACAACGCACGGTTGTAAAAACCGGCGCGGTGCAACGTGCCGACGTTGAGGTTCAGCGACAATGCGTTGTTGCTCAACAACACCAAGTCTTCGAGGGGCGCCTTGGGGTTGTTCAGCGCCTGACTGAACCACTGGTTCTGCTGCTCCAGATTCACCGCGCGCTCCACCAGATCCTTGGCCTTGACGTAGTTTTGCCATTGGGCCGGATCTTCGCTTTCGACGTTGCCCCGTCGTTCGGTGTTGCGGATGGTCTTGAGTTGCGCCAGCTCCGCGCTCAACAGGTCGCGTAACGGCAGCATCAAATGGCTCTGGGCGGTCAGGCGCAACTCGCTCGCCAACTGCGCATCCAGCGAAGAGAACCAGGAGGTTGGAAATACCACTGAAGAGAAGCTCCAGCCCGGTGCCTTTTCCAGCACCCGCCAGAAACCCTGGACGTTGCGCCGGGTCGACTCCAGCCGATGAGATTCATCCGTGACCGCCGCGTAGTTTTTCTGCGCCCCTTGCAGCAGGCGCGACAGTTCATGGGCCTCCTTGACCGAATCCTGCCAGACCCACAGCATGCCCGCGCCCCAGACCAACGCAACCACCAGCGCCACCCCACCGATCACCCGCTGCCAGCGCTGACGCAGGCGTAACAGACGCGGCACCACCTGGGCCAGACCACGTTCGGCGACCACCCGCCGCTGCCACAATTGCCGGGCAAAGGCGCTCTGCTGCAACCCGGTGTCGTAGGCCGAAAATCCGTTGGTGCTGTCTTCCGAGGGCTGATTGGCCGTGAAATAAATACCGCGAAAACGCGGCGCCTCACCTTGAGCATTGCCCTGGAAAACCGGCTCCAACAAGGATTGCAGATGGCGCCGCAAGGCGTCGAAACGTTCCGGCAAGCCATACAGCTCAGTGCTCAGTTGCCCGGACAAGGCGCCGATCTCGATGATCGATTCCGCCAAGGCCCGAGTCACCTGATCCAGCGCCTGATCGCTCCATTGCGCCTGCCAGACCGCATCGGGTCCGTGGGGCGATGACCAGCCCAGCGTGCGTTCGCGGGCCTCGACCGGCAGCGCGGTGATCAACTCCTGAAAGCCCGGCAACTCTTCCATGCCGGTAATCACCACGTACACCGGCAGGCTCAGCCCGAACCGTTGCAACACATCGATGAAGCGTCGACGCGCCGCCAACCCGAGGGTCGCGGCTTGCTCGACGTTGCCCAGTCGACTGACCGGCACCGTCCAGATCACTCCGTCCAGCGGACGTTGACTGCGCAAGCGCAGGATCAATCCCAGCAAGCGCCACCAGCCGCCGCGTTGCAGGTGCATGCCTTCATCCGGCAAAAACAGCGCCTGTGGCACCACCAATACCGCCCCTTCAGGGTCCGACCACCAGCGACCGAACCAGGCTGGTTTGTCCGTCGGCTGCAAACGCCACTGGGTACACAACTGCGTGCCCTGGGTTTCGTTGCCGAGCATCAGCAGCCATGGAATCTGATAACGGTCCTGGGCGCCCTGCTCTTGCTCCATGTGCCGCACCGCCAGGTAAAAACTGCGAATCGCCGCACCGCTTTGCGTGCGCAACCACCAGACCGCCACCCCGACAATCGCCAGCAGCAACAGCACGGCGATGATGAGGCCGATAATCCCCAGCGCGCTCATGACTCTTGCTCCGAGGCGGCCACGGAATCGGTCATCTGCAACACCGGTTCGAGCTCCAGACGAATGTCACGCCAGAACAACTGCCCCAACCCGGTCAGCAGCAAAACCATGGCGAGAATCCCCAGGCCCAGGCGAAAACCATCGGGCAACGAAAGGCGCACTGGCAATTGCAGCGGCGGCACGGCCGAAGGTTGTTCGAGCCGGGCACTGACGTCGGCATAATCCGCCTCGTGCTGCCAGGCAAAGGTGAACAGCGCCAGGCGCCATTTTTCATGTTGAGTCTGATTCTGTTCGCCGCGCAGACGTCCCTGAAACCCCAGCACCAGACACTGCAAATAAACATTGGCCAGATCGCGGGTGGCGGGGATCTGCTCGTCCAGCAATTCCTTGATCGCCAGCGGTATCCGCTCACCGGCCTGACGGCTGGCGTACAAGCGCGATTCCAGCGGTTTTTCCTGCCAGGCCGACTGGCCCGGCCACGGCGTGAACAGCAAGGTTTCATCGACCAGCGCGACGAAGGCATAGACCAGCGCTTTGACTTGCTCGGTGGCGGCGTCGCCGACTTTGGCGAATGCGGTGCGCCACAGTCGCTGGGAGATTTGCGTGGACAGTTCGACCACCGCCTCTACCAGCGCTTCGTCCTCGCTGTCCTTGGGCAACTGGTTCCAGTCCTGGGACCATTGCTGCCAGGCCTGGCGAAAAGCACTGCTCAGCGGCGCTTCGTGGAGGCCTCGTGTACCCGACCCGACATTGCCCTCAGACATATGACGTTCCTTCCTTGATCAAGCACTTTCACTCGCCTGTGCGACAAACAACACCACTTGCCATGGACTGCTGGCCAGCCTGGAAGCCGGTGCGGCAATCAGCAACGGCAACTGCCCGTCGAACCATTGGCCTTCGGCCGTCACCACAAACAACCGCGTATCGTCGCCGACGCTGTAGGCCACTTGTTCATTGCGACTCATGGCCTGATGGGACAAACCGCTCATGCGCTGGCGACTGAGCAGCGCGATGTGCGGCTGCGACGCAATGATTGCCCCGCGCAACCATTCGCTCGCGGCCTGCTCGCTGGCGCCGTTGGGCATGCGCAAACCGATGACCAGCCGTTGGCTCGGCTGATCGTCGGGCAATTGAATCGAGAAGGTCTGTTCGTTGCGTTCGAACGCCAGGCTGCGATAACCGGCGCGGATCAGTTCGAGGGTCTTTTCAAGCCAGTCGAGCACCGCTTCATAGCCGCGCTGCAACTCAAGAAAGTCCAGCGGCGCGAACGCCGGAACGCCCGCCAATGGATCGAGCGCCGACCACGCGCCGGCCAGCCCTAGCAGCAAGCCATACAGCGCTTGAGGCGTCGCCACTCGACTGTTCAGCAGGCCTTCGACTTCCGGCAGCCGCGCCCAGAGCGCCGTCAACTGGCGGCGAATTTCCAGCGCGTCGTCCTGATTGCCAGCCTGCTGCGCCTGGCGCAAACGACCGGCGAGGAACATGCATTTCTCACGCGCCCTGGCGCACAGCCCCACCACTCGACGCCCCAACACCGAGTCGGGCAACAGGCATGGCGTTGGCGGTGTATAGGGCAACGGAAGAAAACCGCCGCCCTCCTTGCGAATTCTCAGCAGTGGCAGGCAGACGGAATCCGCCTTGTTCAGTTGCGTGCATAAGCGCGGGTTCGGACGCCAGACCGTGATCGACTCGGGGTACTCGCCGCTCGTGAGGTCCGGCAACGCATCGCCGACCACCGATTGCAGTCGCCCCTTGAGCGGCAGCAACTGCCCGGCGCGCCACAGCGGGCTGATTGCCAGGTACACGGTGACGGTGGCGTTGTCGGTGGCGTCGATCGCTTCACTGACGTCGAGCTCCAGCATCGGCCCCACACCGGCCTGCAGATTGACCGGCAAACCGTCCGGCAAGGTCGCCTGCAAACTGATCAGTCGTACCAGCCCGGCGCTCAATGCAGAGGGATCGAATTCGACGCGGGTTACGCCCCAGAACCACGGATTACAGGCCTGGGCGAAATGCGCCACCAGCGCCTCGGCCCGCAGCCCTTGCAACTGAAAATGCTGGGGCAACAACTGCATGCCCTCATGCCAGCAAACCGCGTCAGGTAGCAGACTCATACGACTCCTTTCGACCTCTCGTGGCGCCGCGCAAAAAAATGGGCGGCCTGGCCCAATGTCTGTCAGTTAAGACGCGGGACCTGTGGGAGCGGGCTTGCTCGCGAAAGCGGTGTGTCAGGCGACTTCAATGTTGACTGTGCCGCCGTCTTCGCGAGCAAGCCCGCTCCCACATGGATCGCGTTTAACTGACCGGTATTACGGCCGGGCTCCTACATGTCTGTTCGCACATCCTAATCCCTGTGTTCAGTTCGGGGGATCGCTGACCAGCGTCATCTCGCGACTGTCGAACTTGAGCCAGGCGCTGTTCTGATCGTCCAGCCGTAACCGGTGTGCTCCGGGAGTGTTATAGCTGGCGAAGACTAAAAGTCCAGCCGCCCGCTGGCCCCCCAGCGGGAAGGGTTGTTTGTCGATGAATTGACCGGGCACCAGCTCCAGTCCCCAGACCGTCATCAGCTGTCGGTAGTCACGCTGAAACTGCTCGCGCTCGGCGAACCACTGCCGGGCGGTAATGCCCGACAACTGCTTGAGCAGATCCGCGTCGTTCACTGCAATGAAGTCCACCGCGATCGGCGTGTCATCGTTGGCGCGGGGCGCGACGTCCAGCGTCAGGTTATCGAGGTCGACACGAGGTCCGAACAACGAACACCCGGCGAGTGACAGGAGCAGAACCACAGAAAAAAAACGTGCGTACAAAATGAAATTTCCTTTTCTGGATACAGTCCAAAAATGCTTTTTGTTTGCTTTTTTATAGACCTGTTCTAGCGTCTTGGGTAGTTCGGTCGGCACGACGAATGTGGAAGGTTCGTCAAAGGAATGACAGGTCCTCTGCCCTCCCTTTCTAACCTACGGTCCAGTAAGGGAATGCGATGAAACGGGCCTCCCGATGCATTGCACCCGCCTCATGCATCGGAGTCAGCCACCATGGCAGAAAGTACTCAGCACAAGCTCGACAGGGTCCGCCCGCCCCGGGTGCAAATCACCTACGACGTCGAAATCGGCAACGCCATCGAGAAGAAAGAATTGCCATTGGTGGTCGGCATTCTTGCCGACCTCTCCGGCAAGCCTCTGGAGCCACTCCCGAAATTGAATGAACGGCGCTTCACCGAAATCGACCGCGACAACTTCAACGAAGTGCTTGCCTCGATCGGCCCGCGCGCCACCTTGCAGGTCACCAACACCCTCAGCGGCGACGACAGCAAACTCAACATCGAGCTCAACTTCAAACACATCGACGACTTCGACCCGGTCAAGGTGGTTGAGCAGGTCACGCCGCTGCGGCGTCTGTTCGAAGCCCGTCAGCGTCTGCGCGATCTGCTGACCAAGCTCGATGGCAACGATGATCTGGACAAACTGTTGCGTGACGTCATCGCCAACACCGAGGGACTGCAAGAGATCAAGTCTGCCCGCCCGGAAACCGCCGCTGCCGCCCCCGCAGGCGATGCAGAAGTACCGGCCGAACCGCAAGCCTGATCGTTCATCCACTTAGGGAGAATTTGCCATGCCCGCCTCATCCGCCGCCCAGAGCCAAGCCAGCGACAGTACCGCCCAGACCTTGTCTCTGCTCGATGA
The DNA here is from genome assembly GCF_000282495.1 of Pseudomonas sp. GM79. Classification (GTDB taxonomy): domain Bacteria; phylum Pseudomonadota; class Gammaproteobacteria; order Pseudomonadales; family Pseudomonadaceae; genus Aquipseudomonas. The sequence goes on from NZ_AKJE01000015.1 coordinate 11,276, forward strand.
AATAATCGCCAAAGGCCGCATGGCCCATGACGACAGCCAGCAGGATTACGCCCGCGACATGCTCGCGGAATTCGCCACCCAGGTACTCGACGAAGGCATGGCCATCGACAAGGACACCGTGGCGATGATCAACGACCGCATCAGCCAGATCGACGAGCTGATCAGCGCTCAGCTCAACGAAGTGTTGCACCACCCGGACCTGCAAAAACTCGAAGCCTCCTGGCGCGGCCTGCACCTGCTGGTGAAAAACACCGAGACCAGTTCCCGGCTGAAACTGCGTCTGCTAAACGTGACCCAGAAAGAGCTGCAGAACGATCTGGAAAAAGCCGTCGAGTTCGACCAGAGCGCGCTGTTCAAGAAGATCTACGAAGAAGAATACGGCACCTTCGGTGGCCACCCGTTCAGCCTGCTGGTGGGTGACTACACCTTCGGCCGGCACCCGCAAGACATCGGCCTGCTGGAGAAACTCTCGAACGTCGCCGCGGCCGCTCACGCGCCGTTCATTGCTGCCGCCAGCCCTCGGCTGTTCGACATGAACAGCTTCACCGAACTGGCCGTGCCGCGTGACCTGTCGAAAGTCTTCGAGAGCCAGGAGCTGATCAAGTGGCGCTCGTTCCGCGAAAGCGAAGATTCGCGTTATGTGTCGCTGGTGCTGCCGCACTTCCTGCTGCGTCTGCCCTACGGCCCTGACACGTCACCGGTGGAAGGCATCAACTACGTCGAAGACGTCAACGGCAGTGACCACGGCAAATACCTGTGGGGCAATGCTGCGTGGGCCTTGTCGCAACGAATCACCGAAGCCTTCGCCAAGTACGGCTGGTGCGCGGCGATTCGCGGTGCCGAAGGCGGTGGTGCGGTGGAAGGCCTGCCGGCTCATACCTTCCGCACCACCTCTGGCGATCTGTCGCTCAAATGCCCGACCGAAGTGGCGATCACCGACCGACGCGAGAAAGAGCTCAACGACCTCGGTTTCATCGCCCTGTGTCACAAGAAAAACAGCGACGTGGCAGTGTTCTTCGGCGGCCAGACCACCAACAAGTCCAAGCTCTACAACACCAACGAGGCGAACGCCAACGCGCGGATTTCGGCGATGTTGCCGTACGTGCTCGCGGCCTCGCGTTTCGCCCACTACCTGAAGGTGATCATGCGCGACAAGGTCGGCAGTTTCATGACCCGCGACAACGTGCAGACCTACCTCAACAACTGGATCGCCGACTACGTGCTGATCAACGACAACGCGCCGCAAGAGATCAAGGCGCAGTACCCGTTGCGTGAAGCCCGGGTGGATGTGACCGAGGTCGCCGGCAAACCGGGTGCCTACAAGGCCACGGTGTTCCTGCGGCCGCACTTCCAGCTCGAAGAGCTGACCGCATCGATCCGCCTGGTCGCGACCCTGCCGCCACCGGTAGCCGCCTGACCACTGAAACCTGTGGCACTACTGGAGTCTGTGGCACCACTGATACCTGTGGCGAGGGAGCTTGCTCCCGCTGGGGCGCGAAGCGGCCCCAAAAAATGGGACTGCTACGCAGTCCAGCGGGAGCAAGCTCCCTCGCCACAGGTTCGGTGTTTGGCTTAGCAGATTCGGTGTTTGGCTTAACAGGCTCAGTGTTCGTCTTAACAGGTTCAGTGTTCGCTTTTAACTGATTGGCATTGGGCATTCACCCCACTTGCCTATAGCGATTACTTTCAGGAGTTTCATGCGATGGATGCAATCATTCTCGACCTCGGCGGCGACATCAAAGGCGATAGCCTGCTCGAGGGTTACAAGGACAAGATCGAAGTCATGTCCTACAGCCACAACGTGGCTATGCAGGTGACCAACGACGTCAGCAACTCGGAGCGGACCTCCGGCAAGCCGCACATCGGCGAGTTCACCCTGACCAAATTCGTCGACAGCTCGACGCCCTCTCTCAACGAGTATTGCTGCGCCGGCAAACCAATCCCGGAAGCCAAAATCACCATCGGCCGCAACGCCGCCGAAGGCAGCGGTCAACTGATGCCATTCATCATCTACACCCTGACTAACGTGGTGCTGTCCAACGTCAGCGTCAGCGGTGGCACAGGTGGTAAACCGGTGGAAACCCTGTCGCTGAACTTCACCAAGATCAAGTGGGAACTCACCGCCCAGAAAGACGACGGCACCAAGGAAGGCACGGCCGCCTCGACCTGGGACATGGCCGCCAACAAGCTCGTCAAGTAAGCGGACGCGTCGGCCATGGCAGGCACCGGCATGCTCCCACCGTTGTTCGAGCGCCTCGCTTCAAGCGAGATCGACACCGTGCAGGTGTTCGATCGCCAAGGGCTGCTCGACTCGGTACACACGGAGTTGTTGCGCCTGTTCAATACCCGACGCGGCCAACGTCCACTGACCTCCCCGCCGAGCATTCTCGACTACGGCATCGCTGACTGGACCGCCTTGCAACAGCAGCGCAGCGATGACCGTCGTCAGTTGGCGCGGGAAGTCCGCGAGGCCATCACCCACTTCGAACCGCGCCTGCAACTGGGCGAGGTCCAGGTCAATCCGATCCCCGGCCATCCGCAGCAACTGTGCATTCGGTTACTGGGCGAGTTGCGCAGCGGCCAGCAGCACTGGCCCGTGGCATTTGTCATCGAGAAGGCTGGCGATGGCCTTGAGGTGCGTCATGAGCGACTCGATTGACCCGCAACTGCTCGATTACTACCAGCGTGAACTGACCTGGCTGCGGCACGCCGGGAGCATTTTTGCCGAGCGTTATCCCAAGGTCGCCAGACGCCTGGAATTGTCCCCCGGAGAATGCCCCGACCCGCATGTCGAACGACTGCTCGAAGGTTTCGCCTTGCTCGCGGCGCGTTTGCAACGGCGGCTTGATGACGACTACGCCGAATTCAGCGACGCCTTGCTCGAACAGCTTTACCCGCTTGCGATGCGGCCATTACCGTCCTGCGCGATCGTGCAGTTCGAGCCGGACCCGAGCAAAGGCAACCTCGCCGGCGGTTACCCGTTGCCCAGGGACACGCCGCTGTTCGTCACCACCCGCAAAGGCGAAAGCATCCATTTTCGCACCAGCGCCGCGGTTCGATTGTGGCCGCTGGAAATCAATGAAGCGCTGTTGCTGGGCAGCGACGAAGCCCAGGCCCTGACCGGCGTTGCACAGGCGCGCTCGGCCCTGCGCCTGAGCCTGCGTTGCCTCGGTGAAAGCCAGTGGCCGGAGTTGGCGATCAAACAGTTGCGCGTGCACCTCGCCGCCTCCCCGGTGATCAATGCCTGCCTGTATGACCTGCTCGGCGCCCATGCCGTGAAGGTGCTGGCCGGCCCCGTCGGCAGCGTGCCTAAAGTGCTGGCGGGGCTGCCAGACATTGTCGGTTTCGCCAGCGACGAAGTGCTGTTGCCGGACGAGGACGGCGTGCATCCGGGCATGCGCCTGCTCGCCGAATACTTTGCCTTCCCGGACAAATTCAATTTCTTCGATATCCCGTTGGCCGGTGCCACCAGCGACAGCCAGACGCTGTACCTGTACATCGTCTTCGACCGCGCGCCGGCCAACCGTCTGCACCTTCAGGCCAGCGACTTCGCCTTGGGCTGTGCGCCGGTGATCAACCTGTTTCCACGAACCTCGGAGCCCCTGCGCCCGGACGGCACTCGCAGCGAGTACCGCCTGGTCGCCGACAGCCACCGGGAAAACAGCGTCGAGATCCACAGCATCCGGGCGATGCGCGCCAGTTCCAGTCAAGGCGTGCTGCGCGTTCCTGCTTACTACGGCAGCCAGCACATCGGCGGTGAAAAGCAATGCTACTGGCACGCGCGACGGGTCAGCGGCATGACCCCGAATCGCCTGGGCACCGACCTGATGGTGAGCCTGGTGGACACCCGGCTCGACCCATTGTCCGAGGCCGCCGAATACAGCCTCACCGCCGAACTGCTGTGCACCAACCGACACTTGGCCCAGAGCCTTCCGGCCGGGACGCCACTGGGTTTCGAACGACCGGGGCCAGTGGCCTGGGCACGCCTGCGCAATCCACCCAGCCCGCAGAGTTTGCCGCGACTGGATGGCGAATCCCGTTGGCGGCTGGTATCGCAACTGACCCTCAATCATTTGTCGCTGGTCGAGGGGCCGCAGGCGCTGGATGCCCTCAAGGAAATCCTTCAGTTGCACAACCTGCGTGACGAGGCCAGCGCCCTGCGGCAGATCGAAGGCTTGCTCGGCCTTGGCTGTGAACGGGTGATCGCCCATGTCGGCGAAGATGCGTGGCGCGGCTGGCGCAATGGGCTGGAAGTTCAGCTGCAACTCGATCCGCAGCATTTCGTTGGCAGCAGCGCCGTGTTGTTTTCAGCGGTGCTGGCGCAATTCTTTTCACTCTATGCCACGGCCAATCGCTTTGTGCGCACGGTCCTGGTCCAGTCAGACAAGGAGGTCAAGACATGGCAACCCCAAGCCGGCATGCCACTCTCCCTCTGAGCCTGAGCCAGAAGCTGCGGTGCGATCCGCAGGCGTTCGAGTTGTTGCAGGCATTGCTGCTGCTGGAGCGTGAACACCCGCAAGCCGAATCCCTGGGCAGCGGCACCGCGCCTCAAGCGGAAGCCCTGCGCCTGCGCGGGCCGTTAACGCCACTTTTTTCCGCCAGCGAAATCGAAAGCCTGACCCAGGAACCCGGTCAGCAACCGACACTCAGTACCCCGGTGTTTGGCCTCGGCGGGCCCGACGGCCCCCTGCCCTACGCCTATCAGGAATGGCTGCAACAACGGGCTCGCGCCAAGGACCATGCACCGGCCGAATTCCTCGACCTGTTCCAGCATCGCTTGCTGAGCCTGCTGTACAAGGTGATGCGCAAACACCGGATTGCCGTCGGCTTCACGGCCCCCGGCGCATCCCCGGTGCAGGCGCAACTGCGGGCGCTGACCGGGTTGTTGCCCAAAGCCTTGCAGGAACGTCAGGCCGTTCCCGATTCCGCCGTACTGGCGTGCAGCGCGCTGTTTGCCGACGGTCGTCGCTCCCTCGCCGGCTTCGCCGCGATCGTGCGCGAGCACTTCGAATTGCCGGTCGCACTCAGCGCCTATGAAGGTGCCTGGCGGGAAATCCCACCCGCCAGTCGCAGCCGCCTGCAACCGGGAGGCCGCAACCTGCAACTGGGCCGCAGCGCCGTGGCCGGCACCCGGGTCTGGGATGAACACGCCGGCATCCGCCTGACGCTCGGCCCGCTGACCTCGGCGCAGGCGGCGCGGTTTCTGCCGGACGGCGAATCCCACCCGGCACTGGCCAGCCTCAGCGCTTTGTATTTCGGCCCCGATCTGGATTGCACCCTGGTGCTGTTGGTGCGCGGTGCCAGCCCGATAAAACTCGGTCGCCAGGCCCCGCCCTTGCTCAGTTGGAACGGCGGCCTGCAACGCCAGACCAGCCTTGCCGTGCAGCAGATCGAAACCCGCCTTCGTCAGCTGGAGATCACCTGAACATGGAACTGGCCAGCCTGATCGGACGCCTCAACCCGGACAACCGCCGCGCCCTCGAACGGGCCGCGCAACGCTGCCTGCAACGGGGTCATCATTACGTCGAAATCGAGCACCTGCTGCTGGAGTTGCTGGACATCGAGGGCGGTGACTTCGCCTACCTGCTGCCGCGCTTCGGCCTGGAGCGCGATGCCCTGACGGCGGAAATCAACAAGGCCCTGGAACTGTTCAAATCCGGCAGCACCCGCACCCCGGCGCTCTCGGCGCAAACCATCGGCCTGCTCGAAGACGCGGTGGTTCAGGCCAGTGTGCTCGGTCTCGACAGCATCCGTTCCGGCTTGCTGCTGCTGGCCTTGCTCGACCGCGATGAACGCCGCAGCCTGCTGCTCAATAGCGCCTCGTCGCTGTTGAAAATTCCGCGGGAAGCCTTGCGCAGCAACCTGCTGGAGTGGACCGAAAACTCTCGCGAACACGTCGGCGGCATGCGGCCTGCCAATGCCGGCAAGCCGCAGCCGAAACAGGATTCGGTGCTCGATCAGTTCACCCAGGACCTGACCGCCGACGCCCACGCCGGACGCATCGACCCCATCGTCGGGCGCGACGGCGAGATTCGCCAGTGCATCGACATTCTGCTCAGGCGTCGGCAGAACAATCCCATCCTGGTCGGCGCGCCGGGCGTGGGCAAGACGGCAGTGGTCGAAGGCCTGGCCCTGCGCATTGCCGCCGGCGATGTACCGCCGTCGCTGCAGGAAGTCAGCCTGCGGGTACTCGACCTTGGCCTGTTACAGGCCGGGGCCGGGGTCAAAGGTGAGTTCGAACAGCGGCTCAAAGGCGTGATTGACGCGGTGCGCAGCGCTGATAAACCGATCATTCTGTTCATCGACGAAGCCCATACCTTGATTGGCGCTGGCGGCGCGGAAGGCGGCAGCGACGCGGCCAACCTGCTCAAACCGGCGCTGGCCCGTGGCGAGTTGCGCACCCTCGCCGCCACGACCTGGCTTGAGTACAAAAAATACTTCGAGAAAGACCCGGCCCTCGCCCGGCGTTTTCAATTGGTGCAAGTCGAGGAACCGGACGAAACCACCGCTGTGGAAATGCTTCGAGGCGTCGCCGCGAAACTGGAACAGCACCACGGCGTGCAAGTGCTCGACGCGGCGATTCACGAAGCAGTGAAACTGTCCCATCGCTACATCTCCGGGCGCCAGTTGCCGGATAAAGCCATCAGCGTGCTCGACACCGCCTGCGCCCGGGTCGCCCTCGGCCAGCACGACGTGCCGCCGCCGCTGGAAAGCCTGCGCCATCGCCAGCAAAGCCTCAAAGACGAAGTCGAACGCCTGCGTCGCGAACAAGCCACCGGGCTCGATCACCGTGAACGCATCACCCTGCTGGAAACCGAATCCGTCGGTAACGTGCAAGCCATTCGCGACCTGGAAATCCGCTGGAACGAAGAACGGATCGCCGTGCGCGAACTGCTGGAAACCCGCCGCGAGTTACTCACCTTGAGCGAACGCGCCGACAACGATAAACCGGACGAAGCCACCGACAGCCGCATCGATCATCTGGCCGCCGAACTGGTGCGCCTGGAAGCGGGTCTGGACGCCATTCGCCAGGACGATCCGCTGGTGCCGGAACAGGTCGACGCGAAAACCGTGGCCGCCGTGATCGCCGGCTGGACCGGCATCCCGGTGGGCAAGATGCTCGCCGACGAAGCCCACGCCGTGCGCACCCTCGGCCAGCGCATGGGCCTGCGGGTCATGGGCCAAAGCACCGCGCTGAACACCATCGCCCAACGCCTGCAAGCCTACCGCGCCGGCCTCACCGACCCGCAAAAACCAGTCGGCGTGTTCCTGCTGGTCGGCCCAACTGGCGTGGGAAAGACCGAAACCGCTTATGCGTTGGCCGATGCGCTCTACGGCGGCGAACGCAACCTGATCAGCATCAACCTTTCCGAATACCAGGAAGCCCACACCGTCAGCCAACTCAAAGGCGCCCCGCCCGGCTACGTCGGCTACGGCAGCGGCGGCGTGCTCACCGAAGCGGTACGGCGCAAACCCTATTCGGTGGTGCTGCTGGATGAAATAGAAAAGGCCCACCCGGATGTGCTCGAAGCCTTCTACAACGTCTTCGACAAAGGTGTGATGGAAGACGGCACCGGCCTGGTGGTGGACTTCAAAAACACCGTGATGCTCGCCACCAGCAACGTTGGTGCTGAATTGCTGCTCGATACACCGGTCGCGCAACTGGGCACTGATGCCTTCAATGAAGCGCTGCACAAAGTGCTGCTGAAAGCGTTTCGGCCAGCGTTTCTGGCGCGCATGACGGTGGTGGCGTATCGGCCGCTGGATGAGGCGACGCTGGAAGGGATTGTGTTGGCGAAACTGGAGAAATTGCGCGGACGCTACAAGGCTGCGACCGGGAAACAGTTTGAGTTTGATGCCGGGATTGTGCAGGCGGTGTTGGCCAAGTGCAGTGCGGCGGGAGCGAGGGATGTTGAAAACGTATTGATGACCCAGGTAGCTGGGAAACTAGCGGAGTGGGTGTTGGAATAACTGGAGGAAAAGAGAATGCCAGCCTTTATGCTAAGTTCCGGGTACATAGGAACACAAACCGACTACACCCAGATCAGCCATTATTTTGCTGGGCTGACCTGGCCTCCCGAAGTACTGACCGTCTATATAACAAACGGTTGGCACACCGGCTTTGAAAGCCGCTATCGGCAAACAGCATCAGGCGGACTTGAGACCTACCTCGCCGAAGTGACTTACTGTGGCTATCGCATAAACTCTGACAGCGCACCAAAAAACCACTTTTACATAAACTAAAAACTCACAGAGCACATCAACAACACAAAAGGATTCGAACATGCCTTGGGTACGATGCTCCAGATGCCACTCCTTCTGCATTTATTGAAACGGAGTTCAAAATTCCACTTTTAAACCGACTAATGACAGCAGACCTTTTCACATGTGATGTTGAACACGCAGGAGTAACCCCACATGCTCGGTGCCAGTTCCAGCTCAAGCCCCGCAGAAAATCCAGACAAAGCAGTAGAGTTCGAAACGTTGTTGAGTCGCGCCTACAGTGACGCCACCTTCCAGAAAATAAATGCTGTTCTGGATGATGAGACTTTGCTGGCCAACGACATTTGCACCGCCGTCATGCAAGGGGTCGTCAAGCGGCTATGTGGCGTTGAGTACAGAACCAACACTAAATACTGCTCCGCCATCAATGAAAGTTCGGCAGACGGCTTATACACCGTCGTATTGAATTTTGGACAAGACATCAACACCGACGGCCCGATGCAAGCCTGGGAGCACGGTCTGACCTTCCAAAAGGTCGGAAACGAAACGATCCTCTACCAAGGTTGGGTTAGTATTTTCAATCTGCGCCAATGGTTGACCGGAACCAGCATTGGCATCTGCTCCCCCATGCTGGGATATTCACCCGCCCGCTGTGTCGGAAATGACATCAATAACTTCATCAAAAAAATAGATGATCTGAAGGTTAACCTCAGTGCCTCTACCAACGCGGAAGAGTTCGCAAAGGTTTTGTGTGCACCATTCATGACGTACGACATACGCGCCAAGGAGTGCAGTGTGGCCAGGCTTCTTTTTCACAATCGAGACCAATTCAAATGCCATTGGAAGTACTTCCACTTCCAGGGGCAGAAACCGGTCGAAAAAAAAGCGCCTGCGTCATCATGTAACGGCGGGAGCACCGAAACATGAGAATCGCCAGTTTCAACATCGAAAAAAACGGCAAATCTTCCACTCTGGATAAACAAACGCAGGTCGAGTTTTTTATCAGCAAGTGCTGTTCAAGCGATGACTGGAACGCGGATATTGTTTTTCTATGCGAAATACATTCAGCCCAGACAGACAACTACGCATCATACTTGGCCAGCGTCTATCCCCATTACCGCGTCTGCCCCTTCACCGGTGGCTACTCAAACGGCTACATCGTCATGGTCAAAAGTTTTGAAGCCTTGCAAGTGTGCAGTCAGGGCAGCCTGCATGGTTTGAATCGGGATCTGATTGCCGTCGAAGCTGCCGGTGTGAACGGCTACACCGGTTATGTATTTCTGGCGCATTTCAAATCAGGCCAGACCGGGCTGACCAAAAGCCAACTCAAATCCTGTACCGCCCTGGGTGGGAACTGGGTCGCCACGGGCGACCTGAATATGGAATATCAAAATGTCGGGCAACTCGATACAGCAGGGCTCGCATACGAATGCTGGGGAGGTCGACAGACCCAAAGCAAGGGCGGAATCCTGGACTGGGTGCTGGCTTCGGTTGATGTGCAAGTCGTCCCGGTTGACATCACCCACCTGGACACCGTGTTTGATATGAGCGGCCCCGATCATCGCCCCATTCTTTTTGATGTCAGAACCTGAAAAGAGGTCGCTTGATGCCCCGCACGACCGACAGCAACACCAGCCTCTCCCTCACCGCCTCGTCTCTGTCGGCGCTTTACCCTGAGTCGCTGTCTGGCGAAGAAACCCTCAATGCGCTGGGCACACAAACCCTCAACGGCCTCAACGACGGCACCTCCTTCACCCTGACCACTGCCGTCGCCACCCACGTCACCACCACCCTGCACAACGACGCCTTGACCCGCCCGATGGATGCATTGGTCACCGAAATCCGCCAACTCCCCGCCGACGCCACTGCCGAGCGCTATCAGCTTGTACTGCGGCCATGGCTCTGGTGGCTGACCCTGGCCAGCAACAACCGCGTATTCCAGAACCTCAGCACCTCTGACATCGTCACCACGATTTTCAAGGCTCATGGTTTTACCGATTTCCTGCTGAAGCTCAGCGGCAGCTATACCCCGCGCGAGTACTGCGTGCAGTACGGCGAAACCGATTTCGCCTTCGTTTCACGGTTGCTGGAAGAGGAAGGGATTTTCTGGTTTTTCACCCACGAGGACGGCAAACACACGCTGGTACTGGGTGACAGCAACGATGCGTTTGTGCCAATCCCCAATGGACCCAAGGTGAACTATCTCGGCCAGCAGTTGGGTGAGCGAGAACTGCACGGCATTCGCTCCGGCCAGGTCTGCGTACAGGCGGTGGCCGGGGTGTATCAGGCGACGGATTACGAGTTCACCACCCCGCCCACCTCGCTCTACAGCAAGGCCGAAGCAGTCGCCGGGCCACGGTCGATGTACGAGCACCCGGGCGGCTATAACGCCAAGGCACGGGGCGATGCGTTGACCAAGCAGCGCGTCGATGGATTGCGCAGTCAGGAGAAGCGTTTTGTCGGTGAAAGCGACTGCCGCTGGCTGGTGCCGGGGCATTGGTTCACCCTCGCTGGGCATGATGATTCGACGTTGAATATCGATTGGGTGGTGACGGCGGTGACTCACGAAGCCAGCCACGACAGCTATCGCAATCGTTTCGAAGCCATCCCCAAGGCCACACCTTTTCGCCCGATGAGAACCACACCGAAGCCGCGAATGCACACCCAAACCGCCATCGTCGTCGGCAAGTCGGGCGAAGAAATCTGGACCGACGAATACGGCCGGATCAAGTTGCAGTTCCCGTGGGATCGCGATGGCAAGAACGACGAAGCCAGCTCCTGCTGGGTGCGGGTGGTGTTGCCCTGGAGCGGCAAGGGTTTTGGCATGCAGTTCGTGCCACGGATCGGCCAGGAAGTGATCGTGACGTTTATCGATGGCGATCCCGATCGACCGCTGGTGACGGGTTGCGTCTACAACGGTGACAACGCCCTGCCCTATGCGCTGCCAGCGAATCAGACCCAGTCCGGGATCAAGACCCAATCGTCCAAGGGCGGTGGCGGTTTCAACGAGCTGCGATTCGAGGACCAGAAGGACGCCGAAGAAGTGTTTCTCCAGGCGCAGAAGGATCTGAAGATCAACGTGCTCAACGACACCACCGCCACGGTCGGCCATGACGAAACCCTGACCGTACAGAACGCCCGTACGCGCACGGTCAAGGAAGGCGACGAGACCGTGACCCTGGAGAAAGGCAAACGCAGCGTGACCATCCAGACGGGCAGTGACACTCTCGATGTGAAGGACAGTCGCACGGTGACCGTGGGCGCGGACCAGACCCACAGCACCGGTGGCAACTACACGCACAAGGTCACCGGCGATTACAGCCTGACGGTGGACGGCAATTTGACCATCAAGGTGACCGGTACCCTGACCCTGCAAAGCGGCGGCAGTTTTGCGATCAAGAGTGGCGCTGATCTGGCAGCCCAGGCCAGCACCTCGATCAGCCAGAAGGCCGGTACGTCCCTGAGCAATCAGGCGGGGACCTCGTTGGAGAACAAGGCCGGCACGACCATGACCAACGATGCCGGGATCAGCCTGACCAACAAAGGCGCCGCTTCGCAGACCGTGGACGGTGGCGGCATGCTGACCATCAAGGGTGGTCTGGTGCAGGTCAACTGACAAGGAGAACCCATGGCCATCACGCCGCTGGACTTGCAGCAGAACGATAAACAGCTCAAAGGTCGCTTGCTCGATGGCCAGCTCGACGGTGCACTGCACATCAAGGATGACGGTCGCGCGCAGGCCGATTTGCAGTACAGCCAGGGCGAGCTACAAGGCACTACCCTGCTTTACCACCCCAATGGCAAGGTCTCGGCGCAGCTGCCGTTTGTTCGTGACAAGCTGCAGGGGATAGCCAGTTTTTATGCGCCGCAAGGCTGGCTGCACCGCAAGGCGACTTACCGCCGAGGGCTGCTGCATGGCGAGGCGTTCAATTACTTTCCCGATGGGCAACTGGCGGAGGCCGAGTTCTACCGCGATGGCGTGCGCGAGGGGCGGTATCAGCGTTTTCATCCCAACGGCAAACCGGCCGTCGAGGCTCGATATCTCAACGGTCAACTGCTGGAACCAGAACAGGGTTTTGCTGCTGATGGGCGACCGCTGGACGCCGAGGGCAAGCCGATTTCCAGGGTTCGCTGGTGGTTCAGACGCTGGAGCGATCCGGCCCAAGCCTGAAGCCTTGTATTGGCTGAGATGCCCCCATCGCGGGCAAGCCCGCTCCCACAGTGATCACTGTTGTTCACAAATACTGCATTCACCGGAAATCCCCTGTGGGAGCGGGCTTGCTCGCAAAGAGGCTGGCACATTCAACATCGATGTCATCTGACACGCTGCCTTCGCGAGCAAGCCC
>NZ_AKJE01000016.1 GCF_000282495.1 Pseudomonas sp. GM79
ACCGCTGCGGCTGCTCCCTTCCAGGCCTGACCGGGTTCACGGCTGATCGTTGCGGGGGGACCGATGGGGTCACCATAACGACGCTCACCTGACGGCGAGCCGCGCCATTGTACCTATCTGAGACGAAGTTACAACCGTTCGGGCAGATTAAAAAATATGAGCCGCTTCAAGGACATGCGCTGGCCTTTAAAAGATCGCAGCCTGCGGCAGCTCACATGGATCGGCGTACACCTGTAGGAGTTGCCGCAGGCTGCGATCTTTTGATCCTATTGCACCAACACCTCATCCGCCCTGCCACCCTCTTGCTGGATCACCAGGTGAATGAAGTGCAGCTTGGCAATCACCGCCGGCGGCAGGACGAACGGATAGAAATCCGGCTGGCCCATGCTGCGTGACAACTCGTTGAGCATGCCGGCCAGTTCGATCCATGCGTTGACGAACGACAGGAACGCCGGACCGCCAGGGTGCTGCGGGTCGAATAGCGAGCTCGGCGGAAACGGCTGGTAATCGAAATCCATTTCCTGAGCACTCATGCCAAACCCCAGGGCGGTGTCCACTGCATCCATCATGTGCAGGTAGTGAGCCCAGGTTTCCGCCCAGTCTTCCCAGGGGTGCATGGTGGCGTAGGCGCTGACGTAATGCTGCTGCCAGTCAAGCGGCGCGCCTTGCTGATAATGCCGCTCAAGGGCCTCGGCGTAGCTTGCTCGTTCGTCGCCGAACAGACCGCGAAACGGTTCCAGCCAATGACTGTTGGCGACCAGGTGATCCCAGTAGTAATGCCCTACCTCGTGACGAAAGTGACCGAGCAGCGTGCGATAAGGTTCGTGCATCTGCACGCGGACCTGCTCGCGATGGGCATCGTCGGCTTCCTTGATATCGAGGGTGATCAGACCGTTGGCGTGCCCGGTAGTCGGTGGTTTGCCTTCGACGTCGATACCGATGAAATCGAAGGCCAGACCGGTTTCTTCGTCCACGGTTTTCGGAATGACTGACAAGCCCAGGCTGATCAGCTGCGCCACCAGACGACGCTTGGCGATTTCCACTTTGCGCCAGCGCTCGTGATTCTCGGGGATCGACAGGTCGGGGATGGTGCGATTCAGGCTACAGGCAATGCACAAGGCATCGTGATCATTGGCCGGCAGCAGCCAGTTGCACGCAGCCGGAGAATCGAGATTGGCGCAGCGGCGGAACACACCCGCATCGGGATCGGCGTCGAGCAACCAGGTATCCGCTTGCGGGCCGGGCTGCAACGACGACAAGCGACTCTGCTGCGGCTGATAGCCCAGCGCTGCCGAACAGGCCAGGCACTGGCTGTTGCGAAAGAACAGCGACTGCCCACAGCGGCAATGCCAGACCTTGCTGTTGCGCGAACGCTCGCCCATGAAGGGTGCGGCGATGCGTGAACTGAGCTGTTCGAAGAAGCGGTACATGGCGATCTCTCCCTGGGGCCTGCCAAGACTAGATCATTCCTCCAACATGATCGTTCCACGTTCTTTGTGGCGAGGGGGCTTGCCCCCGTTCGGCGGCGAAGCCGTCGCAAAACCTGCTTGCGCGGTATGTCTGACAGATCGCGGTTGCTTGTTTTAGGGCCGCTACGCAGCCCAACGGGGGCAAGCCCCCTCGCCACAGGTTTAGCGTCAGATCGAGATGTTGTATTCCTTCAGACGAGCCACAAACGCCTCTTCATCCAGCACCTTCAACCCCAGCTCATTGGCCTTGGCCAACTTCGAGCCCGCGCCCGGCCCGGCGACCACGCAATGGGTCTTGGCCGACACGGAACCGGCCACCTTGGCACCGAGGCTTTCAAGTTTGTCCTTGGCGACATCGCGACTCATCAGCTCCAGCGAACCGGTCAGCACCCAGGTCTGCCCGGCCAGCGGCAACCCTTCGACGACTTTCTTTTCACTCTGCCAATGCATGCCGAAATCGCGCAGCTGCTTTTCGGCAGCCTCGGCGAGCTGACGATTTTCCGGGCCCGCAAAGAACTCGCGAACCGAAGTCGCCTGTTTCTCCGGCAGCGCCTGACGCATGTCCAGCCAATCAGCGCTCATCACCGCTTCGAGTGAGCCGAATTTGTCGGCGAGCTTCTGCGCCCCGCCCGGCCCGACCGAAGGGATGTGCAATTTGTCGAGGAAGCCGCCCAGCGTGGTACTGGCAGAAAATTCGGCACCCAACTCGCCCTGATCCTGAATCTGCATACCGTGCTTGAGCAGATCCGCGATCACCTGCCGGTTATGCGCGTCTTCAAAGAAGCTGTGAATCTCGTGAGCCACTTCCAGCCCGACATCCGGCAAGTACGTGAGCACTTGCGGCAACGCCTGCTGCACCCGCTCCAGCGAGCCGAGAGAGCGCGCGAGCACCTTCGCCGTTTCTTCGCCGACATCGGGAATGCCCAAGGCGTAGATGAACCGCGCCAGACTCGGCTGCTTGCTGTCTTCGATAGCACCGAGCAGGTTCTTGCTCGACAGCTCGGCAAAGCCTTCCAGGTCGACGATCTGCTCGAACGTCAGGGAATAGAGGTCAGCCGGCGAACTCACCAGACCTTCGTCCACCAGTTGCTCGACGCTCTTCTCGCCCAGCCCTTCAATGTCCATGGCGCGGCGCGACACGAAGTGAATGATCGCTTGCTTGAGTTGCGCACCGCAGGCCAGACGGCCGACGCAGCGATACACCGCGCCTTCGCTAATGGTCTCGCGCCCCTTGCTGCGCTTGACCAGTTGCGTGCGCTCGACATGAGAACCGCAGACCGGGCACTGCTCGGGAATCTGCACCGGCCGGGCATGCTCCGGACGGCGCTCGGCGACCACTTGCACCACTTGTGGAATCACATCACCGGCGCGACGGATGATCACCGTGTCACCGATCATCAGGCCCAGCCGCGCAACCTCATCCATGTTGTGCAAAGTCGCATTGGCCACGGTGACGCCAGCCACCTTGACCGGTTTCAAGCGCGCCACCGGCGTCACGGCACCGGTGCGCCCCACCTGGAACTCCACATCGAGCAGTTCGGTGAGCTCTTCCATGGCCGGGAATTTATGGGCAATCGCCCAACGCGGTTCGCGGGCGCGAAAGCCCAGTTCACGCTGGGACGCAATGCTGTTGACCTTGAACACCACGCCGTCGATTTCATACGGCAGCGCATTACGGCGTTCGCCGATGTCACGGTAGTAATCCAGGCATTCAGCGATGCCATTGGCCAGTTTCAGCTCATGACTGATCGGCATGCCCCAGGCTTTGAGTTGCTGCAGATTGCCGATGTGCGTGTCGGCGATATCGGCCGAAATCTGGCCGATGCCGTAGCAGCAGAATTCCAGCGGACGGTTGGCGGTAATCTTCGAATCCAGCTGCCGCAAGCTGCCCGCCGCCGCATTACGCGGGTTGGCGAAGGTCTTGCCGCCGACTTCCAGTTGCGTGGCGTTGAGCCGCTCGAAACCGGCCTTGGACATGAACACTTCACCCCGCACTTCCAGGGTCGCCGGCCAACCGGTGCCATGTAGCTTGAGCGGAATATTGCGCACGGTGCGCACGTTGACGCTGATGTCTTCACCAGTGGTGCCATCGCCGCGTGTGGCGCCGCGCACCAGCACACCGTCCTGGTACAGCAGACTGACCGCCAGGCCATCGAGCTTGGGTTCGCAGCTGTACTCCACCGCCCCGCCAGCGCCGAACAAATCGCCGACCGGCAAGTCCAGCCCTTCCGTCACCCGGCGATCGAATTCGCGCATGTCGGTTTCTTCGAACGCGTTGCCCAGGCTGAGCATTGGCACTTCGTGACGCACCTGAGTGAACGCCGACAGCGCCGCGCTACCGACACGCTGAGTCGGCGAGTCGCTGGTGATCAGTTCGGGATGGGCCGCTTCGAGGGCCTTGAGCTCGTGGAACAAGCGATCGTATTCGGCATCCGGAATGCTCGGCTCATCCAGCACGTGGTAACGATAGTTGTGCTGATCGAGCTCGGCGCGCAGCTCTAGAATGCGGTTTTTGGCGGCGGTCATGGGTGTTCTCTCATAAAGCAAAAGAGCAGCCGAGGCTGCTCTATCTCATCTCATCAAGATCAAGAGATCGCAGCCTCGTTTCACTCGACAGCTCCTACAGAAAATCGCGAACCCTGTAGGAGCTGTCGAGTGAAACGAGGCTGCGATCTTTTGACTTTAACGCTTCTGGGTCAAAGCGCGACGCTCGAACTCAACGATGCGCTGACGGTAGTGCTCAATCGTTTGGGCGGTCAGCACGCTGCGCTGGTCGTCCTTCAGTTCGCCGTTCAGCTCCTGGGACAGTTTGCGAGCAGCAGCGACCATCACGTCGAAAGCTTGCTTGGGATGACGCGGGCCTGGCAGACCGAGGAAGAAGCTCACCGCCGGGGTGCTGAAATGATCGATATCATCCAGATCGAAGACACCCGGCTTGACCGCGTTGGCCATGGAGAACAGGACTTCGCCGTTACCGGCCATGCTTTCGTGACGGTGGAAAATGTCCATCTCGCCGAAACGCAGACCGCTTTCCAGAATGTTCTGCAGCAGTGCCGGGCCCTTGAAGCCAGCCGGGTCGCGGCAGATCACGCTGATCACCAGTACTTCTTCGGCTTGCGGCTGATCTTTCTCGGCCGAGCTGGCAGGCTTGGTGTCATCCGGGAAATCGTCGTCACGGCTGTTGAAGCTCGGGCCGCCGTCCAGATCCAGATTGAGATTCAAGTCGCCTTGCGACGGCTCGCCATGGCCACGCTTGCCGCGCTTGGAACCCGACTCGCGAGGTTCACGGGCAGGCATGCTCACCGACGGCAGATCATGCTCGTCCAGTTGCGGTTCTTTATGGGTATCCAGCACGCGGGGCGGGCCCAACAGCTCGGCGCTGGTGTCCTCATCCGGCAAATTGGACAAACTTCGGTCAAGACGGAATTTCAGTTTTCCCTTGCCGCCGCGCATGCGACGCCAGCCATCGAAAAGAATACCGGCAATGACAATAATGCCGATGACGATCAGCCACTCGCGCAGACCGATTTCCATGTAATCCCGTGCCTCTATAAAAAATGCTGAAAAATAAGGGGTTTACATTGTGCAAACCGCTTTAAAACGTGGCGCCAACTCTATGTTCTGACAGGCGTTTTGCCCACGTATACGAAAAATTGACATTAAACTAGCACGACCAAAGGCAACTTTACACCGTCTCTCACAGTGGCTTGCGCGAATTATGTCGATTGGCCAGCAAGTTAAGGCAGGTAAAAAGCCCTACAGCTCAACAATACTTGCCCTACACGCAATGACTCAGGCGTCCACCATGGCCATCGCCTCCTCCACATCCACTGCCACCAGACGCGAACAACCGGGCTCGTGCATCGTCACCCCCATTAATTGATCGGCCATTTCCATAGCGATCTTGTTGTGGGTGATGTAGATGAACTGCACCGTCTGCGACATTTCTTTGACCAGCCGTGCGTAGCGTCCAACGTTAGCGTCATCCAATGGCGCGTCAACCTCATCGAGCATGCAGAACGGCGCCGGATTCAACTTGAAGATGGCAAATACCAGGGCCAATGCGGTCAGGGCTTTTTCGCCACCGGAGAGCAAATGGATGGTGCTGTTCTTCTTTCCTGGCGGCTGCGCCATGATCGTTACCCCTGTATCGAGTAGATCTTCGCCCGTCAGTTCCAAATACGCGCGTCCTCCACCGAAAACTTTTGGGAAAAGGGCCTGTAAACCGCCATTGATCTGATCAAAGGTATCTTTGAAGCGGTTTCGGGTTTCCTTGTCGATCTTGCGAATGACGTTCTCAAGCGTGTCCAGCGCTTCCACCAAATCGTCGTTCTGAGCATCCAGATAACGCTTACGCTCGGATTGTTGCTGGTATTCGTCGATGGCTGCGAGGTTGATCGCCCCGAGGCGCTGAATCCGCGCGGCAATGCGCTCGAGTTCGTCTTCGGCGTCTTTCTCGTTGGCCCCGGCCAGCAGCGTGGCGAGCACGCCGTTGAGGTCGTAGCCGTCTTCGAGCAATTGATCCTGCAAAGTCTTGCGTCGCACCGTCAGCGCTTGCCATTCCATGCGCTGCTGCTCGAGCTGGCTGCGAATCAACTGGGATTGCTGCTCGGCCTGAGTGCGGCGCTTCTCGGCATCGCGCAGTTCGCGGTCGGCATCTTCCATGGCCATTTGCGCGGTCTTGAGTTCTTCGTCAACCGTCATGCGCTTGTCGAGCAGCTCTTCGAGTTTCAGCCGCAGCTCTTCCAGTGGCGCCTCGCCCTCTTCCAGATTGAGGCTCAACTGTTCGCGCTTCTCAGTCAGGCGCTCGGACTGCATTTCCAGCCGTTCAAGGGCCTGACGAGTGGAGTCGTGTTGCGCCTTCAGCGAACCGAGGCGCACCGCCAATTGATGCGCATGATCCTTATGCTGCCGGGCTTCCTGACGCACCCGGTCGAGGCGTTCGCGCAGGCTGTCGCGCTGGGCCAACAGCAACTCACGCTGCTCGGTGTCCAGCGCCATGCTGTCGAGAGCCTCCTGCAATTGCAGGCGCGCTTCGCCGATGTTTTCGTGTTCCAGGGCGCGCTGTTCACTCAACTCGGTGAGTTCTTCATCGAGACGGGTACGGCGTAACGTCAACTGCTCGACCTTGGCTTTGCCGGCGGACAGCTGGGCTTTCAATTCGCCTTGCTGACGGGCTTCGTCTTGCAGCAAGCGGCGCAAATGTTCGCGGCCGTTTTCCTGCTGACGCTGTTGCGCCCTGAGATTCTGAAGTCGGGTTTCCAGGGTTTCGACCGTGGCTTCGCGCTCTTCGCGTTCAAGGCCCAAGCGCTGGATTTCCTGGCCACGGGCGAGTACGCCGCTTTCCGCTTCGCTGGCCCGGCGCACACGTAAAAAGTGTCGGCCGACCCAGTAACCGTCGCGGCTGATCAGGCTTTGCCCGGCAGCCAATTGCCCGCGCAATGCCAAGGCTTGCTCAAGGCTGTCGACCGGTTTGACCTGTCCCAGCCATGGCGACAAATCAATCTGCGCCTCGACCTTGTCGAGCAAACTGCCGGGCATGCGCACGCCATCGGTGGCCGGGCTGAGGAGGCGCAAATCGCCTTGGGCAAACCCGGCCAGATCGAAATCACCGAAGTCATCCACCAGCACCGCTTGCAGATCGGCGCCGAGCACGGTTTCCACCGCCAGTTCCCAACCGGCCTCGACCCTCAGGCCTTCGGCCAGACGCGGACGATCCGCCAGATGCTGTTCGCGCAGCCATTCGGCAGTGCCGGTGCCCGGATCGAGTGCAGCTTGCTGCAAGGCCTCAAGCGATGCGAGACGCCCGTTGAGTCGCTGTAAATCACCTTGGGCTTGCTGCTGCGCCGAAAGCGCTTGCTGCAACTCCTGACGCAGTTGCTCAAGGCGTTCGACCTGAGCTTCTTCGCTGGCCTGCAAGTCTTCGAGCGTAGCCTCGGACGCAGCCAGCTGCTCGCTGAGTTCCATGATCGCCGCGTCTTCAGGATCCGCCGATAGCAACGCACGCTCTTCACCAAGACGCTTCTGACGATCGGCCAAACGTTCCAGGCTGGTTTCCAGCTGCTGGATCCGCGACTGCTGAACTTCAGCCTGACGACGTGGCTCGGCGGCGGTGAGGTTGAACGTGTCCCACTGCTCCTGCCAACCGTGCATGGTGGTTTCGGACTCTTCCAATGCCGCGGCGGCTTCTTCGGCGGCGGCGCTGGTGACTTCCTGTTCCGGCGTGAGCATGTCCAGCTCTTCGCCCAAGGTCAGCAGCAAGGTGCGGTCGTGGCCCAAGTGCGACTCGGTTTCCAGCCGCGCACGCTCGGCTTCTTTCAGGTCGTCCTGCAATTGGCGCAAACGCTGCTGACCGTGCTGAATGCTCTGCTCGACCCGGGCGATGTCGCCGCCGACCGAATAGAAACGTCCCTGCACCAGATTGAAGCGTTCGGACAGGTCGTGATGACCGTCACGCAGGCGTTCGATGGCCGCGTCGGCATTGCGCTGCTCGGCCACCAGGGCTTCAAAGGTGATTTCCTGGGTGCCGATGATCGACTCGCGCTGGCCGACCTGTTCGTTCAACGCCTGCCAGCGCAGAGCCGACAGCTGGGCCTTGAGCTGGCGCTCTTCGCCTTTGTATTCCTGATACTTCTTGGCGGCCTCGGCCTGGCGGTGCAAGCGTTCAAGCTGACGCTCGAGCTCTTCGCGCAGGTCGGTCAGGCGGGCAAGGTTTTCGTGGGTGCGGCGGATACGGTTTTCAGTCTCGCGCCGACGTTCCTTGTACTTGGAAATACCGGCGGCTTCTTCGATGAAATTGCGCAGGTCTTCGGGCTTGGACTCGATCAGCTTGGAGATCATGCCCTGTTCGATGATCGAGTAGCTGCGCGGGCCGAGGCCGGTACCCAGAAAGATGTCGGTGATATCGCGGCGGCGGCATTTGGCGCCGTTAAGGTAGTAAGTGGTCTGACTGTCGCGGGTCACTTTGCGGCGAATGGAAATTTCCGCATAGGCCGCCCATTCGCCGAGCAGGGTGCCGTCGGAGTTATCGAACACCAGCTCAATGCTCGCCTGACTCACCGGTTTACGGCTGGTCGAGCC
>NZ_AKJE01000017.1 GCF_000282495.1 Pseudomonas sp. GM79
AAGGGCCCGACCAAAGAAGGCGGTTCGGGGGCACTGGGGGAATCTAATGCCTCGGGTAGTGGGACGGGCGGTCCAAAAGAAATTGAAAATCAGATCATAGGGAAACCAAGAGTCGGAAGCGCAACTAAAATTCCTGATGGTCAGCATGGATTTAATGACATTATTGATAACTATGCTGGTGATGCTACTAAATTTGAAATACCCACCAAAGGTCCTGGTGGTGTGGTGATTAGGGTGTCTGAACTCAGTCAAATTGAAGGTAGTAATAACGGTGTCGAAGGGGTTTTCGAATGGATTGTTGATGAAGGAGATGTCACTCATCGACGTTTTATTCCGGGCGGAAAAGTCACTGGGTTGCCTAACCAAATTCCGAAGAAGTAGGAGGGGATGATGGATCCATTAAAGTGCTTGATCAGTTTAGGTTTGATGGAGTGGTCAACCATTTTGTTAGGGTTTGGTAAAGGTTGGGTGGGACGGGAAGATATTATTGAATATGCTCTCAGTCAGCTTCTGAATGGTAGTGAAAGTGAGGATGTTGCTGTTCTCGCAGGAGGGATGTGTCTAAGTGATGAAGAGTTGCTTGGGCTTGCCTCAAAACAAATAAAAATATCAGATGATGTCGCTGATATGGATAAGTGGCGTTTGGCTTTTTTACTGTGTATTGATTTGTCTGGCGATAGTGACGAACACAAGATTGATAGGCTTCAGGAGGCCTATGCGGATTTTGGTTATCCAGAAGATATGGCTTTATGTAGCATCTACTCTCAAGGTAATGCTTGTCCGCTTGTCGTTATGCGTGAAGTTGTGGAAAAGTTGAAGGCGCAATTTTTTATTGATTAGTTTGCAAAAATTGGAACAGGCTGCGAGGGATCCCAACAAATCTACTCCGAGAGAAAAGGGGGCGGATTTATTTGTCTGGCTTGTCCAGAAATTAAATCTGTCCCCTTTTTAGTCCCCTTTTTATACAACATCACCTCCGCTCAGAACGAGAGCAGCAGCGATAGCAACCGACATAATGGTGGTGGTGAAGCTGGTCTGGTCTTCGGTTCTGAAGGTGTCGGCGTCTATGTCAGTGTCAGCATGGGCAAGGGCAACCTGGAGCGCGAGGGTGAGCGCCAGCAAGAGGCTTACCTATATGCCGGGAACCGCCTGGGCTTCACCAGCGGCAAGGACACCAATATTGCCGGCGCCACGTTGCGTGGTGATGAGGTGATTGGCCGCGTCGGCGGCGACCTCAACGTTTCATCCGTGGCCGATACCGGTAAAGTCAAAGGCAAAGAGTTCGACATCAGCGTCACCGCCACCATTGGCCCGGGGGCTGGGATCAGCGGCTCGGTCGGCTACGGCCAAACCACTGGCAAAACAAACTGGGTCGAGCAGCAAACCAGCATCACTGGCAAAAACAAAGTCGACATCCGCACCGAGAACCACACCCAGCTCGATGGTGCGCTGATCGCTGCCGACAACGGCAACCTCAAACTGGACACCGGCACCCTGGGCTTCAGCGATATCGTCGGTGAAGACAAGGAGCATGGTTACTACTTGAACGTCGGTGGCACCTATAGCGCCGGAAGTAATGGCGGCACCGCGCAAGACGGCAGCCAGTTGGGGAAAGGCAAGGAAGGCCAGGCGGGCGGGAGCGTTGAAGGCTGGAACTACGAGAAGGATCGCGAGCAGATCGTGCGGGCAACCGTCGGCGCGGGCGAAATGACGCCGAGACGGGCGCTGACTCCACGGCAGGGCTGAACCGTGATGTGAGCAAGGCGTATGAGATCACCAAGGATGAGGAGGAACGCACCGATCTGTATGTTAGTGATTCTTCAATTAACGCCGTACTCCACCCTATTGTAACCGTGCAGGAATGGACCAAGGCGTTCCTCAACTATGACCAGACCGCACTGGCCAACTTCAACAGAGCCGCCTCAGCGCTGAACGTCGTGGTCAATCGCGTGGATAACATTCTGGGCCGTCCCATGGATGCCCGCGCTCAAGCTGCGGCAGGCAAGGACCTGGCGGAAAGTACTCTGGAAGCGCTTCTCCTGTCAGGCAAGAGCCGTAAAGATGCTATGGCGATGATGGGCGATCCCGCGTTCATCGACGGTGTTCTTGCCAATTTGGCCAGGCTAAATGGTATCGAACCTCGGGTCATCGAGGACATTGAGAAGACGCTTGAGTCGGATAATTACACTCGCAATCCAAACGCAGAGAACCTGGAAACGACGTATGTCGTCCCGCCTGAGCTTCGACCTCTTCAAAAGCTTAATCTTCAGTTGTCTGCGGTCCAGGCCTATATCAAGGAACATCCTGGGAGCCAAGAGGCAGTAGCGTATGTAATGGCCGCTGCTCAAGGGCCGAAAGGCGTCGCTCAATTTATTGTGATGCAAGCTATTGCCGGGACGGAAATTGGCCAAACGATTTCGAAGAACATGGAAAAGCTGCAGTCCACCCTGAGCCAAATGGTGGCGGAGGCTATTGAAGATAGGTCTCTTGATTCCAAGGAGGTGGACGATCGTTTTCTGATTGGTGGCGGTGAGCTGATTACCAGTATCATGACGGGCGCGATGCCAGGGAAGGTGTCGGGGAAAGGTGATTCACGTATCACGGTGGTGGGTGGTACAGGGCACGGTGCAAAAGCAACAGGCGAAGCTGCTGCTCGGATCCCAGGCCGAGTACAGTCTCGTGTAAACATTGCCAATGGTCGTACGGAAACGACCCCTCTTCGAGATAACGGCAATCCAGTATCTGCGGGTTTCGACCACGTTCTAGATGGGCATTTCAATAGAGAAGTCTCCAATTCGCGTTCCGTGTTTACTATTTCTCCGGATGAGCTGAAAGGGATCCTGCAGAGCAGTTCTGTTGTGAAGTCTCCGGTTGTTGCGCTGCCAGATGGCCAATTTGTACGAACGGTTGATGTAGGTCGGGCTATTGGCACTACTACGTTGAAGGATGGTGGCGTTTCTACTTCTGTGATAAAGGTGTTCACCGATAAAGCAGGAAATTTGATAACAACCTTCCCGGTTAAGGTGGGTAACTGATGCGTTCTCTTCCCATAAGAATATGGCATGAACTCCAGTCGGCAGTGGCGACCCTGAGTGATGAAGCACCTTTTAGGCATGTTCTTGCAGTAATACTTATTTGGATTAGGAATAACGATAAGTATCTTGCTGGCGAGCCGTTCTCGGTCTATGGGTTCGATAGAATTGCAAAAATAGATGAGAGGGTGATTCCAGTTGAGTACTCTTCCTTTGAAGTGAGTGATTTAATTAATTTCAAGAATGTTATTTTGAAGCGTCAGGCTAAAGATGTAGAAGCTATTGCGAGATTTTTACGCGATACGGTTGAGGAATTGGCGACGGTCGAAGTTGATGAGCAATGTCCCAAGTGTGAGTCTGAAGGAATGCGCGTTTTCATAGGTAGACATAATGGGTTGTTGGCTTATCAGTGCAATGTTTGTGGGTACTCCCAATACTCAGATGGATCTAGAGTTGCTAGTGGTGGATTGGAATTTGCGAGTGAGAGGCAGTTGCGAGAGATTGGTCTGATTTAATGGTGCAAAAGGTGCGGATGGCGCTGCTTTATCGGTGGAAAGAGCTGTGCTTATAACTGCGTTGGCGATTGCTTGACTCGTTATGTTAGCGGTAAAGGGGGCGGATTTATTTGTTTGGCATTGGTGCAATGACTAGAAAATAAATCTGTCCCCTTTTTTGATTAGTGCCAAGACGCTGGACACAACCACAGCATCAAAAATAGCGAACCCGAGTTCGGTGTTTTCATCACTCAAACGAAATATTGATGCGGCGTTTAATTTTACGGAATACAGCCTTAAAGATGTGACGCTAACTGCAGGTAAAATTAATGCTCGTGAACTGCAAGTTGCTATTCCGAAGAGTACAACGACGGCTCAGTGGGAGCAGATTAATAAGGCGATTCAATACGGTGCGAGCAAAGGCGTTACTGTAAAAATTAGTACGGTGAAATAATATGAATGAGATTGCAAAAACAGCTTGGGCGGAAGTGAAAGTCAATAAGGATTTTATTTCTGTCAAAACATTTTCTGGATACAGCAGCTGCCGCGCGGATCCTCAGGGAATGGATTGTCTAATGGCTCCTGACATTAGCGTCCAAGAACTGGGCGCTTCTGTGCTAGAGGCTCTGGCGCAGAGCAGGTTTGTACTGCCTGAGCCACGCAAGGAGGTCTGGATTCACCCTGAAGCCACGTTTGACAGAGATTTGTACGACTATGATTTGACCAAACAACGATATGAAAAGTGGGTTGATAGAGTCATTGATCGTTATGGATACAAGAATAAGCGTGCGCTATTTAAAGACATGAAAAAATGCAGCGTGGAAAGCAAGAATGGCGAAATAATCATTCGCCCCAGTTTTCACGAAAAGCTTGAGGCCTGGAGTGGCAAGGGGATAAATGAAAGTGACTATGTAGTTGTTTCTTCAAATAGCTCGCCTGGAGAAGTTGGCGCGGCACTTCGATTGGCTTTTAATCGCTGTGCATAAAATAGTTAAAAAACGGGGCAGACCCTGAGGGATCCCCACAAATCTACTCCAACGCCTGCGCCTATTGATGTACCTCGGCTCGCAACGCACGCTCAAGTCTCTCCAAGGTTTTTCGAGAACTTGAGCCGCGTCCGCTGCGCCAGTATTCCAAGCCCAGTCACCACAGCGACAACACCCGCCGGCGTCTAAGGCTATTGCTTTAAAAGCGATGTTCATGACCCGCTTCGCGGGTCTGCAACCCCGTTAAACAAATGATGTAGTTGGCCAAAGCCGAGATCAGTAAAAGCACTTCGATTCGGTGCGGACAGTGGACCTAATGGGTGTCCCCTTTTGTTACTGGTGTCGCCGCACAACTGGCGCTGGCAATCTTGCTGG
>NZ_AKJE01000018.1 GCF_000282495.1 Pseudomonas sp. GM79
GCGAAAGCGGCCAGACAGGTCGCCGCAGAAGTTGGATATGGGTAAGATAGCGGCCCTTCCCCGCAGCTCTTTTCTGCGACCCTGCCGAATAAGCCCATTCCATGCCTTTCGAACTCAGCGTTGACCTCACTACCCTGGCCGTTCTGGCTCTCGTCGCTTTCATTGCCGGTTTCATCGACGCCATCGCCGGTGGTGGCGGTCTGTTGACCACCCCGGCACTGCTGACCGCCGGCCTGCCGCCGCACTTGGTGCTGGGCACCAACAAGCTCAGTTCAACCTTCGGCTCGGCCACCGCCAGTTTCACTTTCTACCGGCGCAAGTTGTTCCATCCACGGCAATGGATGCACGCCATTGTCGGCACGCTGGTGGGCGCACTCACCGGTGCCGTGGTCGCTCATTACCTGCCGGCGGAATGGCTGAACAAGATGCTGCCGGTGATCGTTTTCGCCTGCGGTCTGTACCTGTTGTTCGGCGGCACACCAAAGGCGCCGCTGGACAGCGACGCACCGATCAAGAAAAAGTGGCAATCGACTCAAGGCTTCAGCCTCGGCTTCTACGACGGCGTGGCCGGTCCGGGAACGGGAGCGTTCTGGACCGTCAGCAGCCTGCTGCTCTACCCCATCGACCTGGTCAAGGCCAGCGGCGTGGCGCGCAGCATGAACTTCGTCAGCAACATCGCGGCGCTGTCGGTGTTCATATTTTCCGGCCAAGTGGACTGGATCATCGGCCTGAGCATGGGCCTGTCGGTGATGGTCGGCGCCTTCTTCGGCGCGCGCACCGCCATCAGCGGCGGTGCGAAATTCATTCGTCCGGTGTTCATCACCGTGGTGCTCGGCTTGACCGTCCGGTTAGCCTGGCAGCACTGGTTCAGCGTGGCCTAAGCGCCGCGCCACGTAGACGTCGATCAGGTAACGGGCAATGGAGCGTGACGCCGGCAACGGCGGCAGCTCGTGCACGTTGAACCACTGGGCGTCTTCGATCTCGTCTTCCTGACAGACAATCTCGCCGCCGGCGTACTCGGCGTGAAAACCAAGCATCATCGAATGCGGGAACGGCCAACACTGACTGCCCATGTACTGGATGTTCTTGACCTCGATCTGCACCTCTTCGCGGACCTCGCGAATCAGGCAGTCCTCGGCCGACTCACCCGGCTCGGCAAACCCCGCCAACGTACTGTAGACCCCGGCGACAAAACGCGGCGAACGAGCCAGCAGAACCTCGTCGCCACGGGTTACCAGCACGATCATGCTCGGTGAAATGCGCGGATAGTGGCGTATATCGCACGGCTCACAGTACATCGCCCGCTCACGCGGCACCTGGCTCATCACCTGCCCGCAATTGCCGCAAAAACGGTGTTCACGGGCCCAGGTGCCGATTTGCGCGGCGTAGCCAAGCACCTTGTAGACGGTGTGATCGCCCTCGAGCATGAACGCTCGCAGGCCTTTCCAGTTGCAGCCCGGTACTTCGCTGTGACTGCGCAACTCCAGCAGGTAGACCGGTTCGCCATCCAGGTGACCGATGCCATGCTCGGCGAGAATCGACAGGTCCTGACGCTTGAGCCATTCGCGTGGAAACAGCGCGCCATTGTCATCGAACAAAAAGCCTTCGGGGCTGCGCGCCACGGCCCAGCCGCCGGGTTGATCGGTGTCCAGTACTGCGGTGGTCCAGCGTGAAGTCATGGTTAATCAATCCAGAAATTCGGGTTTCTGTTTGCTCATATGGGCGGCCATGGCCACGCGCAGATCGGTGGATTGCAGCATGGCGGCGTTCCAGGTGGCGACGTATTCGAGGCCGTCGTCGATGCGATGGTCGCGCATGTAGCTGATCATCTCTTTGGTACCAGTGACCGCAATCGGCGACTTGCCGGCGATCTCGCGGGCAATGCCCATCACGCCTTCAAGCAGGCTGGCGGCATCGCTGTAGACGCGATTGACCAGGCCAATGGATCGCGCTTCGTCGGCGCCAAAGGTGCGACCAGTGTAAGCCAGTTCACGCAGCATGCCGTCACCGATTATCCGTGGCAAGCGTTGCAAAGTGCCTACATCGGCTGCCATGCCGATGTCGATTTCCTTGATGGAAAATTGCGCGTCCTCGGCGGCGTAACGCATGTCGCAGGCCGAGATCAGGTCGATGGCGCCGCCCAGGCAATAACCCTGAATCGCCGCCAGTACAGGTTTGCGGCAGTTGTCGACGGCATTGAAGGACGCTTGCAGCGTGAGGATCGTTCGTCGTAGCAGCCGTGCATTGCGGCTGACGTCCTTGCCCAACTCATTGAGCATACCGGCCATCATCATCAGGTCGATGCCCGAAGAAAAATGCTTGCCGGCACCACTGAGCACCACCACCCGGACTTCATCGGTATCGTCGATCCACTGGAAAATCTCGATGATCTCGCTCCAGAACGCGGCGTTCATCGAATTGATCTTTTCCGGGCGATTGATCTGCACATGGGCGATGTTATCGGCCAATTCGACGCTGAAGGCGGTGTATTGAGACATGGCAGTGATCCTTTACCGGGCAGAATATGAGGCCCGAACTATAACAAGGCATCCGTGCCGGCAGTAAGGCAGCGGTTCGGCCAAATGCGGGACTACTCCGGGTTTTGTGGTGTCTGGACGGGCCTCTTCGCGGGCAAGCCTCGCTCCTACAGGGAAATGGTGTCGGATACATAACCCCCGTAGGAGCGAGGCTTGCCCGCGAAGGCCACACCGCCGATCCAACTGACCTTCACCGCCACAAACGCAGCCATTTCATGAACCCGACTTAGCGCACCAGCAAAGTTATCACTATGCTTGCACCGGACTTTCCAAGGAGGAATCCGCCCATGCCAATCTCTTCACGTGCAGCCTTGCTGGTTATCGACGTACAGAACGACTTCATTCCCGGTGGTCAACTGCCGGTGCCGGAGGGCGACCTGATCGTGCCCTTGATTAACCAGCTCGGTCGCCAGTTCAAGCAGGTCATCATTGCCCAGGACTGGCATCCGCCCGGCCATGCCTCATTCGCTTCCAGCCACCCGGGGCGCAAACCTTACGATGTGATTCAGTTGCCTTATGGCGAGCAAACGCTCTGGCCTGAGCATTGCGTACGGGCTACACCCGGCGCCGAGTTCCACGCGGAACTGGACCTGCCTCACGCCCAACTGATCATCCGCAAAGGCTGCAATCCGGACATCGACAGCTATTCGGCGTTTCTGGAAGCGGATCGAACCACGACCACAGGCTTGGCCGGGTATCTTAAAGAGCGCGGCATCGACACGGTTTACATGGTCGGGCTGGCACTGGATTTCTGCGTGATGTTTTCTGCGCTGGACGCGCGGGCTGCGGGGTTCAATGCGTTTGTGGTGATGGATGCATGTCGGGCGATTGATCTGGATGGATCGCTGGCGGCGGCAATTGACCGGATGCAGGTGGCTGGGGTCGGGTTGATTCCATCAACCGAAATACTTGGTTGAGCGCTCAACAATCTGTGACTGGTGATTCCCTGTGGCGAGGGGGCTTGCCCCCGTTGGGTCGCGAAGCGGCCCCGCTCTCTGTAGGAGCTGCCGAAGGCTGCGATCTTTTGATCTTATTCTTTTAAAGCAAGATCAAAAGATCGCAGCCTTCGGCAGCTCCTACATTTGGATCGGGGGAAACCCGCAAACGCGAATCGTCTGAAAGAGTGCCTTTAAACCGGGGTCGGCAACCAAAGTCGAAACCGCGCTCCCCCCAGCGGCGAAGCTTGCGCGGTGAGTGTGCCGCCCTGCGCTTCCAGCGCCCGACGGCTGATTGCCAGGCCCAGACCAAACCCGCCTGTGGCCCGATCCCGGCTGCGGTCCAGCCGATAAAACGGCTCGAAAATCCGCTCCCGCTCTTCTTCCGGAATGCCGATGCCATCGTCATCCACCCAGATCTCACAGCCCTTGGGGCACACCTGCACGCCGATCTGAATCCGTTTTTCGCAGTACCGCATGGCGTTGCGCAGCAGGTTCTGGATCGCCCGGGCGGTCAGTCGCGGGTCCAGTGAGAAGCGTTCGAGCTGGCCGTTGAGCAGTACATCGATGACGATTTGCGGTGACTCAAGTTCTTCATCGACGCTGCCCAAAATGCTGTCGATGAACTCATCCAGCGACACATCGACCTGTTCCGGCAGCCGCCCCGGGTTTTGCAAACGGCTGTAAGACAGCAATTCCAGCACCAGTTCATCCAGTTCGCGAATGTGCGCGACCAAGCCTTGCAGACGTTCGCGGCTGGTGGCCGGCAAGTCGTCGGACAGCGCCAGGGCCAGGCCGAAATCCAGCCGCGTCAGTGGCGTGCGCAACTCGTGGGACACGGCGTTGAGCAGATCGCGCTGTTGGTTGAGCAAGTTTTCGATGTCGCCGGCCATGGTGTCGAAAACATTGGCCAGGCTGCCGATGTTGGAGCTGGGGGAAATCTGTGTGCGCTCGCTCAAGTGACCCTTGCCGAAGCGTTCGGCGGTGCCTTTGAGGCGTTCCAGGTCGCGCCAGTGCGGGCGCAACCACAGCAACAGACAGGCGAGCATGGTCGCGCCGATCAGCACGTTGATGCTCCAGTACAACCAGCTGACGTCCGTCGGGTCCGGCGGCACGACCATCTTCACGACCAGTTGCTCGTTCAACGGCGCCACGGCCAAGGTGCGCCAGCCCCAATCGCCGATGCGCACGACGTTTTCCCCGCGCTGCAAGCGCGCACGTTCATCCAGAGTAAATTCGGCGTCATCGTTACGGGCCAGCACAATGTCCAGCGGCTGGAATTCCTTGTCCATCTCAGCTGCCAGCGCTGGCCACTGCTCTGAAGGCACGGCGCGAAACTGCTTGGCAATCAGCGTTTGCAAACCTCGGGAATAATCAAGGTTATAGGTCACGAAGCGCTCATGGAAAACCTGGATCACCAGGTCCGGCACCAGGTAGATCGCCGCGCTGAACGAGACGATAGTCACCAGATAGAGGCGAAACAGGATTCTGAACATCGACTCAGCATTCCCACTCGGAGCGGCTGAACAGGTAGCCCTTGCCCCACACGGTCTTGATCTTGCGCGCCTCGCCAGCATGGTCGTCGAACTTGCGCCGCAACTTGGAGATTGCGACGTCCACCGAGCGGTCGGTGCCGTTGAACTCGATACCGCGCAAACGTTGCAGAATCTGGTCGCGGCTCAGTACTTCGCCGGCATGCCGGGCCAGCACCACCAGCAGGTTGTATTCACCGCTGGACAGCTCGACCAGTTGCTCGCGCCAGGTCACGGTGCGCTCGGACAGGTCGATGCACAGGTTGCCCATGAGAATGCGATCGTTGGCGGTCATCGGTTCGCTGAGGCTGCTGCGGCGCAACAAGGTGCGCACCCGGGCCAGCAAGACGCGTGGTTCGCAAGGTTTGGTGACGTAGTCGTCGGCCCCCATTTCCAGGCCCAACACTTGATCGTGGCTGTCGTCGCGGGCGGTGAGCATCAGGATCGGCAAAGTCGCCGAATCGGCTCGCAGCAAGCGGCAGACCTGCAAACCGTCGAGCCCCGGCAGCATCAGATCGAGAATCACCAGGTCCGGAGGATTGAGCCGCGCCCGTTCGCGCACATGATCGCCACGGCTGATCACGCTGACGCAATAGCCGTTGCGTTCCAGGTAGCTGGCAATCAGTTCGGAGAGCGCGGAGTCGTCTTCGACCAGGAGGATGTTGGGCATGGTGTTTCCAGAAAGTGCAGTGGCGCCTGTCAGGGCCTCTTCGCGAGC
>NZ_AKJE01000019.1 GCF_000282495.1 Pseudomonas sp. GM79
GCTACCGCCGTAGCGGCTGCCGACCTGGTCATGATCCTGACCCCGGACGAGTTCCAGTCTGCCCTGTACAAGAACGAAATCGAGCCGAACATCAAGAAAGGCGCCACCCTGGCCTTCTCCCACGGTTTCGCGATTCACTACAACCAGGTTGTGCCACGTGCTGACCTCGACGTGATCATGATCGCGCCGAAAGCTCCGGGCCACACCGTGCGTTCCGAGTTCGTCAAAGGCGGCGGTATCCCTGACCTGATCGCTATCTACCAGGATGCTTCGGGCAACGCCAAAAACGTTGCACTGTCCTACGCTGCTGGCGTTGGTGGTGGTCGTACCGGCATCATCGAAACCACCTTCAAGGACGAGACCGAAACCGACCTGTTCGGCGAACAAGCCGTTCTGTGCGGCGGTACCGTTGAACTGGTAAAAGCCGGTTTCGAAACCCTGGTTGAAGCTGGCTATGCGCCGGAAATGGCCTACTTTGAATGCCTGCACGAACTGAAGCTGATCGTTGACCTCATGTACGAAGGCGGTATCGCCAACATGAACTACTCGATCTCCAACAACGCTGAGTACGGCGAGTACGTGACCGGTCCGGAAGTGATCAACGCCGAATCCCGTCAGGCCATGCGCAACGCCCTGAAACGTATTCAGGACGGCGAATACGCCAAGATGTTCATCAGCGAAGGCGCCACCGGCTATCCTTCGATGACCGCCAAGCGTCGTAACAACGCCGCTCACGGTATCGAAATCATCGGTGAGCAACTGCGTTCCATGATGCCTTGGATCGGTGCCAACAAGATCGTCGACAAAGCCAAGAACTAAGTCCCGAGCTTGTACGGAAAACGCGGCCTAGGCCGCGTTTTTTCGTTTGGATCCGCCGGTTCTGGTATAAAGCTGCATTGTTTGTGGCCGCACCGTCGTCCCAGGCACCTGTCGAAACTTTCCACCCCGTTGCAAGGTAAATGTCCATGAGCGAACGTCCCGAAGAGCCAAAGCAGGCTTCTGACGCCGAAAGCCTTCTGCCCATCGATGAACACATCGAAGAAGGGCATGACGCTGAAGGTCGTAAAGTCCGGCATCGTGGTATCTATCTTCTGCCGAATCTGTTCACCACTGCGAACCTCTTCGCAGGGTTTTATTCCATCATCAACTCGATGAGCGCCCAGAGTGCCTTGAGTGCCGGTGATGCCATCGGCGCGAGCAAATATTTTGCGTTTGCCGCGATCGCGATTTTCGTCGCCATGGTACTCGACGGCCTCGACGGTCGCGTTGCCCGTATGACCAATACCCAAAGCGCTTTCGGTGCCGAGTACGACTCGCTGTCGGACATGGTTGCCTTTGGTGTGGCGCCGGCATTGCTGGCATTCGGCTGGGCCCTGGGCGATATGGGCAAAGTCGGCTGGATGGTCGCCTTCATCTATGTAGCGGGGGCGGCGTTACGCCTGGCGCGTTTCAACACTCAAGTCGGCACCGCAGACAAACGTTACTTCATCGGCCTGGCCAGTCCGGCCGCCGCCGGTGTGGTCGCGGGCATTGTCTGGGCATTCAGCGATTACGGCATTCAGGGTTCCAAGATGTCGTTCCTGGTTGCACTGATGGTTGCCGCCGCTGGCATGCTGATGGTCAGTAACATCAAGTACAACAGCTTCAAGGAGCTGGACTTGAAAGGGCGTGTTCCCTTTGTCGCGATCCTTGCAGTGGTATTGGTATTCGCCGTTGTGTTCAGTGATCCGCCGCGTATCCTGCTGCTGGTTTTCCTTGCCTATGCGGCTTCCGGGCCGGTGCAGTACCTGCTGCGCCTTCGTCGGCACAAAAAAGCCGAGTGATGTAATTTCCCTCATACTCCGCAGTCTATGGGTGCATCTGTCCTCCAAAGCTGCGGAGTTGTCATGCTGATCAAAGTCCCCAAAGCGTCTGACTGTCATGAGTCAGACGTCACGCCTGAATCCCTCTACCTTTCTCGTCGCAGTGTATTAGGTGCCACCGTCGCCGGTTTGGCTGTGAGCAGTCTGCCGCGTTGGGCGAGTGCCGACGATGTTGCGCGTTATGCTGATGTCGAGCCTGGCAAGGCGCCCTCATGGTTTGCCGAAAAGCTTCCTTCTACCAAATGGGGGGCGGTCAGCGTCAAAGACGAGGCGATCACGCCTTTCAAGGATGCGACCCACTACAACAACTTCTATGAGTTCGGTACCGATAAAGGTGATCCTGCGGCCAACGCCGGTGCGCTGAAAACCGAACCCTGGAGCGTGGTGGTAGACGGGGAGGTGGGGAAGCCGGGGCGGTATGCGCTGGAAGACTTCATGAAGCCTTATCAACTGGAAGAGCGCATCTATCGTCTTCGCTGTGTGGAAGCCTGGTCGATGGTCATTCCGTGGATCGGTTTTCCTGTTTCGGCTTTGCTCAAGGAGGTCGAGCCAACCTCCAAAGCCAAGTTCATTCGCTTCGAAACCTTGCAGGACCCCAGTATGCCCGGGCAGCGTTCCGGTTTTGCCCTGATCGACTGGCCTTATGTAGAAGGGCTGCGTCTGGATGAGGCGATGAATCCGTTGGCGATTCTTGCTGTGGGCATGTACGGGCGTGAGTTACCGAATCAGAACGGTGCGCCGCTGCGTCTGGTGGTGCCTTGGAAGTACGGTTTCAAGAGCATTAAATCCATCGTGCGGATCAGCCTGGTCAGCGAGCAGCCGAAAACTACCTGGCAGAGTATCGCCTCCGATGAATATGGTTTTTATGCGAACGTGAACCCGACAGTCGATCACCCGCGCTGGACCCAGGCACGGGAAAGGCGTTTGCCGAGCGGTCTGTTCAAGCCCAATGTGCGGGACACGCAAATGTTCAATGGTTACTCGGATGAAGTTGCTGCTCTATATACAGGGCTCGATTTGCGGAAGAATTACTGATGCGATATCCGTTTTGGCGTATTGGCGTCTTCATCACTGCAGCGATTTGGCCAGTGCTTTGGTTGTATCAGGCTTGGGCGGATGTGCTGGGACCTGATCCAGGCAAGGTATTGGTTGACCGTCTGGGGCAGGGGGCGCTTGTGCTGCTGCTCATTACATTAAGCATCACGCCTTTGCAGAAGCTCACCGGTTGGCCGGGATGGATAGCGGTTCGACGACAGTTGGGTTTGTGGTGCTTCGCTTATGTTGTTCTGCATTTGAGCGGTTACACAGCGTTCATTCTTGGCTTTGATTGGTCGCAGTTGGGTATCGAGTTGCGCAAGCGACCGTACATTATTGTCGGGGCCCTGGGGTTTCTCTGTTTGTTGGCATTGGCGGTTACCTCCAATCGCTACAGTCAGCGGCGTTTGGGTTCTCGCTGGAAGAAGTTGCATCGGTTGGTCTATGTGGTTCTCGGACTCGGATTGCTGCATATGTTGTGGATCGTTCGTGCCGATCTGAAGGAGTGGGCTATCTATGCATCTATAGGTGCGTTGTTGTTGGTGCTGAGATTGCCGCCTGTAATCCGCCGGATTCCACGTTTAACAGCTAAAAAGCCCCCTTCTGCAAGAAAAGCGTAATTAGAGGTTG
>NZ_AKJE01000020.1 GCF_000282495.1 Pseudomonas sp. GM79
GCGGTCTTGCTCGCGAAGGCGGTGTGTCAGGCAACATTGATGCCGACTGACACTCCCTCTTCGCGAGCAAGCCCGCTCCCACAGTGGTTATGTGTTGGTCACCAATAACCCGGTCAGCCACGCTCGCGGGGAATCAGGCTCTGCAGCTGCTGCGCCAGGAAGTTCGCATCGAAGGCAAAGGTGTCCGGGTCTTTCAAGCCATTGGTCTTGCGCCACTGCCAATTGCTGGAGGGCGGCAGGCACACCAGCGAAATGCTGCCATAACGTGCGGCAGTCAAGCCCATCACTGCGAGGGAAATCTGCCCACCCGCGCCCATCACGTCCGGCACGAACTCCACCGGTTTCCCGGCGATCACAATGGACAATTTCTCGGTTTTGAATGTCGACGTCTCAAGCGGCACGCTCGGCCCGGACGCGACATACGCCTCGCGGCTCACTTCCAGCAGATTCGGCGCCAAGACCGGGGCCAGCCACTGCTGGATCTGATCGAACAACTCACCAATGCGCGTCGCCCACACGGCCGATTGCGACTCAAACAGTTGCTTCTTGTGCGCTTCGCTATCTGCATAGTGGCGAAGCATCTCGCCCAGTTGCTGTACATCGTCCATTGCGGTGTTCCTTTGGTTGAAGCGTTGCTGCGGACTTTGAGCATGGCAGATGCGCGCCACAGGCGTACGACTAAAAGCGTGAACGGTATTGGCGAGGGGTCATGCCCAGGTGCTTGCGAAAGGCACTGCCCATGTGCGACTGATGGGCGAAACCGGCATCCAGAGCGATACAGGCCAAGGACAGATCAGTGCATTCGATCATCCTTCGTGCCGCCTGAAGGCGCATTTCAATGAGGTAAGCGTGGGGTGTCAGGCCGATAGCCTGGGTGAAGTCGCGCAGAAAGCGCAGCTCGTTTTGCCCATAGGTGGCGGCCAATTGTTCCAGCGTCAGAGGCTGCTGGAACTGCTCGCTGATCTGCTCCATGACGCGGGCGAAGGCCCGGGGCGCGGCACGCTCCGTGATATCGGCTTTCCAATTCGCGACACCAACCAGCGCCACGGCACATTGCTCAAGCGCCAGTAAATCGGGCTGCGTGGCGAGCAACTGACGCCGTACTTCTTGTGCCAGAGACAACGCTCGTCGATTGCCGCAAGACTGCACGCGGTGGGCGACGGAGGGTAACTGTTCGCTGGCGAACTGCTCGTCCAACTGCATCAGCAGATACTCACCACCGGTGGCTGATTCGGAAAACACCTCCACGCCGATAGGCGTATAAGCCAATACACCCGCAAAGGTATCAAAATCTGTCCGTCGGTCAGAATCGATCGCATGCACGCCTTGCTGACGTTCCAGTGTCACCCCTAGCGTTTTTGACTGTGCCGGATCGCGCGCGCTGTAGGCCGCACGAGGCAAGAGTTGCAGGCAGATTTTGCCACCCGGCAGGCGCTGGCTCAGCACACTGGGCATGTGAAATTTCCTGATAGATCGCCATGAAGACCCACGGGATACTCTCGAATAAAGAGCACCCTCGCAAGGGTTTGCCATTACAGGAGCACAACATGCGCACCATCGGCCTTATCGGCGGCATGAGCTGGGAGTCCAGCGCCGAGTATTACCGTCTCATCAACCAGCAGGTACGTGATCGCCTCGGGCCGTTGCGCTCGGCGAAACTGTTGATGTACAGCGTCGACTTCGGCCCGCTCGAACAGGCCCAGCATGCCGGGCGCTGGGACGACGCGGCGGAGATTCTGGTGGATGCGGCCCGCCGTCTGCAGGCGGGTGGCGCCGAGTGCGTGGTGCTGTGTACCAACACCATGCACAAGGTGGCCGGGCAGATTCAGGTCGCCATCGATATTCCGTTCCTGCACATTGCCGATCCGGCTGGTCAAGCGGCATTGGACGCCGGTGCGCTGCGGGTGGGTTTGCTGGGTACTGCGTTCACCATGGAGCAGGACTTTATCAAGACACGTCTGACGGCTAAGGGCCTGACGGTGCTGGTACCGGAGGCTGATGAACGTCTGGCCGTGCACCGGATTATCTATGACGAGTTGTGCGTCGGGGTAATCAGCGAGGCGTCACGTCAGGTCTATCAACGGGTGATCGAGTCGCTGACCGAACGCGGCGCCCAGGCGATCATCCTCGGCTGTACCGAAATCGGCCTGCTGATCAAACCCGAGCACAGCGCCCTGCCCTTGCTCGACACCACCGAACTGCATGCGCAGGCGGCGGTGGCGTTTGCTTTGGGTGACTGACTCAATCGGCTTTGGCCTAATGCCGGTCAGTCAAGAAATATGAGCGACGAATATCCTGTGGGAGCGTGGCTTGCCCGCGAAGAATGCACCGCGGTTTTTCAGGCATTACGCGTCATCGTTCTTCGCGGGCAAGCCGCGCTCCCACAGGATTTTTTTGACTTACCGGCGACGCAGGCGCGCCATGCTCAGGGTATCGACCAGCCGACCGTCACGCACGGCGTAATCGCGAAACAGGCCTTCGGTCTCGAAACCGAATTTGCGGTACAGGCCGATGGCCGCTTCGTTGTCGGCGTACACCGAAAGTTCTACCCGTTGCAGGTTCATCCAGTTGTCGGCGACGTCCAGCGCTGCCGCCAGCAGTTTCGAGCCGACACCCTTGCCCTGCCACGCCACAGCGACACCCATGCCAAAGCTACCGGCGTGGCTGCGGCGGATCCGCGAAAACTGCTCCAGGCCAATATTGCCGATGACCGATCCCTGGTGCAGCGCCACCAGTTTCACCGCCCGCTCGTTGTCCGCCATCAGGCGTTGGCGCCAGACCTCGCTGGACTGAAACGGCATTTGCAGCACCTGCCGGGCCACGGCGGGGTCGTTGTAGAGCGCGGTGATGCCCTCGATGTGGGATTCGCTGAAGCGTTCGAGGTGAATGGCGGGGTCGTGGTCGGGCATGGTGGTGTTCGTCCTTGATCGATGTGTGACCGGTCACTCTAAACCGCGATCCCCATGTGTGACGAGATCAAAATGTGGGAGCGGAGATTCGGGCGCGGGCCTGACGAAAGCAAAGTCAAAAGATCGCAGCCTTCGCCAGCTCCTGCATTGATCGTGTGTACCCGTCATTCAGCGGGTGTACCCAATCTCTGTAGGAGCTGCCGAAGGCTGCGATCTTTTGCTCTTGATGGCAGGCTGTGGCGGTGTTTTTTGTCCCTTGCCGGTTGCCCGGATGCGTGCTGCATACAGAGCGGCATGGCTAGACCGTTGAAGCGACAACCACCTGCTAGAGTAAAAAGCATACCAATCGACTATCCAGCACCGGAGTCATGCACCGCCACCTCGATTTTTGACTTGAGAAACGACGTTATTGGCCGGACTGAATGTCACCTTCGGAAATGAGGAAATTTCTATGAAAGGTTTGCTTCGCGCCGCAGGATTCAGCCTGATGGCGTTTTTCGCAAGTTGTGGTGTTGGGGCTCAGACAGTGCACGGTCATGCTGCGCCGCCTGCTTTCACCGCCGCACCGGCCGATATCCAAGCGGATAGCCAAAGAAATTGATCGTTCTCATGTTCCACGGAGGGCTTGGGGACGAGCTTGCTCGCTCCCACATTAGTTAGCCGTCAACTCTCGAACCACTCCCGCCGCTCGCTGAAGGTGTTGTGGATCAGTTCGACGATCCCCTGCACCTCAGTCTCATTCCGGGACTCGGCATTGACCGCCATCCACACCTGGCGCTGCATCGGTTGCTTGAAGAGCCCGGGTAACGCCACCAGCCCCCGGTCGAATTGGCTCATGTAGTGCGGTAGCAAACCGATGCAGGCGCTGCAGCGGATCATCTCAAGCATCAGCTCATAGGAATGCAGCTGCACCACGCCCGCCAGACGCTGCTCCACCAGACTGTTCCACGGGCCAAAAGCGGCGATATGGCGGTCGTACTGCCATTGCACCAGCATGAAATCGGCCAGGTCAGCCAGGCTGTCCGGCCGCGCCGCGACCCGTGAATACCGTTTGGCGATGTGAGGCAGATAGTCCAGCCGTGCCAGACGTTGGGGCTCGCTGACGGCAAAACTGGGGCCTGGCAACGGCGAATCGGGGCCCGCCAGCCATACCACCACATCGGCGCTGATCGCTCGCAGGGCCAGTTCGCTGTCCAGGGAAATGATGTCCAGGCGCACACTGGCGTTGCGCCGCAGCAGCGAGACCAGATCACGGCCGAGGATGTCGTGCAGGATCGACTCGGCGACGGCCAGGCGAATCAAGGGCTGTTCGATCACGGGCAAGTCGCGTTCGCGGGCCAGGGCAATCAACTGCGCTTGAAGCCGCAAGCCGTCACGACTGAGTGCAAAGCCATTGCTCGAGTGGCTGAACAGCGAACGCCGCAGTTGCGCTTCAAGTTGTGCCAGTTGTTTACGCAATTGGGTCGATTTGATGTTGAGGCTGCGGGCCGCTTGCATGAAACAACCGCAACGGGCGCAGACCCGGAAAGACTGCACCAGCACCGGATCGATTCCGGCCAGTGAGTGTAAGGATTGGTTTTGTTCTACGGGCCAACGGTACTCGGTCACACCCTGACGATCAGTGGGTTCCATGAATGACATTGATCACTCCCTGTCGATCTGTCCTTGAGCGTTTTATCCTGCTGACTGTTTATGAACCTGATGTGACAACCGGGCAAAAACCGGATCAAATCGCCTGATGTCGGCCAGTCACGGTACGGAACCTGTGGGAGCGGGCTTGCTCGCGAAAGCGGTGTGTCAGGCGACATCAATGTGGACTGTGCCGCCGTCTTCGCGAGCAAGCCCGCTCCCACAGGGTTTGCGCTTGAATCAACCGCAGGGCGTTTGCCGAAAGCTTACCGCCAGGCGATTCCAGCTGTTGATGGTGCTGACGGCCACGGTCAGGTCGACCAGTTCGCCTTCGCTGAACTGCTCCCGGGCCAGGGCGTAAACGTCATCCGGCACATGGCTTTGCGAGAGCAGGGTTACCGCTTCGGTCCAGGCCAGGGCGGCTCGCTCCCGAGGGTTGAAGAAGTTGCTGTCGCGCCAGACCACGATCGCGTACAACCGGCGATCGCTCTCACCGAAGCGGCGTGCGTCCACGCAATGCATGTCGGTGCAGAAGGCGCAGCCATTGAGCTGCGAGGCGCGGATTTTGATCAGGTTCAACAAAGCCGGTTCGATGCTCAGGTCGCGGGCCAAGGCCTCCATGGCGATCATGGCTTTCATCGCTTTGGGCGATGCGCTGTAGTAATCCAGACGGGAGTTCATGGCGCGACCTCGTGGATCGGATAGGTGACTCCAAGGTAGAGGCTGATCCCCGAGCGTCACAGGTCCAATTCGTCGAAAAAACCATGGACCGCCCGGCAGCAGGCCAATCGCAGCTTTTTCGCCCACGCAACTTCTGCGCGGCCGTTCATGCGGGTAATCTGGCGCGACGCACAGTCGCCTCAACCGCCCAGGGAGCCTCGCCGGTATGGAACTTCATGTTGTCATCAACGGCCGCAAGGACCTGGCAGGCCAGTTGTACCGGCAACTGCGCGACGCCATTGAATCCGGTCGCCTGACAGCCGGGACGCAGCTGCCGCCCAGCCGCTTGCTGGCCGAACAACTGGGGATTTCGCGCAAGACCATTTCCGACACGTATGCGCAACTGACCTATGAGAACTTCCTCACCGGGGTGATCGGCAAAGGCACTTACGTCAATGCCCGGGCGGCGAAAATCGTCCACAAGCAGAGCCACTCGGAGCTGGCCAGCTTTGATGTCATCGAACGCTGGCGCAACCTGCCGACGTTCTTGCGCCACCCGACGCTGGAAGGCTCGTTGCGTTATGAGTTCATTGGTGGCGCCACCAGCAAGGGCCAGTTTCCGCAGGACGATTGGCGCCGCTGCACCTCCCATGCCTTGCGCCAGATGGCCGGTTCCAAAGGTTTCTACAGCCAGCCCGAAGGCCTGCCGGCGCTGCGCAATGCCATCGCACGGCACATCGCG
Source organism: Pseudomonas sp. GM79 (assembly GCF_000282495.1). Taxonomy (GTDB): domain Bacteria; phylum Pseudomonadota; class Gammaproteobacteria; order Pseudomonadales; family Pseudomonadaceae; genus Aquipseudomonas. Next base: position 5,941 of record NZ_AKJE01000020.1, read on the forward strand.
TTTTCGCGCGGGGTCAACTGTCAGGACGAAGACGTGGTGGTGTGCAACGGCGCGCAACAGGCGCTGGACCTGATTTCCCGGGTGCTGACCCAACCGGGCAGCCTCGTCGCCATGGAAGACCCCGGCTACCCGCCGGCGCGCCTGTTGTTCGGGAGCCATGGCGCAACGGTGGTCGGCGTGCCGGTGGATGCGCAAGGCATTCAGGTCGAGCATATTCCCGATGGTACCCGGCTGATTTACGTCACCCCGTCCCACCAGTTCCCCTTGGGCATGCCCTTGAGCCAGGCCCGCCGGGAAGCCCTGCTCGCAAGGGCCTATGAGCTGGGGGCGATCATCATCGAAGACGATTACGACAGCGAATTCCGCTACGAAGGCCGGCCCACCGACTCGCTGCAAAGCCTGGATGAGCGCGGCATCGTCGCCTACGTCGGCACTTTCTCGAAGACCCTGTTGCCGGAGTTGCGGCTCGGTTACGCGATTTTGCCACCGGCGATCCTCGAAGCGGTGATCCGCGCCAAGCAGCTCACCGACCTGCATACCTCCACCCTGCCCCAATGGGCGCTCGCCAAGTTCATCGCCGAGGGCTGTCTGCTCAAGCACATCCGGCGCTGCCATACGATTTACGCCGGGCGCCGTGAACGGATCCTGGCGCGCATGGCGGGCGACCTTTCGCCGTGGTTCGAAGCGGTGCCGACCACTGCCGGGTTCCACATGGCGGTGCTGTGCAAGGTGCCGGTCGATATTCCATTGGTGATCGAATTGGCAAAAAAAGTCGAAGTGGGGCTCTATGCCCTGGACAGCTTCTTTTACCAGCAAGCGCCGCGGGCCGGGCTTTTCCTGGGGTTCGGCGCGATCGAAACCCTGGACATCGACATCGCCCTGGACCGTTTGCGGGACATTTTGCAGCAGCTCGGTTGAGGGATTGGTCTGCGGCTTTATCTGGCGATTGGCTATTGGCGGTCTGGGGGTGCAGGCCTATCCTGATTGGGCGTTATCCCTCAATGAGCAGGATTCGTCCAGCCTGATTCAGGAGTGTGAGCAATGTCCAACGAAGTGATCAACACCGTAAAGGTGCAGGCTGCCGCCGGCCGCTCGGACGAACTGGGTAAGCAACTGCAAAAGATTGTCGACACCCTGCGCGAACTTCCGGGCTGTGACTCCTATATGGTCGACCGCTGCCCCGAGGACGACACCCGCTGGACAGTCAGCGCCCGCTGGCAATCGGAAGCGGCCATGCAATCGCATTTCAACTGCCCCGAAGTGCAAGGCTTTATCGGCCTGATCGACAGCCGACTGGCCAATGCCGTCGACTTCAACAGCTTTCCAATCGTCTAAAACAAGATCAAAAGATCGCAGCGTTCCGCAGCTCCTACAGAATTTGCGTCCGCCCGATGTTTCAAGGGTGTACGCGATTCCAATGTAGGAGCTGCGGAACGCTGCGATCTTTTGATTTTGACGTTCTTGATTGGCCCCCTCACCTTCCCGAAAATTGGCCGTTTGATTGCCCGATAGCGCGGCTTACTGTGGTCCCTGACGACTCACCACCTCAGGTAATCAACCATGAAAACGCTTTGTTTTTTTGCCGCGCCTCTCGCCGCCCTGACGCTGAGCATTTCAGCCCTGACATTCGCCCACGAAACCGCTCCTTCAGAAAAAGTCACCGTCCTGCAGGACCAGATGCTGAAGAACGCACCCGGCAAAAAAGCCTTGATGATCGAAGTCGATTACGAGCCGGGCCAATCGTCCATCGCCCATAAACACCAGGGCACGGCCATGGCCTATGTGCTTTCGGGGGCGATCATCTCTCAAGTCAAAGGCGAAAAAGCGATCAGCTACAAGGCGGGCGATTACTGGTATGAACCGGCTGGCTCTGAACATCTGGTCTCGAAAAACGCCAGCGCTACCCAACCCGCCAAACTGTTGGTGTTCATGGTGTTGGCCCCGGATGAGAAAGTGTTGATTCCTTTGGAAAACTGATCGCTGCACATAGAAAGGCCTCGGTGCGGCTGATGGCCTCTTCGCGGGCAAGCCTCGCTCCTACAGGTTTTGTGTGGAACGCCGACTTTGTGGACACCTGCAATCCCTGCAGGAGCGAGGCTTGCCCGCGAAGAGGCCCGACCAGACACCACAAAACCTTCAGACAAAAAAAAGCCCCATCTCTTTCGAGACGGGGCTTTCTTCATTCAGCGCCTATCAGGCAGCCGGCTCCAGCTCGGCGTCCGCACTGCTAGTGACAGCAGCAGGCACCACCGCTTGACCGCTCAACGCCAGGTCTAGCAGTTCGCGGTTGGCCACCGCGTACATGGCGTAGTCGGTGCCGCTGGCGGCACGGATTTCCACCAGCATGGCGCGCCAGCGTTCGATCATGCCTTCGTGCTCTTCCATCCACAGCGCCAGGCGTGTTTCCACGTCCTGGGTGCCGTCGCCCTGTTGCAGAACGGAAATGGTGATCGCACGTTGTTGCCAATCGACGTCATCACGGAACGCTTCACGGGCCAGGGCCTGCCAGTTGTTTTCAACCGGCAGAGCGCTGATCTGTTGCAGGTACCAGGTGATGTCCAGCGCACTGCCCACGGCGAAGTAGGCCTTGGCCACGTCCGCTGCGTTCTGGCCGGTCACATCCGAAGCTTCGATGATCGGCAGCAAGGTGTACAGGTGAGTGGTGCCTGCAACCATGCGCGCCAGCAACTCAGGCACGCCAGCAGCGACGTAAGCCTGGTAGCGGGTCTGCCAGCCTTCGCGGGTCGGGCCTTCCAGCAGTTCGTCGAGCTTGAGGCCCAACGCCGCCAGGTGCGGACCGAAGTGCGCGACGTCACGGGCAGCGTTCTGCTCGTTGCGACGGCTGCGCAGGAACCAGCGCGTAGCGCGGCGACCCAGACGCATCAGCTCGTCCATCAGCTCCAGTTGTACGTCGGCCGATACCTGATAATCCAGGGCTTCGATCTGACGGAACCAGTGCGGGAGGTGGAAGATGTCACGCACGATCACATATGCACCGGCCACGTTCGCCGGGCTCATGCCGGTCGACTCTTTGAGTCGTTGAACGAAGGTGATGCCCATGTGGTTCACCAGATCGTTGGCGATCTGGGTGCTGACGATTTCACGCTTCAGACGGTGACGGCGCATGGCAGCGGAGAACTTGCTCACCAGTGTCGGCGGGAAAGCGGTTTCCATGTCGCGGGTCAGGTAGTCGTCGTCCGGCACCAGGGAGTTGAGCAGCGCTTCCTTGAGGTCGATCTTGCTGTAGGAGATCAGCACCGACAGCTCGGCACGGGTCAGGCCATGGCCTTCCGCGAGGCGTTCGTTGATCGCTTCTTCGGCCGGCAGGAACTCGATGGCGCGATCCAGCTTGCCGCGGCCTTCCAGGTCGTTCATCAGACGTTTGTATTCGGCAATCCGCACGAAGGCACGACGTGCCGCCAGGGACAGGGCCTGAGTCTGCTTGTAGTTGTTACCAAGCACCAGGTTGCCGACTTCGTCGGTCATGCTCGCCAGCAACTGGTTACGTTGCTTGTCGGTCATGTCACCGGCGTGCACGACTTCGTTCAGCAGGATCTTGATGTTCACTTCGTGGTCGGAGCAGTCCACACCACCGGCGTTGTCGATGAAGTCGGTGTTGGAACCGCCGCCATTGAGGCCGAATTCGACACGACCCAGCTGAGTCATACCGAGGTTACCGCCCTCACCCACGACTTTGCAGCGCAGTTCGTTGCCGTTCACGCGCAGTGCATCGTTGGCCTTGTCGCCGACATCGGCGTGGCTTTCGGTGCTGGCTTTGACGTAGGTACCGATACCGCCGTTCCACAACAGGTCTACCGGTGCCTTGAGCAAGGCATTCAGCAGTTCGGTCGGGGTCAGCTTGTCAGCCTGAATGTCGAAACGCTCTTTCATCTGCGGGGAAATCGCGATGCTTTTTGCGCTGCGCGAGAAGATCCCGCCGCCTTCGGACATAATACTGGTGTCGTAGTCCGACCACGCCGAACGCGGCAAGTCGAACAGACGCTGACGCTCGGCGAAGCTGTTGGCTGGCTCCGGGTTCGGGTCAATGAAGATGTGCAAGTGGTTGAAAGCAGCGACCAGTTGCAGCTTGTCGGACATCAGCAAGCCGTTACCGAACACGTCACCGGCCATGTCGCCGACGCCCACCACAGTGATGCTGTCTTCCTGGACATTGATGCCGCGCTCGCGGAAGTGGCGTTGTACGCCAACCCACGCGCCCTTGGCGGTAATGCCCATTTTCTTGTGGTCGTAACCAGCCGAGCCACCGGACGCAAAGGCGTCGCCGAGCCAGAAGCCGTAGTCGATGGCGATGCCGTTGGCGATGTCGGAGAAGGTTGCAGTGCCCTTGTCCGCCGCCACCACCAGGTACGGGTCATCGTCGTCATGACGCACGACGTTGGCCGGCGGTACCAGTGCGCCGTCTTTCAGGTTGTCGGTGATGTCCAACAGGCCCGAGATGAAGATGCGGTAGCAGGCGATGCCCTCGGCCGCGATCTCGTCACGGCTGCCGCCCAGTGGCAGGCGACGCGGCAGGAAGCCACCCTTCGCACCCACCGGCACGATGACCGAGTTCTTCACTTGCTGGGCTTTTACCAGGCCCAGGACTTCGGTGCGGAAGTCTTCTTCACGGTCGGACCAGCGCAGACCACCGCGAGCAACATTGCCGAAGCGCAGGTGCACGCCTTCAACGCGAGGCGAGTAAACGAAGATTTCGAACTTCGGTACCGGCTTCGGCAGCTCTGGAATCTGGTGCGGGTTGAACTTGAAGCTGAAGTAGGACTTGTTCTGACCGTGGGTATCAGTCTGGTAGAAGTTGGTCCGCAGGGTCGCTTTGATCAGGTCCAGGTAACGACGCAGGATGCGGTCTTCGTTGAGCACCTGAACATCGTCCAGTGCTGCCAGAATCGCGTGTTCCAGGCGTTGCTGCTTGTCTTCCAGATCATCGCTGGCAAGCTTGCGTGCCAGGTAGAAACGGGTCTTGAACAACCGGGTCAATTCACGAGCGATGTCGGTGTGGTTGTTCAGGGTGCTGGCGATGTAACCCAGGTCGAAGCCCAGACGGATCTGCTTCATGTAACGAGCGTAGGCACGCAGCAGCGCCACATCGCGCCATGGCAGGCCGGCGGTCAGCACCAGGCGGTTGAAGGCATCGTTCTCGGCATCGCCACGCACGATGTGGACGAAAGCGTCCTGCAAGGTGTCGTTGAGTTGCTGGATGTCGAGTTCCAGGCCTTCAGCGGCGGTGAACGCGAAGTCGTGAATCCAGAATTCGCGGCCGCTGTTGTGGCGCAGGCGATATGGGAATTCACCCAGCACGCGCAGGCCAAGGTTTTCCAGGATCGGCAACACGTCGGACAACGCCAGCGGCGTATCGGCGTGATACAGCTTGCAGTGCAGCATGCGCTGACCGGAGACCTGGGCCAGCGGCTGATAGAAACTCATCACCAGCGGATTTTTTTCGCTCAGGCTCAGCAGGTGCTGCATGTCGACTACAGCCGAGTGGGCTGCGAAACGCTCGCGGTAACCGGCCGGGAAGCCTTTCGGGAAGTCGGCCAGCACGTTGGTGCCCTGGGCTTCGCCGAAGCTCTCGACCACCAGGCTCGCGTAATCGTCCTGCCAGCTGCGGCAGGCCTGTACCACTTCTTTTTCCAGCAGAACCGGGTCGATGTCCAGACGGTTCTTCGGATCGACCCGCAGAATCAGTTGCACGCGGGCCAGCACGGACTCGGAGAAGAAGGTCCAGAACTCGCAGTCCGAGGCTTTCAGGCGATCCATCAGCACTTGCTGGATCTTCTGGCGCACTTCGGTGGAGTAGATGTCGCGCGGCACGTAGGCCAGGCAGTAGCAGAAACGGCCGTACGGGTCTTTGCGCAGGAACACGCGGATCTTGTTGCGTTCCTGGATCTGCACGATCGACATCACGGTGGTGAACAGCTCGTCCACCGGGGTCTGGAACAAGTCGTCGCGTGGCAACACTTCAAGCACCTGGGCCAATTCCTTGCCCAAGTGAGCCTTGGCCTGGAAGCCCGAACGCTGTTCGATGATCTCGACCTTGCGACGGATGTAAGGAATGACCCGCACGCTTTCGCCATACACCGAGGAGGTGTACAGGCCCATGAAGCGGCATTCCTTGATGACTTTGCCGTTGGCATCGATCTGGCGGATCGACACGTAATCCGGGTAAGCCGGACGGTGGACACGGCTTGGGTGTGCAGCCTTGGCGAACGACAGCGGCGTCGGTTCGCGCAGGTAGTTAACGGCGTAGTCTTCGATGCGCAGATCGTCGACGGTCAGGCCGGCACGCAGCAGTTTGGTCAGGCCGAGGAACGAATTCTGGTCATATTCGATGTGACCGCCGTTCTGATCCTCGCCCACCACGAACTCTTCGTAGCCCAGGAAGGTGAAGTGGTTGCCCACCAGCCATTCCAGGAAGCTCTTGATTTCGGACTTTTCGTCGGCGTTGATGATGAACTGGCTGTTGTCGATGCCTTCGATCAGCTCCTGGACCTTGGCTTTCATCGGTTCGAAATCGGCGACCGCGACGCGGACTTCACCGAGAACCTGCTCCAGCTCTTTGGTCAGGACGTTCAGTTCGGCTGTGTTGGCGCAACGGTCGATTTCCAGGTACATCAGCGATTCTTGCAGAATGCCTTCACCCTGGGTGCCCTTCGGCAGGATTTCCAGCAGCTCGCCCTTGCTGCCGCGACGCACGCTCAGCACAGTGGTTTGCAGGGTATGAATGCTGTAGCCGCGACGGTTCAGCTCGGTGCGCACCGAGTCCACCAGGAACGGCAGATCGTGGTGCAGCACTTCGACCGCGGTGTGGGTCGACTGCCAGCCGTGGCGTTCGTAATCAGGGTTGTAGACGCGCACTTGCGGATGCGCGTGATCGAAGCGCTCAAGCAGGCGCCACGCAGAAAGGGTGCAGCCGGCGAGGTCGGACAACCGACGCTGGGTCAGCTCGTCCAGGGAAATAATGCCGAAGAATTGTTCAGCGAACAGCGCCACTTGTGGCAGTGCCTGTTCACTGATGTGCTGCGCCAGTGCCGCTTGCAGTTGGTGCTGGAAGTCGGCTTTGCTGGCTGCGGTGAAGAACGCCATCTGTGGTACTCCGCTTGGGCTTGTTATTGATGGAAGCGTCGCGTGCAAACCCCTTTCGGGGCAATCCGTCACCCTGTTCCTGATTCTCGGGCAGAGGAAACAGGATGACAGGTGGGTGAAGCTGGACGAGACACTCAGGTCACATTCACCTTCCAAGAATGGGCATCTGCAAAAACGACTGCCAAGGCAACAGGCAATGCCTTTACGGGTGCTCATCCGTTGCGCAGCTTAACGACTGCGGCAAGGGCCATGCTTGCAGCGCTGCGACATATTCGGTCAACGGTACGCAGCGCGCGGCAGGTGCCCTGAACAACACTAGCAGCCGTGAAGCAAAATGGGCGTTTTATGCCCGGTTTTACGGTACATGCGTGCCAAAAATGACCAGTAACACCCCGAATGTTCACGACACATCTTCTGACACTCAGCCGAGCAGAAATTCCCCGGGGCTGGCAGAATTGCCTTTTGTTACGTTCACCACGCTCGCCGAGCCAGGATTTTCCCATGCAAATGACAACTGACCTCTTGATCGTCAACCCGTGCGACGAAGAAGAAGACAACTTGGCCATGCTCTGCTGCAACAGCGCCGAGGGCGAAATGTTCCTGATGAGCCGCTTTCCGGACGAGGATGAGCTGGAGATCATCTTCCATGACAAGCCTTCGGCCCTCAACGGTGTGAAAGTCACCCTCAGCCCTGACCGCCTGCTGATCGAAATCGCCGCCGCGGACGCCGATGTGCTCGATGGCGAAGATTCGCTGGAAATCCTGCATAGCACCGATGCGCAGGACCTGGCTGAGGTGGAAGAAACCTTGCAGAACATCCTCAAGGGGACTGGTACCTATATAAGTGAGCTCTGAGCCTCGCAATCTCAGTGCCTGAACGGACGCCTTCGCGAGCAAGCCCGCTCCCACATTCGATTGCATTTTTCCTGGAAGAACGCGGTTAACTGTGGGAGCGGGCTTGCTCGCGAAGAGGCCAGCCAAATCACCACCCTGCCCCTTGTCTACAAAATTCCAACAATTTAGCCCATCAATTCCCGCACTTTGCACAAAATGCCGTTGGTCGCCGCCCCCCGCGATGGATTAAAGTAACGCCCCCAGCCCTGGCGTTATTCGAACGTCTTCGGTCACCCTTTCCAGGAACAGTCATCGATGGAACATCGTGAAGCGCTACTCGCGCTGCGAACCTTTCTTTCAACGCAGATTCTCGGCCAGGAAAAACTCATCGAGCGCTTGCTCATCGCCTTGCTCGCCGACGGCCACATGCTGGTCGAGGGCGCCCCGGGCCTGGCCAAGACCAAGGCCATCAAAGAGCTCGCCGAAGGCATCGAAGCACAGTTCCATCGCATCCAGTTCACCCCCGACCTGCTGCCGGCCGACATCACCGGCACGGAAATCTATCGCCCGGAAACCGGCAGTTTCGTGTTCCAGCAAGGCCCGATCTTCCACAATCTGGTGTTGGCGGACGAAATCAACCGTGCCCCGGCCAAGGTTCAGTCGGCCCTGCTTGAAGCCATGGGCGAACGCCAGGTCAGCGTCGGGCGCAGCACCTACGACCTGTCGCCGCTGTTTCTGGTCATGGCCACGCAAAACCCCATTGAGCAGGAAGGCACCTACCCGCTGCCCGAAGCCCAGCTCGACCGTTTCCTGATGCACGTGAAAATCGGCTTCCCTGACGCCACCGTCGAGCGCCGGATTCTGCAACAGGCCCGCGGTGAAGCGCTGCACGGCGAAACCAAGCCCGAACGCAGGGTCAGCCAGCAGGCGATCTTCGCCGCGCGCAAGGAAATCCTCGGGTTGTACATGGCCGACGCCGTGGAGGAATACCTGGTGCAACTGGTCATGGCCACGCGTATCCCGGCCAAGTTCGACCCGGAAATGGCCGAATGGATCGCCTACGGCGCCAGCCCCCGTGGCTCCATCGCCCTGGACCGTTGCGCCCGGGCCCACGCCTGGCTGGCCGGTCGCGACTTCGTCAGCCCGGAAGACATTCAGGCGGTGCTGTTCGATGTGTTGCGCCACCGCATCATTCTTTCCTTCGAAGCCGAAGCCGCTGGCATCGACCAGGACCGGGTGGTCCAGCGGATTCTCGACGTCGTAGCCGTCGCTTGACCCCGATGAACGCCCTCCTGCCGCCCGAGCCGGGCATCCGTGTCAGCCTTTCCGAGCTGATCCAGATGCGTCATCGCGTGCGCGAAGTGCAGTTGTTTTCCACGCCGAGCCAGCGCAGCCCGCTGATCGGCCTGCACCATTCCAAACTGCGCGGGCGCGGGGTGGACTTCGATCAGGTGCGGGTGTACCAGGCCGGCGATGACGTGCGAAGCATCGACTGGCGCGTCACCGCCCGGACCCAGGAGCCCCACACCAAGCTGTTCCACGAAGAACGCGAGCGGCCGATTTTCATCATGGTCGAACAGAGCCGTCGACTGTTTTTCGGCTCGGGGCTGATGTTCAAATCGGTGCTTGCTGCCCAGGCGGCGAGCCTGATTGGCTGGGCCGCGCTGGGCCATAACGACCGGGTCGGCGGGCTGGTGTTCGGCGACGACGAGCACTACGAGATCAAACCGCGACGCAGCAAGCAAAGCCTGCTGCAATTGCTCAACCGACTGGTGCGGGTCAATCAGTCGCTGCACACCGAACGCGAGCCCGACCGCGACGCCTTCGGCATTGCCCTGCGCCGCGCCCGGGAAGTATTGCGCCCCGGCAGCCTGGTGATCGTGATCTGCGACGAACGCGCCTTGTCCGACAGTGCCGAACAGCAGCTGAGCCTGTTGTCGCGCCATTGCGACCTGTTGCTGCTGCCCGTGTCCGACCCGCTGGATCACGCCCTGCCCGCTGCCGGGCTTTTACGCTTCGCTGAACGGGGCGCACAGCTGGAACTCGACACGTTGAATTTCGACTTGCGCCAGGCTTATCGCGCACAGGCTGAAGCGCGCATCGCCCGCTGGGAGCTGCTGGCGCAAAAGTTGCGGGTATTGCTGATGCCTTTGAGCACCCAAAGCGAAATGGTCGAGCAACTGCGCGAATACCTCAATCCTCAACGTCCGGGGAAAGGTCGATGAGCAGCCTCGATCAACTGCAACCGCTGATTTCCCCGCCACCGATCGGCTTCTGGCCGCCGGCGCCGGGCTGGTGGCTGCTGCTTTTATTGCTGCCATTGATCGGTTTCGGCCTGTGGCAGTTGCGCCGCTTCATCCCGAACAAGCGCCCTATCGTCCGTGCCGAACAACCGCTGGACCCGGTGCGTCTCGCGGCCTTGGCCGAACTCGCCCGGATGCCCAAGCCCTACGACGGCGCCCCGGCCGGTGCCTGGCTGCAGCAACTCAACGGCTTGCTCAAACGCCTGTGTCGCAACCATTACCCCTACAGCCAGAGCCACACCCTTAACGGGCGCAAATGGCTGGCGTTCCTTGATAACCGCTGCCCGGCCGCCGGCCTCACGCGCTGGATGGTGCTGGTGGAAGGCGCCTACAAACCCGAATGCAAACTCGATGACAAGGCCATCGCTGGCCTGACTCAAGCTGTCGACACCTGGATTCGCAAACATGTTTGAGTTCGCCTGGCCGTGGATCTTCGCCCTGCTGCCACTGCCCTGGCTGATGCGGGTGCTGCTGCCGGTGGCCGACAGTGGCGAGCCGGCGCTCAAAGTCAGCTTCCTCAGCGACCTCGAAGGCCTCGCTCGCCGCCGTGCCCGGGCGAACCTGCCAGCGTGGCGTCAGCAAGCACCGTTCATTTTGCTGTGGCTGTTATTGCTGATCGCCGCGGCGCGCCCGCAATGGCTCGGCGAACCCCTGCCGATTGCCGCCAGTGGTCGCGATTTGCTGGTGGCGGTCGACGTGTCCGGCTCGATGGATTTCCCCGACATGCAGTGGCAGGACGAAGACGTCAGCCGACTGACGTTGGTGAAACATTTGCTTGGCGATTTTCTTGAAAGCCGCGACGGCGACCGGGTCGGCTTGATTCTGTTCGGCAGCCAGGCGTATCTGCAAGCGCCGCTGACTTTCGACCGGCACACCGTGCGCGTATGGCTCGACGAAGCGCGGATCGGCATCGCCGGCAAAAACACCGCCATCGGCGACGCCATTGGTCTGGGCCTCAAACGCCTGCGCCAACGCCCGGCACAAAGCCGCGTGCTGATTCTGGTCACCGACGGTGCCAACAATGGTGGTGAAATCGACCCGTTGACCGCCGCACGGCTGGCAGCCAACGAAGGGGTGAAAATCTACCCGATCGGTATTGGTGCCGATCCGGAACAAAGCGGCACCCTGGGATTCCTTGGCATCAACCCGAGCCTGGACCTCGACGAACCGGCTCTGAAAGCCATCGCCCAAGCCACCGGCGGCCAGTACTTCCGCGCCCGCGACGGCGAGGAATTGCAGGCGATCAAGCGCACCCTCGACCAACTGGAACCGGTGACTCAACAACCCACTCAGGCCCGCCCGGCCCAAGCGTTGTATCACTGGCCTTTGGCGATGGCGCTGCTGTTGAGCATGCTGCTGGTGATCCGCGAGCGCTGGCCGGATAACCCGTTGCAACGGCTGTTTACCAAGAAGCTGTTTAACAAAGAGCGGTTTCTGCAAACCCAACTGCCCGACTGGCGTCAGCGGCTTAAACGCCTGCGCCTGCGGAGGCGCCGATGATTGCGCTCTGGCCACACTGGTTCCGCCCCTGGTGGCTGCTGTTGTTGCCGTTGCTGGGCTGGTTGCTCTGGCAACTCTGGCATCGACAGAAACGCGCTGGCCGCTGGCAAATGATTCTGCCGCCGGCCTTCCATGCCGCATTGCTCAGTGGTGGCAGTGGTCGCGAAAGCAAACTGCCATGGGTCGCCTTGGGCCTGGCCTGGGTGCTGACCGTTCTGGCCCTGCTGGGCCCGAGCTGGCAGCGCGTCGAACAAACCAGCCAGAAACCCGCCGACCCGCTGGTGGTGTTGCTTGAGCTGACCCCGGAAATGCTCGCCACCGACAGTGCGCCAAACAGGCTGGAACAAGCCCGGCGCAAGCTGTTCGACCTGCTGCAAAACCGCAGCGACGCGCAGACAGCAATCATTGTCTACGCCGGCAGCGCCCACACCTTGGTGCCGCTGTCGGATGACCTGTCGACCAGCCGCAACCTGGTGGATGCGCTCAAGCCGTCGCTGATGCCCCAAGCCGGTCATCGTGCCGATCTGGCGGTGGCCAAGGCCCTTGCGCTGCTGGATCAGGGCGCACTCGGTCAAGGTCGGATCCTGCTGATCGGTTCGTCGCTGACGGAACAGGAACGCCAAGGGATTCGTCAGGCGCTGGACGACAAGTCCACGCAATTTCTGATGCTGGGTATTGGCACCGCCGAAGGGGCGCCGGTCGCGCAGGACGACGGCAGTTTCCTCAAGGATGACCTGGGCGCCATTCTGGTGCCCCGTCTGGACGGCCCCAGCCTCAAAGCCTTTGCCAACGGCCTGGGCGGACGTTATCGCCAGGCGCGTCTGGACGATGCCGACCTGCGCGGCCTTGGCCTGTTCGATGGGCCACGGGATCTGCGCAACGACGGTCAGACGTTGCGCCTCGACACTTGGGCCGATCAGGGCTATTGGCTGCTACTGCCGCTGTTGTTACTGGCCGCCTGTGCCGGGCGCCGGGGCTGGCTGTTCTGCCTGCCGCTATTGTTCATGCTGCCGCAACCGAGTTACGCCTTCGATTTCGAAGACTTGTGGCTGCGTCCCGACCAGCAAGGCCTGCATTTGCTCAAACAAAAGCGTCCGGCCGAGGCCGCGCAGCATTTCGAAGATCCGCAGTGGCAAGGCGTGGCGCTCTATGAAGCCGGCGACTACAGTGGCGCCGCCCAGCGGTTTACCCAAGGCACCGATGCCCACGCCCACTACAATCGGGGTAACGCCCTCGCCAAAAGCGGTGAGCTGGAAGCAGCGCTGGATGCATACGATCAAGCCCTTGAACGTCAACCGGATCTGCGCCCGGCGCTGACCAACAAGGCATTGGTGGAAAGCCTGCTGAAACAGAAAACCCCAGCGCCGCCCGTCGAGCCGGACAAAACCGCCGATGGCAAAACCGAAAGCATCACCCAGGAACCGCCGCCCGGCAGCGCCACCCAACCCAGCAATGACGAGCCGAAAACCGACGCTGAGCAGACCACACCGGACGCCGGGCAGCCGCCCACGACGCCACCGCAACCGGGCGCCAATGAAGTCCCGGGCAGCGAGTTGGGGGATGAGCAAAGCACCACGCCACCACGACGCCCGGCCAGCGACATGATTGAAGGCGAGCAGCTCCAGGCGCTGGAGCAATGGCTGCGCAAGATCCCGGATGACCCCGGCGAACTGCTCAGACGTAAATTCTGGTACGAACAGCAACAACATCAGGATCAGGAAAAAACTCGATGACCCGCTTCACCGCCTTCTTGCTCGCATTGTTGCCCGCCCTGTTGCTCTGCACCGTTCAGGCCGAGGCTGTGGAGCTGGTCGCCAGCGTCGATCGCAGCCGCCTGAATTCCGGCGAGACGGTCGAACTGACCCTGGAGACCAGCGACGTGACCCAGTTCGGCAAACCCGACCTGTCCCCGCTGGAGCCACTGTTCGAAGTGCGCGGCACCCGCCAGGTCAACCAACTGAACACCCTCAACGGTGACACTCAGGCGACCACCCGCTGGATCATCACCCTGCTGCCCCGGCAAAACGGCAGCGTGGTGATCCCATCGCTGCAACTGGGCGACGTCCAGAGCCAGCCGATTACCGTGCAAGTGATCGAGAGCGAAACCCAGGACAGCAGCAACACACTGGCGCCGGTGTTCATCGAGGCCAGCCTCGACCAGAACAGCGTCTATGTGCAGGCTCAGGCCATCCTGACCTTGCGCATCTACCATTCGGTGTCGCTGTACGACGACAGCAGCCTGACCCCGTTGCAGATTCCCGATGCGCGCATCGAACAGCTGGGCGACTCGCGCACCTACGAGAAAGTCATCAACGGCCTGCGCCATGGCGTGATCGAAATGCGCTACGCGATCTACCCGCAGCACAGCGGTGAATTGATTATTCCGGCGCAGATGTTCAGTGCCACGCCAGTCGATACCCGGCCGTCCCAGGACGCAACACCTCAAGGGCCGAAACCGGGCAAGCAGATGCGCGTCAAATCCGCCGAGATCCCGCTGACGGTCAAGGCCAAACCCGACACGTATCCGGCCGATGTTCCCTGGCTGCCGGCCCGCAGCCTGAGCCTCGGCGAAAGCTGGAGCCCGGAACCGGATCATTTACAGGTCGGCGACTCGCTGACCCGCAGCTTGACCCTGAACGCCGAAGGCCTCGCCAGTTCGCAATTGCCACCGCTGCCCGCCACCGAAATCAATGGCCTGCGGCGCTATCCGGATCAACCGGTGCTGGACAATCAGAGCAGCGAACGCGGCTTGATAGGCAGTCGCGAGGACCGTGAAGCCCTGGTGCCGACCCGCACCGGCAACATTGATTTGCCAAGCGTTGAAGTGGTCTGGTGGAACACCTTCGAGGATCATCTGGAACACAGCAGCCTGCCGGCCCGCACGCTGCAAGTGGCGAGCAACCCGAGCCTGATCGTCGATACCCCGGCGGGCAGCCCACAGGTGATGTCCGGTGCCAACAACGAAGCCCTCTGGTGGAAACTCAGCACCGTGATCCTGGCCTGCACCACCCTGCTGGGCTTCGGCCTGTGGTGGCGCGCCCGCTGGCAACCGGCGATCCTGCGGGCGGCGCAGACCGGCCCAAGCCCACGCACCTTGCTCGACGACCTCAAACGCGCCTGCCAGGCCAACGACTCCCACGCCACTCGCCAGGCCCTCGACGCCTGGGCCCGACAACAACCGGAAACCCTGGCCGACATGGCGGCGCGTTTTGTGCCGCTGTCCGATGCACTGGACGGCCTGAACGGCGCGCTGTACAGCGAAACCGGCCAGTACTGGCAGGGCGAGGATCTCTGGCGCGCGATTCGGGCGATCCCGACGGCCGAGGGGGTTCAAGACCTGGTTGGCGATACCGGGTTGCCGCCGCTGTATCCGAAATAATCATTGCCCCCTGTGGCGAGGGAGCTTGCTCCCGCCGGGCTGCGAAGCGGCCCAAAAACCATATCACTCGTTTCTTCTGACATAACGCATCAGCCATTTTGCGACGGCTGCGCCGCCGAACGGGAGCAAGCTCCCTCGCCACAGGTCTTCGGTTCGATCAGATCCATCGCGCCATCCCATGTGTTTGCCAGTAAACTCTCCCCTCTTTAGCCGCCACCCTTTTCCTCGCGGCCATCACCTTATTTTGTTGCGGAGTACGCCTTGCGTCTGTTTCACACCTCCGACTGGCATCTTGGGCAGAACCTGCACGGCCAGGAGCGCGATTTCGAGCACGCCTGCTTTCTTGACTGGCTGCTGCGTCAGCTGAAGCTGGATCAGCCCGACGTGCTGCTGATCGCCGGCGATATCTTTGACACGGTCAACCCGCCGGTCAAAGCCCAGGAACGCCTCTACGATTTCATCGTCAGCGCCCACGAGCAGCAGCCGTTGCTGACCATCGTGATGATCGCCGGCAACCACGACTCCGGTTCGCGAATCGAACTGCCCGCGCCGTTGATGCGGCGCTTGCGCACTCACGCGCTCGGTCGCGTGCTGTGGCTCGATGACGGTCAACTGGATGCCGAGCGCCTGTTGTTGCCGCTGCCGGATGCCAGCGGCGAAATTGCCGCCTGGTGCCTGGCGCTGCCGTTCCTGCGCCCCGCCGAAGTGACCGGTGCGCATTTGGGTGATAACTACTTGCGCGGCATTGGCCAGGTTCACGAATGGCTGATCGAAGCCGCGAACGCCAAGCGCACGCCAGGCCAGGCGCTGATCGCCATCAGCCATGCGCACATGGCCGGCGGTTCGGTTTCGGAAGATTCCGAGCGCAGCCTGATCATCGGCAACGCCGAAGCCCTGCCCGCCAGTCTGTTCGGGCCGAGTATCAGTTACGTCGCCCTCGGGCATTTGCACAAGCCGCAGAAGGTCAACGGTGAAGAGCGCATTCGCTACTGCGGCTCGCCGATTCCGTTGTCGTTCTCCGAGATCAATTACCAGCATCAGATCCTCGACATTAAGCTTGATGGCGAAACATTGGTCAGCGTTGAACCGCGCCTGATTCCGCGCTCTGTCCACTTGCAACGCCTCGGCGCCGCGCCGTTGGCGGAGATCCTCTTGCAACTGGCCGACCTGCCCAACATCGACCTGCTCGCCGATATCCAGCGTCAGCCGTGGCTGGAAGTGCGGGTCCGTCTTGATGAACCGCAACCGGACCTGCGCCATCAAGTGGAAACCGCCCTGCAAGGCAAAGCCGTGCGGCTGGTGCGGATCGCTGCCGAATACGCCGGCAATGGCAGCCGCGAAGGCGTCGATGACGGCACCACCTTGATCGAACTGGATCAGCTTTCGCCTCAGGAACTGTTCAGCCGCGCGTGGCAGGACAACTACGGCAGCGAGGTTGACGAGCAAACGCTCAAGGACTTCGCCGAGCTGCTGCAGGACGTGCAGATGGAGAGCGAACAGCCATGAAAATTCTCGCGATCCGCCTGAAAAACCTCGCCTCCCTGGCCGGGCCGTTCGAAATCGACTTCACTGCGGAGCCCTTGGCCAGTGCCGGTCTGTTCGCGATTACCGGGCCGACCGGTGCCGGCAAAAGCACGCTGCTCGACGCGCTGTGCCTGGCGCTGTTTGGCGCCGTGCCGCGCCTGAACAACACCGGCCGCGACGCCAAGGTCCCGGACGCCGATGGTGAAATCGGCACTGGCGACCCACGCACACTGCTGCGGCGTGGCACAGGCGAAGGGTATGCAGAAGTGGATTTCGTCGGCATTGACGGTCGCCGCTATCGCGCTCGCTGGGAGGCCAATCGCGCCCGGGAAAAGGCCGGCGGCAAACTGCAAGCCAGTCGCCAGAGCCTGCGTGACATCGATCAGGATCAACTTCTGGCCAGCCAGAAAGGCGAATACAAAGCACAGCTCGAAGCCGCGCTGGGCCTGAACTTCGAACAGTTCACCCGCGCCGTCATGCTGGCTCAGAGCGAGTTCAGCGCCTTCCTCAAGGCTGACGACAACGACCGCAGCGAACTGTTGGAAAAGCTCACCGACACCGCGCTCTACACCCGTCTCGGTCGCCGCGCCTTTGACAAGACCAAGGAAGCTCGCGAAGCCCACAAGTTGTTGCAGGATCAGGCCACCGGGGTCACGCCGCTGTCGCCAGAAGCCCGGGCCGAACTCGATGAGCGCTTCAACGACGCTCAGCAGCAACTCAAGACCCAGCAGGCGCAGCTCAAACAGTTGGAGTTGCAACACACCTGGCTCAAGGAACTGCGCCAGGTGCAGGACGCACAACAGAGCGCTACCGAGCAACTGCAATCTGCCCAGCAACACTGGAACAGCCTGGCCGGCGAGCGCTTGAAGCTGACTCGCCTGGAACAACTGGCCCCGCAACGGCATCAGTTCGCGCGCAAGACCGAACTTACCGCCCAGCTCACGCCGCTGGCGGCGCAGATTCAGCAACACACGCAACAGCAAAGCGAGCTGAGCGCGCGACAGACTCAACTCGAACAGAGCCTGAGCGCTGCGCAAACGGCGCTGACCCAAGCGCAAAGCCAACACACCTCCAGCGTGCCCCTGCTGCGTCAGGCCTTCGAGGAGCAAAGCACCCTCGCCCGCCTGGCCAAGGACGCCAGCCTCAGTGCCGACCTCAAGCAGCAGGCGGAACAGGCCTGCACTCAGGGTCAGGGCACGATTCAGGGTTTGCTCGAGCAACAGAAACAGGTCGCCGAACGGTTGCAGCGGATTGCCGGGGAGCTTGAGCAAAGCACTCATCTGGCGCCATTGGGCGATGCCTGGAACGCCTACCGCGATCGCCTGCAACAACTGATGCTGATCGGCAATCGCCTGAACAAGGGCCAGGCCGAACTGGCCGCCCTCGAGCAAAGCGCCGCTCGCACCGCCGAGGAACTGGCCACACAACGCCAGAGCCTTGAGGTGCTGTACAAAGAAGCCGGCGCCGAGCCTGAAGCGGTGGCCGAGCAGATTCAGATCCTCGGCAGTCTGCTGCAGGACAACCGCAAGCAACTGCGGGCCTTTGAAGAGTTGACGCGACTGTGGGCCAGCCAGCAGGAACTGGACAAGCGCGGCGCCGAGCTTCAGCAGCGGCAACTCGCCGCTCAGCAAGACCGCGATCGTCTGACCCAGGACGGGGTGAAGACCAAGGCCGAACTGAGCGTCGCCGAACAGACCTTGACCGTCACCCGCGAACTGCTGGAACGTCAGCGTCTGGCGCGCAGTGCCAGCGTCGAAGAACTGCGCGCGCAGTTGCAGGACGATCAGCCGTGCCCGGTTTGTGGCAGCCAGGACCATCCTTATCATCAGCCTGAAGCCTTGCTGCAAAGCCTCGGCCGGCATGATGAAAGCGAACAGGCCAACGCTCAGAAAGCAGTGGACCTACTGAAGGAAAAACTCACCGATCTGCGTGCCGAAGTCGGCGGTTTGATTGCCCAGCAAAAGGAATTGCTGCAACAGCAGGAACAACTCGCGACTCAGCAACAAGGCCTGACGCCGAGCCTGGAGGCGCACCCACTGTCCGCTCAACTGTTGGCCCAGGACGCCAACAAACGTGATACCTGGCTGACCCAACAAAGCAGCCAGTTGAACCAGAGCATCATGCAGGATGAACAACGGCAAACCGCCCTGCTCACCCTGCAACAGGATGCCGCGCGCCTTGCGCAACAACTGCGCAGCGCGGAAGCGGCGAGTCAGCAAGCAACACAACACCTGATCAACCAACAACGTGAATTGAGCAGTGATCGCCATCGTCTGGACGAAGAACTGAAGGCGTTCAGCACCCTGCTCCCGGCCGACACGCTGGAGGCCTTGCGCAACGAACCCGCCGCGACCTTCATGCAGCTCGACCGGCAGATCGCCCAGCGCCTGCAACAACTCGACCAGCAGCGCGAAGAACTCGGCGAACAGCAACAGCGCCAGCAGACGCTGGAGAAAGAACAGTACCAACAGCAGACCCGCATCCAGCAACAGGAAGCTGCGCAGCAGCAGTTCACGGCGCTGACCGGGCAGCAACAGGCTTGCCAGGAAAAACTGACGCAACTGCTGGGCGAACATGCCAGCGCCGAACAGTGGCAGCAGCAACTGGATCAGGCCGTCGAGCAGGCGCGCACTGCCGAAGCGACGGCCAATCAGGAACTGCAAACCGTGCACACGCGGTTGGTGCAACTGGCCGCTGAACTCAAAGCGCAGCAGGAACGTTCGCAGGCCCTGGAAACCGAAGATCGCGAGCTGAGCGCCAAGATCGCCGACTGGCGTGCGCAGCATCCAGAGCTGGACGACGGTGGACTGGAAGATCTGTTGAGCGTCGACGACCAACACGTCAGCGAACTGCGTCAACGTTTGCAGCAGAGCGAAAAAGCCATCGAGCAAGCCAAAGTGCTGCTGCAGGAGCGGGATAAGCGCCTGCTCGATCATCAGGCGCAGCACAACGGCAATCTCGATGCCGAACAACTGGCCACGACGCTGGCAGAGCTGCAAAACCTGTTCGCCGCCAGCGAACATCGTTGCGCCGAATTGCGTGCGGAACAGGCCGAGGATCAGCGCCGACAGAATGCCAATCAGGCGCTGGCGCAACAAATCGCCGATGCCTACGCCGAGTATCAGCGTTGGGCACGTCTGAATGCACTGATCGGTTCGGCCACCGGCGACACCTTCCGCAAGATCGCCCAAGCCTACAACCTCGACCTGCTGGTGCATCACGCCAACGTCCAGTTGCGGCAACTGGTGCGGCGCTATCGGTTGAAACGTGGCGGCAGCATGCTCGGGTTATTGGTGATGGACACCGAGATGGGCGACGAACTGCGCTCGGTGCATTCGCTGTCCGGCGGCGAGACGTTCCTGGTGTCACTGGCCCTGGCGCTCGGCTTGGCGTCGATGGCGTCGAGCACACTGAAAATCGAATCGCTGTTCATCGACGAAGGCTTTGGCAGCCTCGATCCTGAATCCCTGCAACTGGCCATGGACGCCCTCGACGGCCTGCAAGCGCAGGGACGCAAGGTCGCGGTGATTTCCCACGTGCAGGAAATGCATGAACGGATTCCGGTGCAAATCCAGGTTCACCGTCAAGGCAACGGCCTGAGTACGCTGGAGGTGAAATGAATACGTTGTATTCGTTCCGCCGCTGCCCCTACGCCATGCGCGCACGCATGGCCCTGCGCTATTCGGGCGTTGCGGTGCAGATCGTCGAGGTCAGCCTCAAGGCCAAACCGGCCGAAATGCTCGCACTGTCGAGCAAAGGCACGGTGCCGGTGCTGAGTGTGGATGGGCGGGTGATCGATGAGAGCCTGGAGATCATGCGCTGGGCGCTGGCGCAGAACGATCCGCAGGACTGGTTACTCAAGGATGATCCACAAGCACAGCAACACTGCGCCGCGTTGATCGAAGAGAACGATCAAGTGTTCAAGGTGCACCTGAATCGCTACAAGTACGCCGAGCGTTATCCCGAGCAGCCGATGGCTGTTTATCGCGCCGAGGGCGAGGTGTTTTTGCGCAAGCTGGATGAATTGCTGGAGGGGCGTGACTACTTGCTGGCCGATCACCCGAGCCTGACGGATATCGCCCTGATGCCGTTCGTGCGGCAATTCGCCCACGTGGATCGCGAGTGGTTCGGGCAGACGCCTTATGTGCGATTGCAGGCCTGGTTACAGCGCTTCATCGAGTCAGACCTGTTCACCGGTGTGATGCAGAAATAACACCGCGCACTTGTGGCGAGGGAGCTTGCTCCCGCTCGGCTGCGTAGCAGTCGTAGATCAGCTGATGAAGACTGTCTGAAACAATGAGGTGGCAGGTTTTGGGGCTGCTGCGCAGCCCAGCGGGAGCAAGCTCCCTCGCCACATTAGACTGGGGATTCATGCCAACACCGCGCACATTCCCAACACCGAGCAATCCACCTGGAATGGCCCGAAGAATTCACCATTGGGTTTGATCGGCGGATTGCCCACCAACAGCTCCAGAGCCTTGGCGGTCTGAATGTTGTGGGCGATGTTGTGGTTGCATTCGATGGCCCGTGCCACCGACCCCGCCGAGCCCTGCCCGATCCCAAGCAAAGAAGCGCCATTGGTCATGAACGCCAGGAAGGCGATGACCCAGAGTTTGCGTCCTTTCATGCCCCCACCATTCCCGCCACATCGGCGTGATCGACCATTACGCTTTGAGCTTGGTGTTCGAATTGAATGGCGGGATAAGCGACCTGAATCGGTGCTTGAAGGCTTTGTTGCGATTGAGCCGAAAGGCTGACGACCAACACCATGGCCACGTAAAGACCGATGGCCAGGTAGGCGCCGTATTTGGCAGAAGTAATGATTGCGCTGGCCATGGTGTTCTCCGTGGGCATGTTTCAGTGCCCACAGAATCGATCAAAAAACAGAAGTTAACTAGCAACCTTTATGCATAGTCGCTATCAGTTTTATTGATCCTGAACCCAGCGTGTTTCAGTCCTCGATAAAGCTCATCAAACGCTCGCGGGCCGCATCCGGCTCGTTGGGAACGGGCTGGGCAGCCGACAAAATCGGGGTGGAATAGAGAAACAGGAGAACCACTGCCAGACGCATCGCCATGCTGTCGATCCTTTTAGGGAAGGAGTCAAAAAATCAGCGTCAAATTTAAACTCATGGCTATGTGATATCAAGCAATGCATTGATAGCAATATGATGCTGTCGTAAACGCGTTATGCAGGAGCGACATCACTTTGGGGCTTTTCGACGCCTATGGGCCGATCGGCAAGTGACTTCGCTCCTGCATAAAAGGTGCAGGGTTCAGATTTCAGTGTTGGGTTTTGTGATCCAGCGCGGCGTAGAAGTTGGCGCTCTGTTGCAGGTATTTCTGGGTGTAGCTTTGGGTGTGGGATTTTCTGTCGCTGATTTCAACGTTGGCGTTGGCAGGCAGTGCAACAGTGGCAGAGATAGCGGAAGCGGCGATGACGGAGAAGAGATTGAAGTTCATGGCGGTATTCCTCGGGTTCAGTTGGCTTGCTTGCCCGGTGGGGCCGTGAAGCAAACTTAACGCCCGAGGGTCGGCGCCTTGAAATGCTTTGTAGCATTAGCCGATATCAGCCTCATTAATAGAAGGTTGCAGGCCCCATCAACCGGGGCCTGCGGTCTATTGACGCACCAGAAACTTGAGATCGCTCGGGGCATCCATCGGCAGTTTTTGCACGGTTTTACCCAACAGACCGGTCTTGGCATCGCGCTCGACGACGACAATCTGGTTGCTCTTCTGGTTGGCAATCAACACGAACTTGCCACTCGGGTCGAGGCTGAACTCGCGCGGGTGATCACCGTCCACGGAGCGACGCTGAAGCTCCTTGAGCTGCCCGGTCGCCGGGTCAATGGCGAATACCAGCAACTGATTGGTGGTGCCACGGTTGCTGACGTAAAGGAACTTGCCGTCGGCCGAGGCGTGAAGCGCAGCCGCAGCCTTGCCCGATGTCGGCAGACCCGCCGCCAGATCGACCAACTGCGTTTGCTCGAGTTTGCCATCGCGGTAATCGAACACCGCGACCTGCGCGCTCATTTCCATGGTCAGCCAGGCGTGCTTGCCATCGGCGCTGAACAGTAAGTGTCGCGGTCCGCTACCGGGTGGCAGTTGGACGGACGCGGGTTTGGCGGCGGTCAATGGTCGTTCCGGATTGGCCTTGGGGTCGAAGCGATAGACGAAGATCTTGTCCGCTCCCAAGTCGTTGGAAAACACGTATTGGCCATCCGGCGATGAAACCACCGAATGCACGTGCGCCGACTTCTGCCGCTCGGGGTTGACCCGGCTGGACGGATGACTGCTCATCTGCACCACGGGTTTTAGCATGCCGTCGGTGCCCACCGGTAACACCGCCAGGGTGCCGCCCGGGTCTTCAGCCACCGAGTAGTTGCTGACAAACACGTGACTGGCATCACCGCTGACGCTCGAGTGCGTCGGCTCGTTGCCCAGGGTTTGCACCTGACTGATCAGGCTCAGCTCATGGGTCTTGGGATCAATCGCATAACTGCTGACACGCCCGACCGGATCGGACTGACCCGGGCCGTTTTCGTTGACCACGAACAGGTATTGTTGATCCTTGGACACGGTCAGCCAGGACGGGTTGGCGCTCTTCACCACTTGCAGGGGTTTGGCGTCGATCAGCCCGGTGCGGCTGTCGAAGTTCAGACGATAAATCCCTTGGCTTTGGCCGGCGGTGTAGGAGCCCACCAGCAACTCGTAACTGTCGACCGGGGCCGCTTGCACGCCCATCGCGCCGACGCTGCCGGCCATCAACAGTGGCCAGAAGTTACGCATCCTCATTCGTTTCGTCCTCGTCATCCTGACCACCGAATGCTTCCATAGGCACCAGCCGGTGCTCGCCGGAATCGCCGGTAATGATCCAGCTCTTCAAGTCGGGATCGAACGTCGCCGCTGCGATCTGCGCCATGCTGAACTCCCAGCGCTTGAGCGCCCGACCGTCCATGCATTCGATGTGCAGGTTATCGTCTTCATCGAGGGAGAAGTCGAACGCGTGCAGCCCGTCGATTTCAAGCATGTCGCAGACTTCGAGGGCGCTGAGCAAGGTGTTGGTTACGGCAGTCATGGCAGTCAATCTTTGAATGGGAAAGGCGCAATGATAGCTCAAAGTGAAAGCGGCCCAGTGTCCTCACAACACTCACCCACGACACCACACAAATGTGGGAGCGGGCTTGCTCGCGAAGGCGGCGGCACATCCAACATCGCAGTGACTGTCATATTGCTTTCGCGAGCAAGCCCGCTCCCACAATGGGCCAGTGCCGATCACAACATTCGCGAACGACACCGAACACATGTGGGAGCGGGCTTGCTCGCGAAGGCGGTGGCACATTCGACATCGCAGTGACTGTCGGACCGCTTTCGCGAGCAAGCCCGCTCCCACAGGAACTGAGTACAACCGTTAGAGGGCGTCACGCGATGGCTTGCCGTCGACCAGGCGCTGGATGTGCAGCGGATTACCGTTCTTCAGCGCTTCCGGCAGCAAGCTGTCAGGGTAGTTCTGGAAGCACACCGGGCGCAGGAAACGGTCGATGGCCAGGGTCCCCACCGAGGTGCCTCGTGCATCGGAAGTCGCCGGATACGGCCCGCCATGAACCATCGAGTCGCAGACTTCCACGCCAGTCGGATAGCCATTAAGCAGAATCCGTCCGACCTTCTGTTCCAGCAATGGCGTCAGCTCGCCGAATTGTTCGAAGTCCGCCGGCTCACCGATGATCGTTGCCGTCAGTTGCCCATGCAAACCGTTCAACGCGGCATTGAGTTGCGCCTGATCCGCCACTTCGACGAACACCGTGGTCGGGCCGAATACTTCCTCTTGCAGTACTTCATCGCCATCGAGCAACAGGCTCACATCGGCCTTGAACAGTTGCGGTTGCGCCTGATTGCCTTGTTGCGGGCTGCCGGCCAAATGCTCGATTTTCGGATGCACGAGAAGCTTCTGCAGGCCTTTGCCGTAACTGCTCAACGTGCCGGAATTGAGCATGGTTTGCGCCGGTTGATCGCCCATCAGCCCCGCCACCTGCTGCACGAACCCGCTGAACTGCGGCGAACGAATACCGATCACCAACCCCGGATTGGTACAGAACTGACCACAACCCTGGACCACCGAAGCCGTGAGATCTCGGGCGACGCTTTCAGCACGAGCTTCCAGCGCTTGAGGCAGCACGATCACCGGGTTGATGCTCGACATCTCGGCGAACACCGGAATCGGCTGCGCACGTGCCGCGGCCATGTCGCACAGCGCACGGCCACCTTTGAGCGAACCGGTAAAACCGACCGCCTGAATGGCCGGGTGCTTGACCAGCGCTTCACCCACCCCGCCGCCGTAGATCATGTTGAACACACCGGCGGGCATGGCGGTTTTCTCGGCAGCGCGGATCACGGCATTGGCCACCCACTCAGCAGTTGCCATGTGGCCGCTGTGCGCCTTGAACACCACCGGGCAGCCAGCGGCCAATGCCGAAGCCGTGTCGCCGCCCGCCGTGGAAAACGCCAGCGGAAAGTTGCTCGCACCGAACACCGCGACCGGGCCCAGGCCGATGCGGTACTGACGCAAATCCGGACGCGGCAATGGCGTACGTTCAGGCAGTGCGCGATCAATCCGCGCCCCATAGAAATCACCACGCCGCAACACCTTGGCGAACAGCCGCATCTGGCCGCTGGTGCGCCCCCGCTCACCTTGAATACGACCGGCCGGCAACGCGGTTTCGCTACAGACCACGGCGACAAAGTCATCGCCCAGGGCGTCCAGTTCATCGGCAATCGCATCGAGGAATTGCGCACGTCGTTCGGCGCTCAGGCTGCGATAGGCCGGGTAAGCAGCGGCGGCAGCCTTCGCAGCGGCGTCGACTTCTTCAAGGGTGGCCTGATAGAAATCGTGAGGCAAGGCCTCGCCAGTGCTGGCATCGACGCTCTGCAGTTTGACCGCGCCAGCAGCGCTGCGCTGACCGCCAATGTAGTTGTGACCAAGAATCCGGCTCATGGGTGTCTCCTTAAAGTGTGCCGACGGTGCCGGGTTCGAACGCCGCTTCAACGGGCTCAATGCCGTTGATCAAGGGTGCGCCGAACTCGGTCTGACTGATCTCGAACACGTCACCCGGTTGGGTGCGAATGCCATCGGCGAAAGACAGGGTCGCGGTGCCGAAGAAGTGAATGTGCACGTCGCCGGGGCGCAGGAACTGGCTGTATTTGAAATGGTGATACTCGAGGTTTTCCAGGCTGTGGCACATGTTCGCTTCGCCACTGAGGAACTCGTTCTGCCACAGCACCTCGCCGTCACGCAGGATGCGACTGGTGCCGGCCAGATGCTGAGGCAATTCACCGACCCGAAGCTCTGGACCATAGCTGCAACTGCGCAGTTTCGAGTGGGCCAGGTAGAGGTAATTCTTGCGCTCCATCACGTGATCGGAGAACTCGTTGCCCACCGCGAAACCGAGGCGATAGGGTTTGCCGTCGTGGCCAATCACATAGAGGCCGCTGAGCTCGGGCTCCTCCCCGGCATCTTCGGCAAACGGCGGCAGCGGGAACGGTTTGCCCGGTCGCACAACGATGCTGCCGTCGCCCTTGTAGAACCACTCCGGTTGCACGCCGGCCTGGCCGGTCGCGGGTTTACCGCCCTCCACGCCCCACTTGAAGATGCGCATGGTGTCGGTCATGGCGGTTTCGTCGCCGGCCTGCTGATGCATTTTGTCCCGGGCCGAAGCGCTGCCCAGATGGGTCAGGCCAGTGCCGCTGACCAGCATGTGCGCCGGGTCCGGGTGATCCAGCGGCGGCAGGATTTGCAGATTGGCGAGCAGCGCTGAATAGTCATGGCTGATGCCCAACCCCAGGGTTTGAACCTGTTGCTCAAGATTGCCCCCCGCCTCAATCGCCGCCAGCGCCAGATCCCGCACCGAGCGCGCATCCCGCACTTCGCGCACCAGGCCGTCCTCGACCACGCCGACACGGCGTTCGCCGTTACTCAATTCGAACTGAACTAAACGCATGATTTTCTCCTGTTAACGCAAAACTTCAAAACAACGCAGGCCCCTGTGGGAGCGGGCTTGCTCGCGAAGGCGGAGTGTCAGTCACCGTTGATGTTGAATGTGACGGCCCCTTCGCGAGCAAGCCCGCTCCCACATTTGGATCGTGTTGACCTCAGGTGCGGGTTGTTGCACCCCGGGCGCTGGCGGCGAACTGGTCGGCCGGCAGCACGTGCTTGCGCTCCAGCAACCGATAAACCACACCCGTCAGCACCAGGCCGAACACCATCACGCAGGACAGGAAGTACAACCCTGACGCCAGATTGCCGGTGTATTCCTTCAGCGCACCGATCACGAACGGGCCGATGTAGCCGCCGAGGTTGCCGACCGAGTTGATCAACGCGATCCCCGCCGCCGCACTGGCGCCAGCGAAGAAGCGACCCGGCAAGGTCCAGAACACCGCGGTGCAGGAAAACAGCGCGAACGCCACCAGGCACAGCGCCGCCAATTGCAGCACCGGCACCGATAGCCAGGCGCTGAGGAACAGGCCGATGGCGCCCAACACATACAGCACCGCCAGATGGCCGTATCGATCATTCAAGCGATCGGAACTGCGCGGTATGATCAGCAAACCGATGATTCCGAAGATGTACGGCACCGACGACACGAACCCGGTCATCAGGTCAGTGCCACCGAACTGCTTGATCAACGTCGGCAGCCACAAACCGAGACCGTAGATGCTCAGCGTCACCGGCAGATAGAACAGCGCCAGCAGCAACACGCGTTTGTCCTTCAGTGCATGCAGCGGATTGCCGTGGCGGGTCTGGCCGTACACCTCCAGGTCCTTTTTCAGCTCACCGGTCAGCCAGTCTTTCTCAGACTGGTCCATCCATTTCACCTGTTGCGGACCGTCCGGCAGGTAACGCAGCACCGGCCAGGTCAGCAGGATTGCGGGCATACCGATGACGATGAACAGCCACTGCCAACCGTGCAGCCCGAGAATGCCGTCCATGCCCAGCAAGCCGCCGGACACCGGGCCGGTGATCATCATCGCGATGGGTTGGGAAAGGATGAACAACCCGAGGATCTTGCCGCGATGGCGGATCGGGAACCATTGGGTGATGTAGTACAGAACGCCCGGAAAGAACCCGGCTTCGGCCGCGCCGAGCAGAAAGCGCATCACATAGAAGCTGTTCGGTCCCTGGACAAACGCCATGCCGATGGTGATGGCACCCCAGGTGACCATGATCCGCGCAAACCAGCGCCTTGCGCCGAAGCGGTCGAGCATCAGGTTGCTGGGGATTTCCAGCAGGAAATAGCCAATGAAGAACAGCCCGGCGCCAAGGCCGTAAGCCGCGTCACCCAGGCCAATGTCGGCGCCCATGTGCAGCTTGGCGAAACCTACCGCGGAGCGATCCACATAGGCGATCAGGTACAGCAGGATCAGGAAGGGAATCAGTTTCAGCGTGATGCGACGAATAAGCCGCAGTTCCTGGCTCATGAGTTCGGTCTCCGATTGTTGTTGTTATAGAACCTCGGGGGACGCCTCTCGCAGAAAACTGCCAGGGCTCATCCCTCCGTTGAAAACGACTATATAGTAATACTATTTAACCAACAACACTTCCAAACAGCCGAAATTGCGCTTATGTTACGCCATAGCTCGAACAATATAGTCATACAATAAGAGAACCGATCATGTCTGATAAGAAACCCACCCTGCGCTCCGCCCAATGGTTTGGCACCGCCGACAAGAACGGCTTCATGTACCGCAGCTGGATGAAGAATCAGGGCATCGCCGACCACCAGTTCCACGGCAAGCCGATCATCGGCATCTGCAACACCTGGTCGGAACTGACCCCGTGCAACGCGCATTTCCGCCAGATCGCCGAGCACGTCAAACGCGGGGTGATCGAAGCCGGCGGCTTTCCAGTGGAATTCCCGGTGTTCTCCAACGGCGAATCGAACCTGCGCCCCACCGCCATGCTCACCCGCAACCTGGCGAGCATGGACGTCGAGGAAGCGATTCGCGGTAACCCGATCGATGGCGTGGTGCTGCTCACCGGCTGCGACAAAACCACCCCGGCATTGCTGATGGGCGCGGCCAGTTGCGACGTGCCGGCGATCGTAGTCACCGGTGGGCCGATGCTCAACGGCAAGCACAAGGGCCAGGACATTGGCTCGGGCACGGTGGTCTGGCAGCTCAGCGAACAGGTCAAGGCGGGCACCATCACCCTCGATGATTTCCTCGCGGCCGAGGGCGGCATGTCACGCTCGGCCGGCACCTGCAACACCATGGGCACGGCCTCGACCATGGCCTGCATGGCCGAAGCACTCGGCACCTCCCTGCCCCACAACGCGGCGATTCCGGCGGTCGATGCACGCCGTTATGTGTTGGCGCACATGTCGGGCATGCGCGCGGTGGAGATGGTTCGAGAAGACTTGAAACTGTCGAAGATCCTCACCAAGGAAGCCTTCGAAAACGCCATCCGGGTGAACGCCGCCATCGGCGGTTCGACCAACGCGGTGATCCACTTGAAAGCCATCGCCGGGCGCATCGGTGTCGAGCTGGACCTGGATGACTGGACCCGCATCGGTCGCGGCATGCCGACCATTGTCGACCTGCAACCGTCCGGGCGCTTCCTGATGGAAGAGTTCTACTACGCCGGCGGTTTGCCCGCAGTGCTGCGCCGCCTTGGCGAAGCCAACCTGATTCCGAATCCGAATGCCCTCACCGTCAACGGCAAAACCATCGGCGAGAACACCAAGGACGCGCCGATCTACGGCCAGGACGAAGTGATCCGCACCCTCGACAACCCGATCCGCGCCGACGGCGGCATCTGCGTGTTGCGCGGCAATCTGGCCCCGCTGGGCGCGGTGCTCAAGCCATCCGCCGCGAGCGCCGAATTGATGCAACATCGCGGGCGTGCGGTGGTGTTCGAGAACTTCGACATGTACAAGGCACGGATCAACGACCCAGAACTGGACGTGGATGCCAACTCGATTCTGGTGATGAAGAACTGCGGACCGAAGGGTTATCCGGGCATGGCCGAAGTCGGCAACATGGGATTACCGGCCAAGCTGCTGGCCCAAGGCGTGACCGACATGGTGCGGATTTCCGACGCACGCATGAGCGGTACCGCGTATGGCACGGTGGTCTTGCATGTGGCACCGGAAGCCGCAGCGGGTGGACCTTTGGCGACAGTGAAGGAAGGCGACTGGATCGAGCTTGATTGCGCCAACGGGCGTTTGCACCTGGACATTCCGGATGCGGAGCTGGCGGCGCGCATGGCGGATCTGCAACCACCGCAACAGTTGATCGTGGGCGGTTATCGTCAGCTGTACATCGACCATGTGCTGCAGGCGGATCAGGGTTGCGACTTTGACTTCCTCGTCGGCTGCCGCGGAGCCGAGGTGCCGCGTCACTCTCACTGACACCATCCAGCTAATGTGGGAGCGGGCTTGCTCGCGAAGAGGCCATCACATTCAACATTGATGTTGACTGACAGTCCGCCTTCGCGAGCAAGCCCGCTCCCACATTTAATCCCCATCTACTTCAGGACTGTGCTTGCTCTGGCGACCGTCCTCGCCGCGCCTGCTATCATGCGCGGCACCCCATTTGCACAGGATCGCGCCGTTCCCCATGGATTACCGCAAACCCTCCGACCGCAAAAGCATGCACTCGCGCATCGTCCAGGAATTGGGCATGCAGATCGTCTCGGGACGGTTCAAGCCGGACGACAAACTGCCCGCCGAAGCCCTGCTGTGCGAGGAATACGCGGTCAGCCGACCGGTGCTGCGCGAAGCCACTCGCGTATTGGTGGCCAAGGGCCTGGTGTATTCCCGTCCGCGGGTCGGCACGGTGGTCAAGCCGCGCAAGGAATGGCACATGCTCGACCCGGACGTGCTGCACTGGCTGATGCAAAGCAGTCCGCAAAATGAATTCTTTGATCTGCTGACCAGCGTGCGCAGCATCATTGAGCCGGCCGCCGCCGCGTTGGCCGCGCAGTTCGCCACCGACGAAGACATCGCCTCCATCGGTGAAGCCTACCAACGCATGGAAGCGGCACCGACGCCTGAAGCCTTGCTGCAACCGGACCTGGATTTCCACAGCCGGATCGCCGACGCAACCCATAACGACTTACTGGCGAACCTGTGCAACATGCTGTCGGTAGCGATTGCCGAAGCCTTGAAGCATTCCAACCAACGGCCGAATCTGCATGAACTGGCGCTGCCACGGCACAAGGCGATCCTGACCGCTATCGAAAACCGTGACGCCCTCGGTGCCCGGCATGCAACGCTGGTGCAACTGGATGATGCGCGCAGTGCGCTAAGCACGGTACTCGGTCAAGTCTTGTAACCACACGCCATAACCCATTGCGCACAGGCGGTGACAGAATGAGATTTCCTGCTCAGGGCCGATGATCCGGCCCAGAGGCACGGACGCTATGACAGCGCCGACCTATAACACGAAAAGGATTTCGTCATGCTCACCCCTGTTGCACCGGTATCTCCTCCATTCAGCCAATTGCCCGCCCGGGCGGTTCAGCAGCGATTCGCCAGTCGACCGACACTGCTTTCTGTGATTATCAATGCATTACGCGACAGGTTGCTGGAGCATTACCCCACACTGGATTTCGATCCGATAAAGATCAAGCTGGCCAGCCCCGCTGTCGGTGGCCATTGGGATCTGAAGCCGTTGAGCCAAGTGGTTCTCGACCATCTGGTCAACCCGCAGATGCTGGACTTCACCCCACAGGACTCAAGGGCGTTTTTCCTCACGCAAGTACCACCCAAACGCCTGGACACCGCAGCCAAGCCTCACGTGGACATGCAAATCATTGCCAGCATCATTGCCGAGCTGCCATCGACGCTTTACCTCGATTATCAGCAGGCATTGGCTGACTACTGGAGCCTGACCGACGACAGCGGCATCAGCCTCTGGCAATGGTTCAGCAAGTTCCTCCATGACCAGTTGAAAGCCGCAGCCTTATACGCCTCGAATCTGAGTGACGAACAGCGAGACATGGTGCGGCAGGTCACGGACTGGCCCGACAGAGTCGAGCGCTCGCCCAAGACCAGCAAAACCGTTTACGCCTGCTTTCTGGAAACGACACTCGGCAAAGACGATAGCGAAATACTTCTGCTCGGGCCTGAAATTCTGCTGATGCGTGAAAAACAAGTATTGCTGTGCAGCGTTGACGGCCGCGTCCAACCTTTCGATTCCCTGGCTGACTTCGGCAGCGCCTGGGGAAAGAAGATGCAAAGCGAGTTTTTGATCGACCGTCTCACCTGGAAACGCTATGAGCCCAATGGCGATCTGTTCGAGCTCCAGGCGGGTCTGATCTTTGATCGGCAGCTCAAAGACCTGGCCACATTGCCCTTTTCCGGCGCCACGAGCGAGAAAGACCTGGCGCAACGCCTGGACACCCTCACAGACCCGACAACGTTATTCATCCGACAATCGACAGCGCAACCAGCGATGCTGGCACAGCTACACTCGCAATTGCCCGATTGGCTGAAACAGGCTTCGGTCACTGATCGCTTCGCCTATCGACAGCACCTGCTCGACCTCGCAAACGTCACCGCTCAAAGCCATGGACAGTCATTTAATGAAGGCATCGAAGATATCCGAAGCTTCAGCCGCGAGGCACTACGAGCGCAGATAAAGCAGGATCACGACGTCGACTACAACCCCGACGATCTGGTGCTGGACTTCGCCGTCGCTGCTGGCTATCCGGGAGGTGCCGGTTTTATCGAACATGTGCGCATGTCCCTGACTGATCTGGCCCTGAAGAATCTCGCCGGCAAGCCCCGTGGCCGCCTGCGGGTTTTGCGCAAGGACGGACAGACTCCCGAAGACTGGTTGAACGAGGACTATATACTCGGCAGCAAAGGCCTTATCCAGCGCGTCGATATCGGTACGGTCTATCCGCAAAGGATCAAGACATTATTACTATCGGACACCGTGGATGCCCGGCGCCGAGAAGCCCTGTTTACCCGCGAACTGCGAGTCCAGCTACCGATGCGCGCGCTGGAGTACAAGGTCAGAAAACAATGTGGCTTGACCGACAAGGGTTATCGCTACGTCAAGGCGCTGATGGGGGAGACACCTTCTGAGCGCAAAGTCGACGAACAGGACATCGTCATCCGCCCGCTGGCGTTTCACAGAAAGTCCGGTGCCAAACCCGATACGGTGGACAATATGTTCCTGATCGAACCCCTTGATCCGAACGTTGGCCCACATCTTCTTTATCGTCCGTTGTACCCCGAAGCCCTGCTGGAGTACCCGTCGCGCCAGGCCGTCCTCGCGGCCATTGCCGAATCCGGCGCATTGCAAGCCAGCGTGCTTACATGGATGGAGGACAATGTACGAGACATTTACGACAATGACGGGTTCAAGGAACCGCACATTGTTCGCTTTCACTTGGGTGACGAATTCGAACGCCCACGAAAACCTGCCCCCACAACCTTGGCCAGCAATGATGGTGCAGAAGCATTGCACCAGTCACTACGCGACGGTCGATTGCTCAACTACCTGTTCACCAGCACCGCTCGCACCTTGGTCGATCTGGCCGAGCGTGAATCGGTGTCCAACAGTGAAAGCCGTTGGGCCGTACTCATGGAGGGCGCATGGTTACTCTTCAATACGCTGCTGCTACCGCTGACGCGAGGGCCGCTGATGCTTGCCGGATGGATGATGGTACTGATCACCAGCCTCAAACAGGACCTGCCCGCCCTCGACAGCGACGATCCGAAAGCCAAAGAGTTAGCGCTGATTGATCTGCTACTCAATACCGCGATGGTGCTGTTGCACCTGGGAGCCAGCTCGGAAAACGCCCATCAGCCATTGCCATCGAAAACCCCTGAAAAAACCGCCCCGCGCCTGAATCCCTGGCGCAGACTGGCAAATCACGCAGAACCGATGCCTGCAGCCCTCGTTCATCAAGGTTCGCCGGGCATCCCACAGGAACCGGTAGGTGGCAGCCATACGGTGCTGGATTTCACCAGCTCCATTGCCACCTCTAAAGCGGCCGACAAGCTGCTCAATGCCTTGTTGGACTTTCACGTGCCATGGCCGCAGAAGTTGCCACCGGCCGAGAAAAACGGGTCTCTGAAGGGACTTTTCCGGATCGACGATACCTGGCACGCCAGCATTGGCGGACTTTTTTTCCAGGTCAGCGTCGTGCCGGGCTTCGCAGAGGTCTACCTGGTAGATCCGGCCCATTCCGATCGCCCCGGTTTCAAACTCGCCAGCGACGGCAAGGGGAACTGGCGACTGGATCGGGGATTGAAGCTTGAAGGCGGCATGAGGGGGCGACTCCAGGCGGTGCGCGATGAAAACCGGCTCCGGCTACATGAACTGACCACTAATAAGGATCGCCTGAAGCAGGCCCTCGCGCCATTGGTACTCTCTCAATCAGAGGCGAGGAGATCATTGTTTTCCGCGAGGGAAATGCTCGACGCACAAAAGAAAAAGCTCAGGATCGTATGGGAGTTGCTCGGCAAGGCTACACCAGAGCAGAAGGTCCAGCTGACCTCGCGTCATAGCCAGGAAGTGCTCAAGACAGCAGAGGCCGCCGCTATACATGACAGAGAGCTCAATATTTACAAGGAGCGCATTGACACGTTGAACGCCGAGATGCCGAAGTTGACCGACGCGTACAACGCCTTGATCGAAGTCGACAGAACCAGGCCTTACGAGAGCGAACGTGATAATGGGCTTTTACTCATCTGGGACGCTCTGGATATCGTTCATGAGCAAATAAAGCTGTTGGGGCGCGATCTCCTTCAGACCAGGAACGGGGAATACCTCAGTGAACTCGTCGCCCGTTTTCCTGAAGAATTGGGTCAGGAAATAACGACAGCCTATTTCGAATTTGTCGACAACCGGCGGACAGAAATCGAGATAACCAACAGGCTCATCGAGTCCGCCAAAACACTTGAAACGACTCAGGAACAGGCGGGTGAAAAACTGCGCAGTCGAAAAATAGTGAAGCACTTGTTCAATGCCGAAAACTACCTCCCCACTTCAATCAAGCTACACCAATTGCTGTCGCTTAAAGAACTGGTTCTGGAACGCAGTTGCAGCTCCAGAGACCCGGCAGAATATCCCTTTGTAATGCGACTCGTCGGCTCTTCAATGGACAGCACAGTGCTGTCCCACATGGAGATCTGCAGCAGCTCCGGCTACGCAACCGTCGAGCAGATAGCCGTCCTTGAAAACATCCTCAAGCACTACGAGGAAATCGACAATGCTGTCCGTTCGTTGAATGAAATGGCATCTGGCTTTGTGCGCACTGAATATCAAACACCGTTTCTGAAGCAACTCAATGAAGCGCACGTCAGCGCCGAAGAGCAACTGGCGGCACTGATTCGAGAAAACGAAGGGGTCGCGCCCCAGTCCGCACATATCAAACCGATCAGGGCCAAGCCGTCCACCAAAAGGGTATTCAAGTCCCGCAACAAAGGCACCCTGATCGGCGACATCAGACCCTCTCGGGAAAACAACCAAGGTAGTTTCATCGATGTTCAAGATCCGATTACCGAACAGAAGATTGCCAGCTACATGGAACACCCCGAGGAAGGTGTCTGGGTTGAAGTCGTGCAGGGCACGCCCACTCAACCGACATTGCCGCCAGGGTCGCGACCTTTATCGGCAATAAAAAAGGAAATGCATGCGTTGATTGGCCAACGGGCGGGTATCGAAAACTCGATACGCTTCCAACAGAAAAAGCTACAGGATCCTGGTCGGCTCGAAAGCCTCAACCCCTTGGACTGGAATGACATGCTGGTCCAGTACGCCGAAAAGCTCAACGCCTTGGCCCATGAAATTGATAACACCCATCCTGCTGCGCCGCAGGCCCCCCAACTGAGTGAAACCCTTCGTAACGAGGCACTCGAAGCAACTCGCCAGGCACGTCTGTATTGCAGCGAGGGCTACAAAAAACAGCTGCCCAAGGCAGAAAACATCCACTACTTATGGAAGAACGGTTTCGTTGACATCAATCTGGTGGGGCGTTTGATACAGACGGCTGCCGGAGACTATCTCACCGAATATGCGGTACGCGAAAAGAACACATTTAACGTTTTATGGTATGCGCACTTTCATTACGCCAGCCTTGATATGCCTCGACCGGACTACAGCATTGGCCATTTAAAACTACCGGAGCAGCGCTTTCTGACACGCAAGGATCTTATCCGGCAAGCTGCTGCCGACAACCGTGCCGTGGCCAATCTGGAGAAATCGCTGATCAAACCGCCACTGGATGAAACACTGTTCTTAAAACTCTGAATCAAGTTTCCAGCCCTGAACAACACGCGATAAAAAAAGCCGCAACCCATGATTGCGGCTTTTCTGTTTCAGCCAGGGATCAGTGAGCAAACAGCGAGTTGCCCTTCTGCCCTGCCAGTTTCTCCGGTTTGATCAGGAACCGCGCCAGCGCTGGCAGCAGCCACAACGCGCCGAACATGTTCCAGAGCAACATGAAGGTCAGCATCAGGCCCATGTCGGCCTGGAACTTGATCGCCGAGAAGATCCAGGTGCACACGCCGATCGCCAGGCACAGGCCGGTGAACAGCACGGCTTTACCGGTGGACTTCAGCGTCTGGTAGTACGCCTCTTGCAACGGCAGGCCGGCACGCAGGAAGCTTTCCAGACGGCTGTAGATGTAAATCCCGTAGTCCACGCCAATCCCCACCCCGAGCGCCACTACCGGCAAGGTCGCCACTTTCACGCCGATGCCCATGAACGCCATCAATGCGTTGCCGAGGACCGAGGTCAGTACCAGCGGCAGCACGATGCACAAGGTCGCCGCCCAGGAACGGAAGGTGATCATGCACATGGTTGCGACGCAGATGTACACCAGGACCAGAATGGTCAATTCGGAGCGTTTGATCACCTCGTTGGTGGCCGCCTCGATCCCGGCGTTACCGGCCGCGAGGATGAATTCCAGGCCTTCCTTGTTGTTCTCTTTGGCGAAGTCCTGCACCGCATGCACGGCGCGGTCCAGGGTTTCGGCCTTGTGGTCGTTGAGGAACACCAGCACCGGCGCCAGGGAGCAATTGTTGTTGTACAGGCCATCGGCGCGGGCGATGGAGTTGTTCAGCACGTCCGGGTTGCGCGACAGGGTTTCCCATTTCAGGTTGCCCTCGTTCATGCCCTTGATCATCTGCTTGGACACGGTCACCAGGGAAATGGCCGACTGCACGCCCTCGGTGTTCTGCATCTTCCACATCAGCTCGTCGATCGGCGCCATGGCCTCGTAGCGCGAGCAACCTTCAGACTTGGTCTTGACCATCACCACCAACACGTCGGAACTGGTGGAGTAGTTATTGATGATGAAGCTGTTGTCCTTGTTGTAGCGCGAGTCCGGACGCAGTTCCGGCGCGCCCTGGTCGAGGTCACCGATTTTCAGGTTCTGGCTGTACCAGAGGCCGCCACCGAAAGCGATCAGCGCCAGGGCAATAGAGATCGGTGCAACTTTGGGGCTGGCAAAATTCGAAAGCAGGCGCCAGAAAGGATGCTCGCGGTGCGCGTCTTTCTTGCTGCGTTCGACGGCGCGCTTGCTGATACCGACGTAGGAAATCGCCACCGGCAGCAGGATCAGGTTGGTGAACACGATCACCGCCACGCCGATGGACGCGCCGATGGCCAGTTCACGAATCACCCCGATGTCGATGATCAACAGCGTGATGAAGCCCACCGCATCCGCAAGGATCGCGATCATACCCGGCAGAAACAGCTGACGGAATGTGCGCCGCGCTGCGGTCAGAGCGTTCTCCGCCTCGCTGGACTGCAAGGCGATACCGTTGATTTTCTGCACGCCGTGGGAAATCCCGATGGCGAAGATCAGGAACGGCACCAGCATCGAGTACGGATCTAGCCCGAAGCCGAAGAAGTGCATCAGACCCAGCTGCCAGACCACCGCCACCAGCGTCGTGCTCAAAACCGCCACGGTGCTGCGCATGCAGTTAGTGAACCAGTACAGCAGGATCAGGGTAATGACGAAGGCGACGCCGAAGAACATCACCACCATGACCAGCCCATCGATCAGGTCGCCGACTTTCTTGGCGAACCCGACAATGTGGATTTTCACGTTGGGGTTTTGGGCTTCGAACTTGTTGCGGATCTTGTCTTCAAGTTCGTGGGAGAACTTGCGGTAGTCCAGCGCCAGCAACTTGCCCTGATCCTGCGGGTCCGGGTAGGACTCCAGCAGCGGGATGTCGACGATGCTCGACTTGAAGTCGTTGGCCACCAGGCGCCCGACTTGCCCGGACTTGAGCACGTTATTACGCAGCAGGTCGAGGCTTTGCTGGGAGCCGTTATAGCTCTGGGGAATCACTTCACCACCGGCGAAGCCCTCCTCCGTCACCTCGGTCCAGCGCACGCTCGGGCTCCACAACGATTTGAGGCCGGAACGGTCGACGCCGGAAATGTAGAACACCTCGTCGTTGATCTGACGCAGGGTCTCCATGTATTCCTTGGAGAAGATGTCGCCGTCGGTGGCTTCCACGGAAATCCGCACCGTGTTGCCAAGGTTCGCCAGATCGTTGCGGTGCTCCATCATTTTTTCAATGAACGGATGCTCGAGCGGGATCATTTTTTCGAAACTGGTGGACGGGCGGATCAGCGTTGCCTGCCAGAACAGGAAAACACTGACCAGCAGGCAGATGACGATGACTGCCGGGCGGTTGTTGAAAATCAGGCGTTCAAGAAACGTCGCCTTGTCCTGATGAGGAGTGCTTAAGGATGTCATAGACCCGCCTTCTTGTTATTTGCCCGGCTCATTTGGACGACCCGTTTTTTCCATTCTCTGCGCCGGTGGGCGAAGTGACGCGAACGCCACCCTGTCCTGCCAGAATCAGATTGCCGTTGCCTGCCGCAGTCACCGCCGAGACGGAAATGCGATCCGGACGGTTGAACACGCTGAAGGTTTCGCCGTCGTCGGTGCTGCGAATCACGCTGCCGCCATTGCCGACGATCACGATGGAACCGTCATCGAGCAGCGTGGCGCCAGACAGGCCGAATTCCAGTGTGCCACGTGTAGCCTTGAGTTCGACCTGCTCCCAAGTGCTGCCGAAATCCGTGGAACGGTAAAGATTGCCGCGCAACCCGTAAGCCAGCAGCGTGGCCGGTTGCGCGGTGCCAATCACACCGAACAGCGAGCCTTCATAGGGGCCTTCAAGCTTTTCCCAGGTCTGCCCATCATCGGCGGAGCGGAACATGCTGCCTTGTTCACCGACGATGAAAATGCCGGAATCCTTGACCGCGGCAATCGCGTTGAGGTGGAACTGGTCTTCGTTGTCGAGGCGATCGCTGACGTTTTCCCAGTTTTTACCGCCGTCGGTGGTTTCCAGCAAGGCACCGTAAGCACCCACGGCAAAACCGCTGTTAACGTCCTTGAACCAGACGTCGAGCAGCGGCGATTCGCGTGTCAGGTCTTCGAATTGTTTGGTCCAGGTGATGCCGCCGTCTTCGCTGGCGAGGATCTGCGCGTCATGGCCAACGGCCCAGCCGTGTTTGTCATCGACAAAAAACACCGCCGTCAGCAGTTGCCGGGTCGGCACCTTGGCCTGGGCCCAGGTTGCGCCCTGGTCGTCGGAATACAGAATGTGCCCGCGATCGCCGACCGCCACCAGGCGTTTGCCCGCGTGTACGACATCGAGCATCAGGCCTTTGCTGGCCTTGGCGGATTCAACGGAATAAACCACATCGGTGGCCGACGCGGCAGCGGCCAGCGCAGGCGCCGACAGCACGGTACAGCCCAACAGCGAGAGCGCTGTAGCCAGCAACGCGAACCTGCGTAACGCCGGCGGGCGGCCAATACTCACACCCATGACAGGCTCACTCATAGACCTTCCCCCACATTATTATTGTTAGGTCGTTCAACCCTTCAGGGCGCCGTAAGGGATGCTCATCGGGATTGACCTATTCAGGAGCATAGTCCTGAAACCCGCAATCCAGAGCCCCTTCGGAAGCTGGCTTATCCTATCGGGGTTTGGAAAGGTCTGACAATCGACGCCACGTTATGTTTTGTTAACCTGGGGGATAAGGGGTGTGGGTGAATGGGGAGGCATTCGGAGGGGTGATTGGGGTTTGGGGTTTGGGGTTTGGGGTACATATCCGTTTCTGCGGTCACGGCGGCTATTGGTTCCGCTCTTACAGCGGGTCACTTTGGAAAAGCGCCAAAGTAACCAAAGCGCT
>NZ_AKJE01000021.1 GCF_000282495.1 Pseudomonas sp. GM79
GCTCTTCCGATCTATCTACACTCTTTCCCTACACGACGCTCCCCCGCCGTCGCGGCTCGTCACCAAGCGTCAACACACCCTACGCGCCGCGACGGTTTATTCCTGTCGCCGGATGGTTCTATGATGGACTTCAATTCGGGAGTTGGGAGTCAGCGATGCCTTTGCCGTCCATGAAAGATCAGTTCGCTGCGCTGATCGCCGCGCCGTCCGTCAGCTGTACCCAACCCAGCCTGGATCAAACCAATCGGCCGGTCATCGACTTGTTGGCGACATGGCTTGGGGACTTGGGTTTTGCCTGTGATATCCAGCAGGTCAGCCCCGGCAAATTCAATTTGCTGGCCAGTTTTGGCTCCGGCCCCGGCGGCCTGGTGCTGGCTGGTCACAGCGATACAGTGCCCTACGACGAGGCGTTATGGCAGACCGACCCGTTGAAACTGACGGAAGTGGACGGTCGTTGGGTCGGCTTGGGCAGTTGCGACATGAAGGGTTTTTTCGCCTTGGCCATCGAAGCCGTCAAACCCTTGCTCGACCAACCGTTCAAGCAACCCTTGCTGATCCTCGCCACTTGCGATGAAGAAAGCTCGATGTCTGGCGCTCGCGCTCTGGCCGAAGCCGGGCGGCCATTAGGTCGTGCGGCGGTGATCGGCGAGCCGACCGGGCTGAAGCCGATCAGGATGCACAAAGGCATCATGATGGAACGCATCGACATCCTCGGCCAGAGCGGCCATTCCTCGGACCCGCGTCTGGGCCACAGCGCCCTCGAAGCCATGCACGACGCCATGGGCGAATTGCGCGGCCTGCGCCTGGCGTGGCAGCGCGAATTCCATAACCCGCAGTTCAGCGTGCCGCAGCCGACCCTTAACTTCGGCTGCATCCATGGGGGTGACAATCCCAACCGAATCTGCGGTCAGTGCTCGCTGGAGTTCGACTTGCGTCCGTTGCCGGGCATGGACCCCAAAGCGCTGCGCGCGGCGATTCTGCAGAAGCTCAATCCGATTGCCGAACGGCACAAGGTGAAGATCGATTACGCGCCGCTGTTCCCCGAAGTGCCACCCTTCGAGCAGGCCGAGGACTCGGAATTGGTGCGGGTTGCCGAAAAGCTCACCGGCCATCGCGCCGAAGCAGTGGCGTTCGGCACGGAAGCGCCTTATCTTCAGCGTCTTGGTTGTGAAACACTGGTATTGGGACCGGGCGACATCGCCTGCGCACACCAACCGGGGGAATACCTCGAAATGTCACGTTTGCAGCCTACCGTGCATCTATTACGTCAACTGATTGAACATTACTGCCTGACACCGGCCAAAACGGCGATGCCAGTCAGTTGAGCGCAACCCATGTGGGAGCGGGCTTGCTCGCGAATAGGGAGTGTCAGTTGATATTAATGTGTCTGATACACCGCCTTCGCGAGCAAGCCCGCTCCCACAGGTTCTGTGTTTTGGCTGACTAAACGTATAAATTGCCAGTGTCCCAACCCGTATTCATGAGGAGAGCGCGCGTGTCGCCAAGCCTGTTCCGACGATAACCATCAGCCCGCTGTGCGTTTACTGCTTTACCCTTTTTTCGGCTGCTATTTATTACAGGCCCAGGTTCATGCCCGAATACGTCAATTGGCTTCGTCACGCTTCGCCTTACATCAACGCCCACCGCGATTGCACTTTCGTCGTCATGCTGCCCGGCGACGGCGTGGAGCACCCGAACTTCGGCAACATCGTCCACGACCTGGTGCTGCTGCACAGCCTGGGTGTGCGACTGGTGCTGGTTCACGGTTCGCGCCCGCAAATTGAAACCCGCCTCGCCGCTCGCGGCCTGACTCCGCATTACCACCATGGCATGCGCATCACCGATGCGGCGACGCTTGAGTGCGTGATTGATGCGGTCGGTCAACTGCGCATCGCCATCGAAGCCCGGCTGTCCATGGACATGGCCTCATCGCCAATGCAGGGTTCGCGCCTGCGGGTGGCCAGCGGCAATCTGGTCACTGCACGGCCGATCGGCGTACTTGAAGGTGTCGACTATCACCATACCGGCGAAGTGCGCCGTGTCGACCGCAAGGGCATCAATCGCCTGCTGGACGAACGCTCCATCGTGCTGTTGTCGCCGTTGGGTTACTCGCCGACCGGTGAAATCTTCAACCTCGCTTGCGAAGATGTCGCCACCCGTGCAGCTATCGATCTGGGGGCAGACAAGCTGCTGCTGTTCGGCGCCGATCTGGGCTTGATCGACGAAAATGGCCGGCTGGTTCGCGAATTGCGCCCGCAACAGGTGCCGGCGCATTTGCAGCGTTTGGGCAGCAACTATCAAGCCGAGCTGCTGGATGCGGCCGCTGAAGCGTGCCGGGGCGGGGTGGCGCGCAGTCACATCGTCAGCTATGCCGAAGATGGCGCGTTGCTGACCGAACTGTTCACCCGTGACGGTGGCGGTACGCTGGTGGCCCAGGAGCAATTCGAGGTTGTGCGCGAGGCGGCCATTGAGGATGTCGGCGGTTTGCTGGACTTGATCAGTCCGCTGGAAGAGCAGGGCATTCTGGTACGGCGTTCCCGCGAGGTGCTGGAGCGTGAGATCGAGCAGTTCAGCGTGGTCGAACGCGAAGGCATGATCATCGCCTGCGCCGCGCTGTATCAGATTGCCGATTCGGATGCTGGGGAGTTGGCGTGTCTGGCGGTGAACCCGGAGTACCGCCATGGCGGTCGCGGTGATGAACTGCTGGAACGCATCGAAACCCGCGCCCGGGCCCAGGGGCTGAAAACCTTGTTCGTGCTGACCACCCGGACCGCTCACTGGTTTCGTGAGCGGGGCTTCGTGCCGAGCAGCGTCGAACGTCTGCCATCGGCGCGGGCGTCGCTCTACAACTACCAGCGTAATTCGAAGATCTTCGAAAAAGCCCTCTGATTGCCACTGTCTGTGTTGGCATTTGTGGCGAGGGAGCTTGCTCCCGCTGGGCAGCGAAGCGGCCCCAAAACCAGCGAACGCGTTATGACTGATTCACCGCGTTGTTGGATTGGGGAGTCCTCCGGCCTCCAGCGGGAGCAAGCTCCCTCGCCACAGGTTTGGGGGTGTTATTCAGTGACGAATTTCGCGCTGACATAGGGCGAATAATCCGGCAGCACCGTCTCGACCTTCCCTTGCTCCTTCAAAAACTTCGCCGTCTCGCCAATCGCCTTGGCTGTGCCTCCGTCCAGTAGCGCGGAGGTCTGTTGTGCCTTGGCATCCGGGAATGCGGAGCCGGCCAGCAGCTCCGGCACATCGGCGGCATTGGCACCGGTCAATTTGGCGATTTTCTGCACCGGCACCGAATCGGCGGTCCAGCTGTCTTTATGGGCGGCATAGTCGGCGAAGGAGTCCAGAGTGACTTTGGCAAATTTGGCCACGACCTCAGGGTGCTTCTCGGCGTAATCCTTGCGAGCGACCCACACCTCGAAGGTCGGCGCGCCCCATTGGCCGACCTGCGCCGCGTCGGTCAACGTCTTGCCGGTCTTGCGGATTTCCCCCAGCGCCGGTGACCAGACAAACGCGCCGTCGATGTCGCCACGCTTCCAGGCTGCGGCGATTTCGGCGGGTTGCAGGTTCACCACTTTGACTTTCGAGGCATCCAGCCCCCAGTGCTTCAGCGCGCCGAGCAGGCTGTAATGGGAGGTTGAAACGAAGGGCGTGGCGATGGTTTTGCCGATCAGATCTTCCGGTTTATCGATACCGCTGCCGTTGCGCACCACAAGGGCTTCGGCAGCGTTGATCTGAGCAGAAACAATGAACGCGACAATCGGCAGGTTGCGCGAAGCGGCCGCCGCCAGCGGGCTTGAGCCGAGGTTGCCAA
This sequence comes from Pseudomonas sp. GM79, assembly GCF_000282495.1. GTDB lineage: Bacteria > Pseudomonadota > Gammaproteobacteria > Pseudomonadales > Pseudomonadaceae > Aquipseudomonas. The sequence continues at coordinate 3,812 of NZ_AKJE01000021.1, forward strand.
TCTGCACATCGCCGGAGGCAATGGCAGTGACCACGTCCGGGCCACTGTTGAAACGTCGCCAATCGATTTTCTGGCCAATGGTTTTCTCGTAAACACCATCAGCCTGAGGGACTTTGCTGGGGTCGATACCGGTTTGATAACCGACCGTGAGAGTCGCCGCTTGGGCGGAAAAAGAAAATATAAGCGATACACAAACTGTAACAAATTGACTAGATAGTGCGCGTTTGGCCATGATGGCGTCGCCTTTTCGAAAGTGATTGACGTATGGGGGATGCGCCAAAGCTAATCGATCTAAAAAAAGGCTAATAAATACCATTTAGGAATTAACTTATGAGCCGATAGGTTGTGTCCCGGTTCGGATCGTTGATGGAAAGATATATTCCTAAATGGTATGAAAAAGGATGAAATAATTCTTTTTGGGTTTATGAGGAAATCATTACCCTGCAGGGACCAAATCACAGCGGTTAGACCTTGGTCGTAGACACACATGGTTACGATTGACTTGTCAGTCACGGACCAGTGCTAATCGCGCATCTGTGGATCTTGGGCGTTAGACCCGAGACCAAAGAACACAAAAATTAGAACGAGAGGAGCGAAACAATGAAGAAGTCCACCTTGGCCCTGGCTGTGGCCGTAGGGGTTTTGGCGCAGCAGGCAGGCGCCGCCGGTTTCATCGAAGACAGCAAGGCTACATTGGGGCTGCGTAACTTCTACATCAACACCGATAACCGCGATGGCACTGCCAGCCCAAGTCGAAACGAAGAGTGGGGCCAAGGCTTCGATCTGCGCTTCACTTCCGGTTATACCCAAGGCACTGTCGGCTTCGGTATCGACGCCATCGGCCTGCTGGGTGTACGTCTGGATTCGGGCGGCGGCACTAATGGCAACGTTAACGCCAATGGCACCCCTGGTAACGCTTATGGCGGCACTGTGTTCCCGAGCAAGTCCAACGGCGAAGCGGTTGATAATTTCTCCAGCCTGGGCCTGACTGCCAAAGCCAAGATCTCCCAGACTGAATTGAAGCTGGGTACCTTGCAGCCAAAACTGCCGGTGATCGTGACCAACGATGGTCGTCTGCTGCCACAAACCTTCCAGGGCGGTCAGATCACTTCGGGCGAGATCAAGGACCTTACACTGGTCGGTGGTCAGATCGAGCACGCCAAGGGCCGTAACTCCAGCAACAACGAAGAGTTGTCGATCGCGGGTGCCAACGGTCGCACGGCGACTGGTCGCGACAGCAACAAATTCTATTACGGTGGCGGTGACTACAAAATCACCAAAGACCTGACTGCCCAGTACTACTACGGCAACCTGGAAGACTTCTACAAGCAGCACTTCCTGGGTCTGGTTCACAACTGGGCAATCGGCCCGGGTGTTCTGAAATCCGACCTGCGCTACTTCAACAGCCGGGATGACGGTGCCAACGGTCACGACGCTAACTACTTCACCTCTGGCAACTACAATGCGCCAAACGGTAAAGGCAAGGTCGACAATAACCTGTACAGCGGCCTGTTTCTTTACACCGTTGCTGGTCACACCTTCGGTGGCGGTTATCAGGTAAGCAACGGTAGCAGCGACTTCCCTTGGCTTAACCAGGGCGACGGCTCCTCGGCTTACATCATCACTGACATGCAAATCCAGAAGTTCGCCCGTGCCGGCGAGCGCACTTGGCAAGCACGCTACTCGTATGACTTTGCCAAGGTCGGTGTACCAGGTCTGACGGCCGGTCTGGTCTACCTCAAAGGTGATGAAATTGATACCGTCAACGCTCGCGGTGGCGAATTGGCTAACGGTGCTTCCGAGTGGGAACGCGACCTTACTCTGGCTTACGTCGTACCAGAAGGCCCGCTGAAAAACCTTGGCTTCACGTGGAAAAACGCTACCTGGCGTACCGACCTGCCGAGGACTCGTTCGCAGGATGAAAACCGTCTGATCGTCAGCTACTCGATCCCGCTGTTGTAACAGCGCTCGCGTAACCGACGTAAAAAAAGCCCCGCCCGGCATCACGCCGGGCGGGGCTTTTGCGTTTTCAAGGAGGGCTCACCCCCGTAAACCCTCCTTGAAATTCCCCTTTTTGCAACAACTCAAGGCCTTCTCGAACCTTGTCGGCGATGTTCGTCCTCATGTGCATTCAGGTCCAGTGAACAGATATTTAATATTCGTTTACGGTCTAAATAAATCGATATTTATTCTTTTTAATCTATAAGGAATGCAGGCACAGTTGGGCTCAACAAGCACTCACAAGGAGCAGCACCATGAGCCTCAGACTCGGCGATATCGCCCCCGATTTCGAACAGGATTCCAGCGCCGGCACTGTCCGTTTCCACGAATGGCTGGGCGATAGCTGGGGTGTGTTGTTTTCCCATCCGGCGGACTTCACGCCGGTGTGCACCACCGAGCTGGGCTTCACCGCCAGGCTCAAGGATGAATTCACCCAGCGCGGCGTCAAAGCCATTGCTCTGTCGGTCGACCCGGTGGACTCGCATCACAGGTGGATCGAGGACATCAACGAAACCCAGAACGCCATCGTCAACTTCCCGATCCTCGCCGATGCGGACCGCAAAGTGTCCGACCTGTATGACCTGATCCATCCGAATGCCAACGACACCCTGACCGTACGTTCTCTGTTCGTGATCGATCCGAACAAGAAGATTCGGCTGACGATTACTTACCCGGCGAGTACTGGCCGTAACTTCAATGAAATTTTGCGGGTGATCGATTCGCTGCAGCTCACCGACAACTACAAAGTGGCCACCCCGGCCAACTGGCAAGACGGTGATGAGGTGGTGATCGTGCCGTCGCTCAAGGACGAAGATGAAATCAGGCAACGCTTTCCCAAGGGTTATCGCGCGGTGAAGCCGTACCTGCGTCTGACGCCGCAGCCGAACAGGTAATCATCCGAATTTTGCGGTGTGGCTAAAATCGCTATCGCGGGCAAGCCCGCTCCCACAGCGGATTGGGGAGGATCAGAGATGTGTGGCAGACCTAAAACCCTGTGGGAGCGGGCTTGCCCGCGAAGGCGGCAGACCGGCCAGTGAAAATTTCATGTCATCCATAAAGCAGGGGATTTTGGGCCGTTTCTACGGCCTTTTTTTTTGCCTGGAAAAAGCAGTTTCACATAGAACTACAATGCATAACCAAATGAATAAATATGATTTATGGATATATAAATCAGCTGTTAAGGTCACTCCATCAACGCGAGATCGCAAGCCGCGAATCGCTAACACGCTCAAAGGAATTGTCTGAATGCTGGTCGTCTCACTCGGTGGCAGTCCCAGCCCACGCTCCCGTTCCGGGGTTTTGCTGGAGCGCTCGCGACGCTGGTTGCAAGAGCAAGGTGTGGAAGTGGTGAGTTATCAGGTACGGGACTTCCCGGCCGAAGATTTGCTGCATGCCCGCTTCGACAGCCCGAAGGTGATTGACCTGCTGCAACAGATTGAAAACGCCGATGGCTTGCTGATCGCCACGCCGGTTTACAAAGCGTCGTTCTCCGGTGCGCTGAAAACCTTGCTCGATCTACTGCCCGAACGCGCCTTGAGCCACAAGGTGGTTTTACCGATGGCTACCGGTGGCAGCATCGCCCACATGTTGGCGGTGGATTACGCGCTCAAACCGGTGCTGTCAGCGTTGAAAGCCCAGGAAATGCTGCAGGGGATTTTCGCCGTGGACAGCCAGATCGCTTACGGCGAAGGCAGCGCCCAGGCGCAATTGGCGCCAGAGCTTGCGCAACGATTGTTTGAAGCGCTGGAGCAGTTTTTCAGCGCCATGGCTCGACGGCCCAAGCCGCTCGATCCGAACCTGTTGAACGAACGTTTGTTGAGTGCTCGCTGGAGCATTTAAGCCAGCCCTCAAGCCACATCTGAATTTGAAATACTCCACCTTACTGGCCCGCTAACGGGCAAGCAGGTGCAGCCAAAACCCAACTGCAAAAGGAGAGCGCTATGCGCACTGTCATTTTGCGTCGTGGTCTGGTCGCTCTGTTTGCTGCGGCTGTAACCTTCGGCGCCATTACTCAAGCTCAGGCCGAGACACTCCGGATCGGCTATCAAAAATACGGCACTCTGGTGCTGCTCAAAGCCAAAGGCACACTGGAAAAACGCCTCGCCGCCCAAGGCGTGGACGTGCAATGGACTGAATTCCCCGGTGGCCCGCAACTGCTCGAAGGCCTGAACGTCGGCTCCATCGACTTTGGCGTCACCGGTGAAACGCCGCCCGTGTTCGCTCAGGCGGCCGGCGCCGATCTGCTCTATGTTGCCTATGAACCGCCAGCGCCCCACAGCGAAGCGATCCTGGTGCCGAAGGACTCGCCGATCAAATCGGTGCAGGACCTCAAGGGCAAGAAAGTCGTGCTCAACAAAGGCTCCAACGTGCATTACCTGCTGGTGCGTGCGCTTGAAGATGGCGGCCTCAAATACACCGACATCCAGACCGTGTTCCTGCCGCCAGCCGATGCCCGCGCCGCATTCGAGCGTGGCAGCGTCGATGCCTGGGTGATCTGGGACCCATACCAGGCCGCCGCTGAACAGCAACTGCAAGCACGCACTCTGCGCGACGGCAAAGGCCTCGTCGACAACCATCAGTTCTACCTGGCTACCAAACCTTACGCGCAGAAAAATCCTGAAGTGATCAAGGCTCTGGTGGAAGAAGTGCGCGCGGTTGGCGAATGGTCCAAGGCCAATCCCGAGGACGTGACCAAGCAAGTTTCGCCGCTGCTCGGCCTGCCAGCGGACATCACCCTGACCTCGGTGAAACGCCAGGGCTACGGCGCGCTGTTCCTCACGCCGGAAGTAGTCGCCGCCCAGCAAAAAATTGCCGACAGCTTCTACCAGCTCAAGCTGATTCCCAAACCCTTGAGCATCAAAGACGTGATCTGGGCGCCACCTGCCACCGTGGCCAAAGCGCCGTAATTCGATTTCCTGAGGAGACCACTCCATGAGCCTTAATATCTTCTGGTTCCTGCCTACCCATGGCGATGGCCATTACCTTGGCACCGCTGAAGGCGCTCGCGCCGTCGACCACGGTTACCTGCAACAGGTCGCGCAAGCGGCGGATCGCCTGGGCTTTGGCGGGGTGCTGATTCCCACCGGTCGCTCCTGCGAAGACTCGTGGCTGGTAGCCGCGTCGCTGATCCCGGTGACCCAGCGTTTGAAGTTCCTTGTCGCCCTGCGCCCCGGGATCATTTCCCCGACGGTGGCGGCGCGTCAGGCCGCGACACTGGATCGCTTGTCTGGCGGTCGGGCGCTGTTCAACCTGGTCACTGGTGGCGATCCGGAAGAACTGGCCGGCGACGGTTTGTTCCTCAGTCACGAAGAGCGCTATCAGGCTTCGGTGGAATTCACCCGCATCTGGCGCCGGGTGCTGGAAGGTGAAACGGTTGATTACGACGGTCAGCACATCAGCGTGAAGGGCGCCAAGTTGCTCTATCCGCCGATCCAGCAACCGCGCCCGCCGCTGTATTTCGGTGGCTCGTCGGAAGCCGCCCAAGACCTCGCGGCAGAGCAGGTCGAAATGGTTCTGACCTGGGGCGAGCCACCGGCCGCCGTGGCAGAAAAAATCGAGCAGGTTCGCGCCAAAGCCGCGAAGCTCGGTCGCACCGTGCGCTTCGGTATTCGTTTGCATGTGATTGTTCGCGAAACCAATGCCGAGGCATGGCAAGCGGCGGATCGACTGATCTCGCATCTGGACGATGACACCATTGCCCGTGCCCAGGCGTCACTGGCGCGTTTCGATTCGGTCGGCCAACAACGCATGGCCGCATTGCATGGCGGCAGCCGCGACCATCTGGAAGTCAGCCCCAACCTGTGGGCCGGTGTCGGTCTGGTGCGCGGCGGGGCCGGTACGGCGCTGGTCGGCGATGGCCCGACCGTGGCCGCTCGGGTGAAGGAATACGCGGACCTGGGCATCGATACGTTCATCTTCTCCGGTTATCCACACCTGGAAGAGTCCTATCGGGTGGCTGAGTTGCTGTTCCCGCACTTGGATATCGAGCGTCCGGAGCTGCCGAAAAGCGCCGGTTACGTCAGCCCGTTCGGCGAGATGGTAGCCAACGACATTCTTCCCAAAGCCGCGTCCCAGAGCTGAGGCGCCGCCATGAAGAAAATCATCCACAACCTCGCGCCCTGGGCGCTGCCGGTCTTGTTGCTGGCGGTGTGGCAGTTGTCGGTGTCGGCGGGCTGGTTGTCGACGCGGATTCTGCCGGCGCCGATCGCGGTGATCGAAGCCGGTGTGAGCCTGGTCAGCAGCGGTGAAATCTGGACTCACCTGGCCATCAGCGGCTGGCGCGCGGCGCTCGGGTTCGCCATTGGCGGCGGCATCGGTCTTGCGTTGGGCTTCATCACCAGCTTGTCGAAATGGGGCGAGCGCCTGCTCGACAGTTCGGTGCAGATGATCCGCAACGTGCCGCATCTGGCGTTGATTCCGCTGGTGATCCTGTGGTTCGGCATCGATGAGTCGGCGAAGATTTTTCTGGTGGCGTTGGGCACGTTGTTCCCGATTTACCTCAACACGTATCACGGCATTCGCAACGTCGATCCGGCGCTGGTGGAGATGGCGCGCAGTTATGGCTTGTCCGGTTTCAGCCTGTTTCGCCAAGTGATTTTGCCGGGTGCGCTGCCATCGATTCTGGTCGGTGTGCGTTTTGCGCTGGGCTTCATGTGGTTGACATTGATCGTGGCGGAAACCATTTCCGCGAGCTCGGGCATCGGCTATCTGGCGATGAATGCCCGGGAATTCTTGCAGACCGACGTGGTGGTGCTGGCGATTCTTTTGTACGCAGTGCTCGGCAAGTTGGCCGACCTTGCGGCGCGTGGGCTTGAACGCGTGTGGCTGCGCTGGCATCCGGCTTATCAGGTTGCCAAGGGAGGTGCTGTATGACGGCTCAACAACCTCCACGCCTGCGGCGCGGTATTCCGCTGGTGGTGCGCAAGCTGCAAAAAACCTTCGGTTCACGGCAGGTGCTGCGTGAAATCGACCTGCACATTCCGGCCGGGCAGTTTGTGGCGGTGGTCGGGCGTAGCGGCTGCGGCAAAAGTACTTTGCTGCGCTTGCTCGCCGGTCTCGACAAGCCCACGGGGGGTGAGCTGCTTGCCGGCGCAGCGCCATTGAGTGAGGCGCGGGAAGACACTCGACTGATGTTCCAGGAAGCGCGTCTGCTGCCGTGGAAAAAGATCATCGACAACGTCGGTCTCGGGCTCAAGGGCAACTGGCGGCCGCAAGCGTTGGAAGCGCTGGAAGCCGTCGGCCTGGCGGATCGCGCCAACGAATGGCCGGCAGCGTTGTCCGGCGGGCAAAAGCAGCGTGTGGCCCTGGCTCGCGCGTTGATCCATCAACCGCGCTTGCTGTTGCTCGACGAACCGCTGGGCGCATTGGATGCCCTGACCCGAATCGAAATGCAGCAACTGATCGAACGGCTCTGGCAACAGCATGGTTTCACCGTGTTGCTGGTGACCCACGACGTCAGCGAAGCGGTGGCGATTGCCGATCGGGTGATTCTGATTGAAGAGGGCGAAGTCGGCCTCGACCTGCCTGTGGAACTGCCGCGCCCTCGGGTCCGTGGCTCCCATCGGCTGGCGGCGCTGGAAACCGAAGTGCTCAACCGCGTGCTGTCCCTGCCTGGCCAGCCGCCGGAACCGGAACCTGTTTCACCACTGCCTACGCAATTGCGTTGGGCGCAATAAGAGCAGCGCAAGCTTCAAGCTTCAAGCTGCAAGTAAAAGCGCTCTGCTTCTTCTTGCAGCTTGTAGCTTGCAACTTGCAGCTCATTTCGACCTCAGGAGAAATCTTATGACTATCAAAGCCATCAACGTTCGTAACCAGTTCAAAGGCTCGATCAAGGAAATCGTGCTGGGTGACGTGCTGTCGGAAATCGACGTGCAGACGGCCTCCGGCATTGTCACTTCGGTGATTACCACCCGTTCGGTGAAAGAGCTGGAGCTGGTGGTCGGCAGTGAAGTAATCGCGTTTGTGAAATCCACCGAGGTGTCGATCGCCAAATTGTAAGCGCGTGCGCCAACTACAACCCCGGAGGGTGTGAACCCTTCGGGGTTTTTTATGCGTGTGATTCTGTGAGTTCGGCGGTGCGGCCTTCGCGAGCAAGCCCGCTCCCACATTCGATCTTCAGTGGACACAGATTCTCTGTACGACAGAGATTCACTGTGGGAGCGGGCTTGCTCGCGAAGGGGTCAGTGAAGCCCGCGAGGATCAGGCTGTAATACCGCGCTTGGGCAGATAGGGTGGCAAATACAACCCAAGATAAGCATCAAACACCCGCATCCCTTCCTCGGCCATGCGCGGCGTGATCTGCCCATGCTGCTGCACCGAGCGTGCATACACCCGATCCCCCAGCTCCATGGCCAGTGCAAACACATCGACATCACTCGGCAGCGTCGGTAATTGGAAGTGGTGGTCGAACAACTTGTGCATCAGGTCGCCGAGTTCGATGTCGTGCTGGCGGTCGGCCTGGGTGACTTCGGTCAGGCCATGCTGGGCGAGGATCAGTTGGCGGGCGGCGGCGTCTTCGTCGTAGATGGCGAGCATGCGTTGTTCCACCAGTCGCGACAGATCGCGCCAGCCGTTGAGGGCATGGTGATCGATGGGCGCTTGCAGGCAGGCGCGGAATGCGGCGTGGACATCGGCGGTCAGGGCTTCGAGCAGGGCCGGGACGCTGGCGAAAAAATGGTAGACGGAGGAGGGCGGAATCTCGGCGCGTTCGGCGACGCTGTAGATCGACAGGCTGGCCACGCCCTCGGCGGCCAGCAGCGTGCGGGCGGCATCGAGTATCGAATCGATCCGGGCCTGACTGCGGGCGCGGGGTTTGCGAATGGTGGCGGTGCGCGTCATTGAAGTCTCCTGCGGGGCAGCGGGCATTGTACGAGCAGGGTTTGATGTTGTCTGCCCGGACGCCTTCGCGAGCAAGCCCGCTCCCACTTTTGATCTCTGCCGTACAACAATACTTTGTTCACTGGAGATCTAATGTGGGAGCGGGCTTGCTCGCGAAGCAGGCGCCTCGGTCCCGCTGAAAAAAGCCATAAAAAAACGCCGCGAGCTGTGAAGCCGGCGGCGTTGTTTTTACTGCAACCGCTTACACGGTATGCAGGTACCAGTTGTACTCGAGGTCGGAGATGGAGTGTTCGAACTCCTCCAGCTCGCTCTCTTTACAGGCGACAAAAATGTCGATGTATTTTGGATCGATGTACTTGGCCATGACTTCGCTGTCGTCCAGCTCGCGCAATGCATCACGCAGGTTGTTCGGCAGGCTTTGCTCGTTCTGCTCGTAGGAGTTGCCTTCTACGGGTGCGCCCGGCTCGATTTTGTTGGTCAGGCCGTGGTGCACGCCCGCCAAAACAGAAGCCATCAACAGATACGGGTTGGCGTCGGCGCCGGCGACACGGTGTTCGATGCGCACGGCATCGGAGGAACCGGTCGGTACGCGGATGGCCACGGTACGGTTGTCCAGGCCCCAGCACGGCGAATTCGGCACGTAGAACTGTGCGCCGAAACGACGGTAGGAGTTGACGTTCGGGCAGAGGAAAGCCATCTGCGCCGGCAGGGTCTCGAGCACACCGCCGATCGCGTGACGCAGTGCGGCGTTCTGCTCGGGATCCTCGCTGGCAAAAATGTTTTTGCCATCTTTATCAAGAATCGAGATGTGGACATGCAGACCGTTACCCGCCTGGCCAGGGTAAGGCTTGGCCATGAAGGTGGTGTCCATCTCATGGTCGTAGGCGATGTTTTTGATCAGACGCTTGAGCAGGACCGCATAGTCGCAGGCCTTGATCGGGTCGGCCACGTGGTGCAGGTTCACTTCGAACTGTGCCGGGGCACTTTCCTTGACGATGGCGTCGGCAGGGATGCCTTGCTCTTTCGCACCTTCCAGAATGTCCTGGAGGCAGTCGACGTATTCGTCGAGGTCGTCGATCAGGTAGACCTGTGTCGAATGCGGGCGTTTGCCGGAGATCGGCGAGCGCGGCGGTTGTGGGCGGCCGTTCACGTTCTCCTGGTCGATCAGGTAGAACTCCAGTTCGAACGCAGCGCAGATGGTCAGTCCCATCTCGTCAAACTTGGCTACGACTTGTCGCAGGACTTCGCGCGGGTCGGCGAAGAAAGGATCACCTTCGAGTTCGTGCATGGTCATTAACAGTTGCGCGGTCGGGCGCTTCTGCCAGGGCTCATTGCACAGGGTGTCGGGGATTGGATAGCAGATTCGGTCAGCATCGCCGATGTCCAGGCCCAGGCCGGTGCTTTCCACCGTCGAGCCATTGATATCCAGAGCAAATAGAGAGGCCGGCAGGTTGATGCCTTTCTCGTAAACCTTGTGGAGGCTGGTGCGTTCAATGCGCTTGCCGCGCACCACACCATTCATATCCGCAATCAGAAGGTCAACGTACAGAACCTCAGGATGTTCCTTAAGGAACGCGTTCGCTTCGTTAAGCTGAACGGCACGCGGGGGTACCGACATGATGCAACACCTTTGTTGTTAAAAATATCAATCATTGATCTCTTCGGATTCCAGTCAACCCGAACGGCATGCCGAAGTCAAGCGAGGCCTTTTTTGCCCTAAAAAAGCACTCATGGGGCTTTTTTGAGGCACTTTGGGGCGTTTTTTTGCCTTCAGCCTTCTTGGCGCCCGCGAGCTTGAGCGGGCCGTGTTGTATTTTTTACGGGGGTGTTGTGTAAAAAAATGAACAAGGCTAAGCTCGATTTAAACCCATAACAGCAATAATACCGGGGTGCTTCATGTCTCGCCTGCCGTTAATCGGCGTCACCGCCTGCTCAAAGCAGATCGGTCTGCATGCTTATCACATCAGTGGCGACAAATACGTACGCGCCGTGGCATCAGCTGCCAAGGGCCTGCCGTTGATTCTTCCATCCCTGGCGGATCTACTGGTGCCGTCCGAAATTCTGGACGCTCTGGACGGCATTCTCTTTACAGGCTCTCCTTCTAATATAGAACCGTTTCACTATAACGGCCCGGCCAGTGCGCCAGGTACTGCTCATGATTCTGCACGCGATGCCACCACTCTCCCGCTGATCCGCGCCGCTGTCGAGGCCGGTGTTCCCGTGCTCGGCATTTGCCGTGGCTTCCAGGAAATGAATGTGGCGTTCGGTGGCAGTCTGCATCAGAAGGTTCACGAGGCAGGTCCATTCATGGATCACCGTGAAGACGACAGCCTGCCGCTGGACGGGCAGTACGCGCCAAGTCACCCGGTGCACGTTCAGCCGGGCGGTGTACTCGCCGGGCTGGGCCTGGCGAGCGAGATTCAAGTCAATTCGATTCATGGTCAGGGCATCGAGCGTCTGGCGCCTGGCCTTCGTGTGGAAGCGGTGGCACCCGACGGGTTGATCGAAGCCGTCTCTGTCATCGAAGGCAAGGCTTTTGCTTTAGGGGTGCAATGGCATCCCGAATGGCAGGTAAGCTTGAATCCTGACTACCTTGCGATTTTCCAGGCATTTGGCGATGCCTGCCGCAAGTACGCTCTACAACGCGACGCCGATGCGTCAAACAACGCCTGACTTATAAGAGTCAGGAAACTCAGCCTAAGAGGCATTTATGAGTAACAACCTCGACCAGCTCACCGATTGGTTGAAAGACCACAAGATCACAGAAGTCGAATGCATGATTGGCGACCTGACCGGCATCACCCGGGGCAAGATCTCGCCGACCAACAAGTTCATTGCCGAAAAAGGCATGCGCCTGCCCGAAAGCGTTCTGTTGCAGACCGTGACCGGCGACTATGTCGAAGACGACATCTATTACGAACTGCTCGACCCGGCTGACATCGACATGATCTGCCGCCCCGACCATAACGCGGTGTTCCTGGTGCCTTGGGCCATCGAGCCCACCGCCATCGTGATCCACGATACTTACGACAAGCAGGGCAACCCGATCGAGCTGTCGCCGCGCAACGTGCTCAAGAAGGTGCTGAAACTCTACGCCGACCACGGCTGGCAGCCGATAGTGGCGCCGGAAATGGAGTTTTACCTCACCAAGCGCAGTGATGACCCGGACTACCCGCTGCAACCGCCGATTGGCCGCTCCGGTCGCCCGGAAACCGGTCGCCAGTCGTTCTCCATTGAAGCGGCGAACGAATTCGATCCGTTATTCGAAGACGTCTACGACTGGTGCGAACTGCAGGAGCTGGACCTCGACACGCTGATCCATGAGGACGGCACCGCGCAGATGGAAATCAACTTCCGCCATGGCGATGCCCTGTCCCTGGCCGACCAGATTCTGGTGTTCAAGCGCACCATGCGTGAGGCCGCGCTCAAGCACAACGTGGCCGCGACCTTCATGGCCAAGCCCATGACCGGCGAGCCGGGCAGCGCCATGCACTTGCACCAGAGCATCATCAGCCTCGAGACCGGCAAAAACGTCTTCTCCAATGAAGACGGGACCATGAGCCAGCTGTTCCTCAACCACATCGGCGGCCTGCAGAAATTCATTCCTGAGCTGCTGCCGCTGTTCGCCCCCAACGTCAACTCGTTCCGCCGCTTCCTGCCGGATACCTCGGCGCCGGTGAACGTGGAGTGGGGCGAAGAGAACCGCACCGTGGGCCTGCGGGTTCCGGATGCAGGACCGCAGAACCGTCGGGTGGAAAACCGTCTGCCGGGTGCCGATGCCAACCCTTACCTGGCCATCGCCGCCAGCCTGTTGTGCGGCTTTATCGGCATGGTCGAAGGGCATAACCCGAGTGCTCCGGTCGTCGGTCGTGGCTACGAACGGCGCAATCTGCGCCTGCCATTGACCATCGAAGACGCCCTGGAACGGATGGAAAACAGCAAGACCATCGAAAAATACCTGGGCAAGAAATTCATCACGGGCTACGTCGCGGTCAAGCGGGCCGAGCATGAAAACTTCAAGCGCGTGATCAGTTCGTGGGAGCGGGAGTTCCTGCTCTTCGCCGTCTGATGCGCCGGGCGCGGCTGTAAATCGCCGCGCCTTCACTGGAATCCAAGGAGAATTCGCATGACCAGCAACAACCCGCAAACCCGTGAATGGCAAGCCCTGAGCAGCGATCACCACCTGGCCCCGTTCAGCGACTTCAAGCAGCTGAAAGAGAAAGGCCCGCGCATCATCACCAGCGCCAAGGGCGTTTACCTCTGGGACAGCGAAGGCAACAAGATCCTCGACGGCATGGCCGGCCTGTGGTGTGTCGCGATCGGTTACGGTCGCGATGAGCTGGCCGATGCCGCCAGCAAACAGATGCGCGAACTGCCTTATTACAACCTGTTCTTCCAGACGGCTCACCCGCCGGTGCTGGAGCTGGCCAAGGTGATCTCCGACGTCGCGCCTGAAGGCATGAATCACGTGTTCTTCACCGGTTCCGGTTCCGAAGGCAACGACACCATGCTGCGGATGGTTCGCCACTACTGGGCGATCAAGGGCCAGCCGAAGAAGAAAGTCATCATCAGTCGCAAGAACGGCTATCACGGTTCTACCGTGGCCGGCGCGAGCCTGGGTGGCATGACGTATATGCACGAACAGGGCGACTTGCCGATCCCGGGCATCGTCCACATTGCCCAGCCGTATTGGTTCGGCGAAGGCGGCGACATGACGCCGAACGAGTTCGGTATCTGGGCGGCCAATCAGCTGGAAGAGAAAATCCTGGAAGTCGGCGTCGACAACGTCGGTGCCTTTATTGCCGAGCCGATCCAGGGCGCCGGCGGCGTGATCATTCCGCCAGACAGCTACTGGCCGCGTATCAAGGAAATCCTCGCCAAGTACGACATTCTGTTCGTGGCCGACGAAGTGATCTGCGGTTTCGGCCGTACCGGTGAGTGGTTCGGTACCGATTTCTACGACCTCAAACCCCACATGATGACCATCGCCAAAGGCCTGACCTCCGGCTATATCCCGATGGGTGGCTTGATCGTGCGCGACGATGTGGTCGAGGTGCTCAACGAAGGCGGTGATTTCAACCACGGTTTCACGTATTCCGGGCACCCGGTGGCCGCTGCGGTAGCGCTGGAAAACATTCGTATCCTGCGCGACGAGAAAATTGTCGAGCGCGTGCGCACAGAAACGGCACCTTATTTGCAAAAGCGTCTACGGGAACTGAGCGATCACCCGTTGGTGGGGGAAGTGCGTGGGGTCGGTCTGTTGGGGGCCATCGAACTGGTTCAGGACAAAGCCACCCGCAAACGTTACGAAGGCAAGGGCGTTGGCATGATCTGCCGCACGTTCTGCTTCGAAAACGGCCTGATCATGCGCGCCGTCGGCGACACCATGATCATTGCTCCGCCACTGGTGATTACACCGGCTGAAATCGACGAGTTGGTGACCAAGGCACGCAAGTGCCTGGACCTGACCCTGAGTGCGTTGCAGGGCTAAGTGCTAGGCTCTGAGCGAGGTGCGAAGATTGCACTTCGCTCAGTGCAAACAAAGGATGGGTCTTTCCTTGAAAGCCTGCCTTGGATCTTGCCAGACTAACGGTTGTTCGGATGCCCGGTAACAGGCCGCTGAGCACGTGGTTAAAAAGAAAAATTGGAGCATTACCCATGAAGGCATTAGGTATGAAGATAGCTGGCAAGACCCTCCTCGCCATGTCGCTGATGGGCGTGATGGCGGGCGCCGTTCAGGCGGACGACAAAGTGCTGCACGTGTACAACTGGTCCGATTACATCGCGCCGGATACCGTCAAGAAGTTCGAGGCCGAGTCGGGTATCAAAGTCGTCTACGACGTGTTTGACAGTAACGAAACCCTTGAAGCCAAGTTGCTGGCAGGCAAGTCAGGCTACGACATCGTTGTGCCGTCGAACAACTTCCTGGCCAAGCAGATCAAGGCCGGCGTCTACCAGAAGCTGGACAAGTCCAAGCTGCCTAACTGGAAAAACCTGAACACGGACCTGCTCAAAGCGGTATCGGTGAGCGACCCGGGTAACGAACACGCATTTCCTTACATGTGGGGTTCGATCGGTATCGGTTTCAACCCTGACAAGGTCAAGGCTGCGCTGGGTGCCGATGCGCCGACCAACTCCTGGGACTTGCTGTTCAAACCTGAAAACGCTGCCAAGTTGAAGTCGTGCGGTATCAGCTTCCTCGATTCGCCAACCGAGATGATTCCGGTGGCGTTGCATTACCTGGGCTATCCAACTGACACCCAGGACAAGAAACAACTGGCTGAAGCCGAAGCGCTGTTCCTGAAAATCCGTCCTTCGGTGGGCTACTTCCACTCGTCCAAGTACATCTCCGACCTGGCCAACGGCAACATCTGCGTCGCCGTGGGTTACTCGGGTGACATCTACCAGGCCAAGGCTCGCGCCGCTGAAGCCGGTGACAAGGTGAAAGTCAGCTACAACATTCCCAAAGAAGGTGCCGGCAGCTTCTACGACATGGTCGCCATCCCTAAAGATGCCGAAAACGTCGAAGGCGCCTACAAGTTCATGACCTTCCTGCAGAAGCCGGAAATCATGGCTGAAATCACCAACGCCGTGCGTTTCCCGAACGGTAACGCAGCCGCCACGCCACTGGTTGAAAAAGAAATCACTGCCGACCCGGGTATCTACCCGCCAGCGGAAGTGTTGGCCAAGCTGTACGCGATTGCCGACTTGCCGGCCGCGACCCAGCGGATCCTGACTCGCAGCTGGACCAAGATCAAATCCGGTAAATAAGTAATAAACCCTGTAGCAGCTGCCGAAGGCTGCGTCCAACCGCGCAGCGGTTGCGCTCTCAAGAACGCGGGAAGGTCCTTCGGACCTTAACGCAGCCTTCGGCAGCTGCTACAGGGTTCTGCATAAAAGTTTTGCTGGAACGGTTTTTCGAGGGTAAGTTGCGCGCCGGTTTTGTTGCCAGGCAGCCATGGCTGTCATGTAACGCGGGGCAACTTGGGCCCAACTAATTTTAGAGGACCTCCACTTGCCTATTTTTTCTTTGTTGCGCAATGCCCTGCTGGTCGGCGCCGGGCTGACACTCGCTGTCAGTGTTCAGGCCGCTGGCACAGTGCATATTTATAATTGGTCGGATTACATCGGTGAAACCACCCTGGCCGACTTCCAGAAAGAAACCGGCATCAAGCCGGTGTATGACGTATTCGATTCCAACGAAACCCTGGAAGGCAAGTTGCTGGCCGGGCGTACCGGTTATGACGTGGTCGTGCCGTCCAACCACTTCCTTGGCAAGCAGATCAAGGCCGGGGCTTTTCAGAAGCTCGACAAATCGAAGCTGACTAACTATTCCAACCTCGACCCGGTACTGCTCAAGCGCCTGGAACAGAACGATCCGGGCAATCAGTACGCCGTACCGTATCTGTGGGGCACCAACGGCATCGGTTACAACGTCGACAAGGTCAAGGCCGTGCTGGGTCTCGACAAGATCGATTCGTGGGATGTGGTATTCGAGCCGCAGAACATCAAGAAGCTGCACAGCTGTGGCGTGGCGTTCCTCGACTCCGCCGATGAAATGATGCCCACGGTCCTCAACTACATGGGCCTGAACGCCAACAGCACCAACCCTGAAGACTACAAAAAGGCTGAAGCCAAGTTGCTGGCGGTGCGGCCTTACGTGACGTATTTCCACTCCTCCAAATACATCGCGGACCTGGCCAACGGTGACATCTGCGTGGCGATCGGTTTCTCCGGCGATATGTTCCAGGCCAAGGCCCGCGCGGCTGAAGCTGGCAAAGGCATGAACATCGCCTACTCGATTCCGAAAGAGGGCGGCGCGCTCTGGTTCGACATGCTGGCGATCCCCAAGGATGCCGCCAACGTCAAAGAAGCCCATGCCTTCATCAACTATTTGCTGAAACCCGAGGTGATTGCCCAGGTCAGCAATTCCGTAGGCTACGCCAACCCGAACCCCGGGTCGGACAAACTGATGGAACAGTCCATACGCACCGACGCATCGGTATATCCACCGCAAGCGGTCCTCGACAAGACATACGTATCCATCGAGTTGCCACCGAACATTCAACGTTTGATGACGCGCAGCTGGACCAAGGTCAAGTCGGGCAAATAGCTTCAAACTATCCAGGTTCGCCACGTTGAGCGAACTGCAAATTCTGTTGGGAGTTTCGTAAATGGCAGTTGCCTCCGGCGCCTATAAGAAAGCCCTCGAGGGCGACCAGACACCTAAACAGGTGCTGGTCAAAATCGACCGGGTCACAAAAAAGTTCGACGAGACGATTGCCGTGGACGACGTGTCCCTGGAAATCAAGAAAGGCGAAATCTTCGCCCTGCTCGGCGGCTCGGGTTCGGGCAAATCCACCTTGCTGCGGATGCTGGCAGGTTTCGAACGGCCCACGGAGGGGCGCATTTACCTCGATGGGGTAGACATCACGGACATGCCGCCGTACGAGCGGCCGATCAACATGATGTTCCAGTCCTACGCCTTGTTCCCGCACATGACCGTGGCGCAGAACATCGCCTTCGGCCTCAAGCAGGACAAGCTTCCCGCCGCTGAAGTCGATGCACGTGTGGCCGACATGCTCAAGCTGGTGCAGATGAGCCAGTACGCCAAGCGCAAGCCGCATCAATTGTCCGGTGGCCAGCGTCAGCGTGTGGCGCTGGCGCGTTCTCTGGCCAAGCGACCGAAGCTGTTGCTGCTCGACGAACCGATGGGCGCGCTGGACAAAAAACTGCGCTCGCAAATGCAGCTGGAACTGGTCGAGATCATCGAGCGGGTCGGCGTGACCTGCGTGATGGTGACCCACGACCAGGAAGAAGCCATGACCATGGCCGAGCGTATCGCGATCATGCACTTGGGCTGGATCGCCCAGATCGGCAGTCCGATCGACATCTACGAAACCCCGACCAGCCGCCTGGTCTGCGAGTTCATCGGCAACGTCAACATCTTTGACGGTGAAGTGATCGACGACGCCGAAGGCCACGCGATCATCACCTGCAAGGACCTGGACCGGCAGATTTATGTGGGCCACGGCATCAGCACTTCGGTGCAGGACAAATCCGTGACCTACGCGATCCGTCCAGAAAAACTGCTGGTGACGCCGACCATGCCGACCTGCGAATACAACTGGTCCAGCGGCAAAGTGCATGACATCGCCTACCTCGGTGGCCACTCGGTGTTCTACGTCGAACTGCCGAGCGGCAAGATCGTCCAGTCGTTCGTCGCCAACGCCGAGCGCCGCGGCCAGCGGCCGACCTGGGGTGACCAGGTCTACGTGTATTGGGAAGACGATAGTGGCGTGGTACTTCGCTCATGAACCTGCGCAAATTCAAACGCCGCCTCAATCGAATAATTCCCGGTGGCCGTCAGCTGGTCATCGGGGTTCCGTTCATTTGGCTGTTCATGTTCTTCATGTTGCCGTTCTTCATCGTCTTGAAGATCAGCTTCGCCGAAGCCGACGTGGCCATTCCGCCGTACACCGAGATCTACAGCTTCATCGACCAGAAGCTCCAGGTGCTGCTTAACCTGAGCAACTACGCGATGCTGGGCGATGACGAGTTGTACATCGCCGCTTACCTCGGTTCGCTGAAGATGGCGCTGATCAGCACCGTCCTCTGTTTGCTGATCGGCTACCCGATGGCCTACGCCATTGCCAGTGCCCGCAAAGAGCTGCAGACGGTGCTGGTGTTGCTGATCATGATGCCGACCTGGACCGCGATCCTGATCCGCGTGTATGCGTGGATGGGCATCCTCAGCAACAACGGCCTGCTTAACGGCTTTTTGATGAGCATGGGCTGGATCGACGAGCCGCTGCAGATCCTCAACACCAACCTCGCGGTTTACATCGGGGTCGTTTACTCCTATCTGCCGTTCATGATCCTGCCGCTCTACGCCAACCTGGTCAAACACGACACCAGCCTGCTGGAAGCCGCGTCGGACCTCGGTTCGAGCACCTTCAACAGTTTCTGGAAGATCACCGTGCCGCTGTCGAAAAACGGCATCATCGCCGGCTGCATGCTGGTGTTCATCCCGGTGGTGGGTGAGTTCGTGATCCCGGAGCTGCTCGGCGGTCCGGAAACCCTGATGATCGGTAAAGTGCTCTGGCAAGAGTTCTTCAACAACCGTGACTGGCCAGTGGCGTCAGCGCTTGCGGTGGTGATGCTGGCGATCCTGATTGTGCCGATCATTCTGTTCAACCGTAGTCAGGCCAAAGAAATGGAGGGCAAGGAATGAAGCGCTTCCGTTTCTCAAGTTTCATGCTGGTAGCGGGTTTGCTGTTCATCTACGCGCCGATGCTGATCCTGGTGATCTACTCGTTCAACGCCTCCAAACTGGTGACGGTGTGGGGCGGTTGGTCGATCAAGTGGTACGTGGGGTTGATGGACAACACCCAACTGATGGGCTCGGTGGTGCGCTCGCTGGAAATCGCCTGCTACACCGCGATTGCAGCGGTGGCACTGGGGACGCTGGCGGCCTTCGTGCTGACGCGAATCACCCACTTCAAGGGCCGCACGCTGTTCGGTGGCCTGGTCACCGCGCCGCTGGTGATGCCCGAAGTGATCACCGGTCTGTCGCTGTTGCTGCTGTTCGTGGCCATGGCGCAGATGATCGGCTGGCCGCAGGAACGCGGCATCGTCACCATCTGGATCGCTCACACTACGTTCTGTGCGGCGTATGTGGCGGTGGTGGTGTCGGCGCGCTTGCGTGAACTGGACCTGTCCATCGAAGAGGCAGCCATGGACCTGGGCGCGCGGCCGTGGAAGGTGTTCTTCCTGATCACCATTCCGATGATCGCGCCGTCGCTGGCGGCGGGCGGGATGATGTCGTTCGCCTTGTCGCTGGATGACCTGGTGCTGGCGAGCTTCGTGTCCGGTCCGGGTTCCACGACCCTGCCGATGGAAGTGTTCTCGGCGGTGCGCCTGGGCGTGAAGCCTGAGATCAATGCCGTGGCCAGCCTGATTTTGCTGGCGGTGTCGCTAGTGACGTTCCTGGTCTGGTACTTCAGCCGTCGTGCCGAAGAGATTCGCAAGCGTGCGATCCAGCAAGCCATCGAAGAAGGCGCCGCCGATTCCTGGAAACAACCCGACGTGCGCCGGGCGCAGGCGCCGGAAGCAGCTTGAGCTTGATGCCGGGTTGACCACGCATGTGTGGCCAACCCAAATCCACTGTGGGAGCGGGCTTGCTCGCGAAGACGGACTGACATTCAACATCCATGTTGACTGACCCACCGCTTTCGCAAGCAAGCCCGCTCCCACAGCGGTCGGTGTGAAGCAACAATCTTGTGATCACCACAAAACCTGTGGAAGCAGGCTTGCCCGCGATGACGTCAGTTAAACCAACAGAAATCTATTGCCCTGAGCGCGCTGGCAGCAGCTTCAACGTGCTACGGGTATTGGCCGTCACTTCTTCATCATTGAAATGCGCCTGGTAGTAAACCCCCTCGATATACGCCTCGGCCTGGTCGGCATAGTGGCTGTCGAACGGCACGCCGCTCTGGCCGACCGGGTTGATGGTCAGGCTGTGTGCCGGGTCGGCGAAGTCGATCAACCGTCGGGTTGACGGGCCATAAGTCACAGGCCACGGCGCCGGGCCGATCTTGGCCGAGAGGTTGTTCGGCACTTCGTGGGTGCCGGGCGCCGCGAATGGCCCGACGTTGAAGATGCGGTCCAGCGGTTTCTGCATCCCTAGCGGATGGCCGTGAGTCAAGGTGTGCGCCTTGCCCCACTTCCACTGTGCGAAATCGGCACCCAGGGTGGTTTTGAGGTGGACCATGCTCGCTTGCCAGGCCACCTTGACCGTATCGGCGCGGGTTTCCTTGCCGGGGGTGTTGCGGTTGTCCCACCACGGTGAGTCGGCGGAGGCCGCCAGCCGCGGCAGTGCGGCATCGATCACCCGGGTCGGCAGCAGCGTTTCGAAGAAGTCATTGCCCAGTTCATCGCGCATCGCCGCGTCGGCAAGGTTGAACAGAAACTGGTTGAACAGCGTGGCGCTGATGGAGTCCAGCGGGTAATCGCCGCTCCACTGCGCCAGTTGTTCCACCAGTTTGAGCTCGGCGGGATCGCTCACCCCTTCACGCAGTACCGGTAGTAATGGCACCAGCAAGCGCGGACCGTAGTCGGTAGTGGTGCCCAGTTGCAGCTTCTGGCTGGACTCGTTGTCCCACTTCACATTCTTGTCGCTGAGCTGGCGATTGAGCTGCTGACCGCGATCGGCGAGGTTGTAGTAACCGGGAATTTCCATGCCGGTCGGCGACACCGGTTGGAAGTTGGCCGAGACGATATAGCCCCGCGCCGGGTTCTCTTCCTGTGGGTTGGCGCTGAACGGGTAAAAACCTTCCTTGTCCGCCTGAGGAGTGCTGCCGTCGAGGATGAAACCGGGCTTCACCCCGGCCGGGCGCTTGGGCAGCAGCGCCGAGGCCCACCAACCGATGTCGCCCTTGGCGTTGGCGTAGACGATGTTCAGCCCCGGTGCCTGAACCTTGGCCGACGCGGCGCGGGCCTTGGCCAGGGTGTCGGCGCGGTTGAGCTGATAGAAGCCGTCGAGGATCGGATTCGGCGTCTCGAGGAAGGCCCACCACATG
Organism: Pseudomonas sp. GM79; assembly: GCF_000282495.1. Classification (GTDB taxonomy): domain Bacteria; phylum Pseudomonadota; class Gammaproteobacteria; order Pseudomonadales; family Pseudomonadaceae; genus Aquipseudomonas. Next base: position 25,231 of record NZ_AKJE01000021.1, read on the forward strand.
GCGACCGGTGTCTTGCCGGCGGCGGTGCCGAGCGCATCGTTGATGATCGGGCCGTGGGGCGACTGGCGCAGGGTAAGCGTGACCGGTGACTGGCCTTTGACCGCGATCTGTTGTTCGGTGTTGACCATGTCGACCCACTGGCCGCGATACCAGACCTGGTTCGGGTTGTCCGGGTTGACCTTCTCGGCGATCAGGTCCAGATCGTCGTTCTGGAACATCGTCAGGCTCCAGCCGAAGTCCAGGTTGTGGCCAAGAAACGCAAACGGCACCAGCGCCTGATGGTAGCCATACAGCTCGAAGCCCGGCGCTGACAGATGTGCTTCGTACCACACCGAAGGCACCGAGAAGCGAATGTGCGGGTCGCCGGCCAGCAGTGGCTTGCCGCTTTTGCTACGGTTGCCGGAAATCACCCAGGCATTGCTGCCTTCGAATTGCGGCAGGCCATTGTCGGCCAGGGCTTGCTCACTCAAGCGTGCGAGGGCGTTCAGCCCCTTCCAGTCATTGGCGGTGAGGGTCGGCGCAGGGTTGGCGCGCCCTTTGGCCAATACGCCCTTGGGCTGCCAGTCGAGATCGAAGATGTTCAGGTACTCGGCGCCCAGTTGGTCACGCACATAAGTCAGCAAGGGTTCGGTGCGAAACGCCGCGGCAAAGCTGTAGGCCATGTAGCCGGCGATGCTGATGCTGTCTTCGGCGGTGAAAGGGCGCTTGGGGATCCCCAGCACGTCGAACTCGGCGGGCGCCGCGTGGCTGTCCTGATATTGATTGATGCCGTCCAGATAGGCTTGCAGAGCCTTCCATGCCGGCGACTGACGATCCAGCGCGGCAACATAACTTTCAGCCCGCTCGCGGATACGCAGGCTGCGAAACAGTTTGTCGGTGTCGATCAGTTTCGGGCCGAGGACTTCGGCCAGCTCACCACGGGCCAGGCGCCGCATGGCTTCCATCTGGAACAGTCGGTCCTGGGCATGCACATAGCCAAGGGCGCGGTAGAGGTCGGTTTCGTTTTCGGCGCGGATATGCGGCACGCCGCGCTCGTCGTAGCGCACGGTCACCGAACCTTGCAGGTGCTGCAGTTCCACCTGGCCCTGGCGCGTCGGTTGCTTGCTGTACACATACCAGCCGCCCCCGGCGGCGAGTACGACGATCAGAAAGGCAAGTACGGTCAGGACGCGTTTCATGGTGACTCCTTGTTCTTTCGGGATTGCCGCCCGTGGGGGCTGCAAACGTGTAGCACAGACCTCCTGTGCCGGGCATCGCGGTCCTGGAAAAGTCAGGAATGCCTTACTTCACCTCAGCAGGCCACGGGCAGTAGCAACCCACCGCCAGTGTGTGGGTGGCGTTCACCGCCCGGCCTTCATTCAGCGCTTGCAGAATGGGCTCGATAAAGCTGTTGCTCGAATTGCAGGTCAGGCCTTCGCTGTACGGCCCGAAATACGCCAGCTTGCCACTGCGGTCCCAGATCGCCACCGCCGGGCTGGCAGGGATCTGTTCGGAACCTGGCAAGACAGTGATGGTTTTAAGGCGACTCAACGTGCCGGGCAGTTGACCGTGGCTGCCGGGCTTTTGGACCGCATAGAACTCGACGCCCTGCGGTACATACTGCTCGACCAGTTCGGTCAGGTGTTGTTGGTTGCCGACATTGCACGGGCAGGCCGGGTCCCAGAAATGCACCAGGCGAATGGCGCCGGGGCCGGCAAGTTCGTCTGGCAGGCGCAATGGGTCGCCGGAGAACACCGCAGTGTGCGAGCTGAAGGCGCGCAAGTAGCGCCCCTGAAACCAGTCGTAGGCGGCCCATAGCACGCCGACACACACAAGGGCGAGCAGGCTGGCAAGCAGTGTGGTGCGGTAGACCGGACGCATGGGTTTCAATCCTCGAAGGTCGGCTAGCTTGCCATGCTTGCCGCGACAGATGAATATCGCAGGCCCATAAAGTCCGTTTCGCGCTCTGGAATAGCCCATGTCTGCCACTTTCGACCCCGATCATTTGCGTGCCAGCCTGCGGCCATTGGCCGAGTGGCAGCCGCTGTCGACGGAAGCCAAGGCCTATCAGCATTTTTATGGACTGGATTTCCCGCAGCGAAACCTGCGCAGTGGCCTGGGGCGTTTCGAGGTCGATGGCTATGAAGTGGTCAGCCAGCTCTGGTGGCCCGAGCGGGCGAAGGCGACGCTGTTTTTGTTTCACGGTTTCTACGATCACACCGGGCTCTATCGGCATGTGATCGAGTGGGCGCTGGACCAGGGTTTTGCGGTGATCGCCTGTGACCTGCCGGGGCATGGCTTGTCCAGTGGCGAACGGGCGAGCATCAAGGACTTCGCCGAGTATCAGAGCGCGCTGCAAGGGCTGTTGGCCGAGGCGCAATCGCTGGGCCTTCCGCAGCCTTGGCACCTGTGCGGGCAAAGCACCGGCGGGGCGATCGTGATCGATCATGTGCTCAATCAGGGCGCGAGCAGTCCGGCCCAGGGGCAAGTGATTCTGCTGTCGCCGCTGGTGCGGCCGCGAGCCTGGGGCTGGTCGCAGCTCAGCTATTACCTGCTCAAACCGTTCGTAAAAGGCATCGCCCGGCGTTTCAGCGAGAACTCCAACGACCCCGACTTCCTCGCATTCCTGCAAGCCGATCCGCTGCAACCGCTGCGTCTGCCGACGGCCTGGGTCGGTGCGCTGGGGCGATGGATCAAGCGTATCGAAGCGGCACCAAGCAGCCCACGGCGGCCATTGATTGTGCAGGGGCAGGCGGACATGACGGTGGATTGGAAGCACAACCTTGATGTATTGCGAGGTAAGTTCGATCGACCGCAGGTGCTGATGCTGCCTGAGGCGCGGCATCATCTGGCGAATGAGTCAGCGGGATTGCGGCAGGAGTATTTCGGGTTTTTGAGCAAGCGGATGAAGGGGCGGAATCTCTAGCGGTCGTTCGGGCCTCTTCGCGAGCAAGCCCGCTCCCACATTAGATCTCCAGCGGATACAGAATTCATGTACGCCAGAGATCAAGTGTGGGAGCGGGCTTGCTCGCGAAAGCGATCGTCCAGACGCTGCAGCCTTACTGAGTAAGGCTCGACGTACTCTGCCCCACCGCCAACCCCGCCCGAATCGCCGCCAATGCCGCTTGGTAGTAAGCCTTGCCTTCACTGGACTCGGCGAATGTGGCGAATTCTTCCAACTCGTCATCCGACAGGTCGCGATAGACATACAGCAGCGTATTGTTCAGGTCAGCGCCGATCTGCTCCATCAGGCGCTGGCGCTGGCCGTTCAGCATGCCTTGTGCCTGACCGCCACCGAGCAGGCCGGGGATCATCGAGCTCAGGCTGTCGGCCGCCACGCCTGCTATTGCCAGGCTGACTTCAGCGCCGGCCTCGCGGGCAGGCAGGGCTTGGGCCAGGTGACCAATGATCAGCTGACGGGTATCGCTGGCCTGCATTTTCGGCAAGCCCTTGGCGTTTTTCGCCAATTGATCGCGACGGGTCGCCAGCAGTTCGGCGGCGACGATTTTCTTGCCCAAGGACGATTGAAAGAAGGTCAATGCAGGTTTCGGATCGGCTAGCTTTTTGCGCAGCTGCGCTTCGGCACGCTGGTCCATGGCCTTGGGGGCGAAACGCTGATTACTGTTGTTGACCAGGGCCTGAAACACCGCCGGCGGCAGGCTGTTCTGGTAACGCTGCTGAGCGGCGGAGAGAGCATCGCTGAAATGCGCGCGTTGTTCTGGCCAACCGGCGACCTTGTACAACTGGTCGTGGCCGTCCGCCCAGGCGGGCAAAACACAGAACATCAGCAGTGAGAAAAGCAAACGGCGCATAGGGACTCCTGTCAGCAGGCGACTATTCTCCGTGCGGCATTCGCACTTGTCGAGAATTCGTATCAGGTTGCGCGCCTTATCCGACCAATACTCCGCTGCGCGGCTCTGTCGGATTTGCGGGCACAGGAATACTATGCGCGCCATGCAAATATCCTCTGATCATCCGCTGCTGTTACGTATCGTCGACGACCTGGCTGAGCGCGGCTGGTCGCAGCAGACTATTTTCCTGCCTCTGGATCTGACCCGGGCGCTGGCGGCCGAGTGCCGCAAACGTGCCGCCGAGGGTGAGCTCGCCCCGGCCGCCGTCGGGCGCGGGCCGTTTTCGGAGATCCGCGAGGGCATTCGTGGCGACCATATCCAGTGGCTCGAACCCGGTCAGGTCGAGGCCTGCGACAGTTATCTGGGGTTGATGAACAGCCTGCGTGAGGCGATGAATCGCAGTTTGTTTCTGGGCCTGGAAGATTTCGAAAGCCATTTCGCCCTCTACCCACCTGGCGCTTTCTACCTCAAGCATCTCGACCGTTTCCGCGATGACGACCGGCGCATGGTCTCGGCGGTGATCTACCTCAATGACAGCTGGCTGCCCGAGCATGGCGGTCAGTTGCGCATGTACCTGGACGAAGGCGTCGAACACGATGTGGTGCCCACCGGTGGATGCCTGGTGGTCTTCCTGTCGGGCGAAGTCCCCCACGAAGTCCTGCCCGCGACCCGAGATCGCCTGTCGTTGACGGGCTGGTTCCGCCGTCGTGGCAACGAGCCGTTCTGATCATGCAAAAGATTCTGGTAAGCCGTTGTTTGCTCGGTCACCGCGTCCGTTACGACGGCGGCGCCAGTGGGCCATTCAATCTGTTGGAGCAGTGGATTGCCGAAGGCCGGGTGGTGCCGTTGTGTCCGGAAGTTGCCGGTGGTTTGCCGACGCCAAGGGCCGCGGCGGAGATTCCGGGCGGGCAGGGCGGTGAAGTGCTTGATGGCCTTGCGTCGGTCATCACCACCGAGGGCGAGGACGTCAGTGCCGAGTTTCTTTCGGGGGCTTATCAGGCGCTGGAGCTGGTGCAACAGCACGGCATCCGTATCGCCGTGCTCAAGGCCAACAGCCCGTCTTGCGGGAATCTGTTGACCTATGACGGGACGTTCAGCGGCGTGAAGGTCAATGGCGAGGGTGTCACTGCGGCATTGCTCAAGCGCCATGGCGTGCAGGTGTTCAGTGAGCTGGAGTTGGCCGAAGCGGCGCAAGCGCTGGCAACCCTGAACTAACGACTTGCCACAAAACCCATGTGGGAGCGGGCTTGCTCGCGAAGAGGGGGTGTCAGTCGGCATCAATGTTGCCTGACACACCGCCTTCGCGAGCAAGCCCGCTCCCACACTAAATCTTCAGTGGCTTATGGTTTCGGCACCACACTCGCATCCGCCCCGAACCATTTCTGTTCCAGCGCCTCCAATCGGCCATCTCCCTTGATCCGCTGCAAGGCGTTTTCCAGGCTGGCATGAAACGCCGGGTTACCCTTCTGAAACGGAATCGCCAGGCTCACAGCCGGGGCGGCTTTCGGCTTTTCCTCCGTCAGCGACTGCACCAACAGGATCGAACGCGGCGGCTCTTCTTTCTGCGCGATCAACTGCGCATTGGTGTGAATGTAAGGTTCGCTGAAGTCGAAACGATCCTTCAGGTCCGGAGTCGGTGCTACGTGATTGATGGCGACGTCGTATTTACCGCTTTCGACGCCGGTCAACAGATCGTCGGAATCGGTGACGACGAAGTCGGCCCGCACATCCAGCTCATCGGCCAGCAGTTGACCCAACTCGACTTCGAAGCCGGTCAGTTTGTCGTCATCCTTGAAATTGAAGGGCGGTGTATTAGCCTCAAGGGCAATGCGCAATTCGCCGCGGTCGTTTACATCGTCAATCAGTTCGGCATGAGCCAAAGGGCTCAAAAGGGGTAGCAGGCAGATCAGGCCAGGCAAAAAGCGCATGGTCACTCCTTTGAATTCATTTATCGCGACGCGCTGTTCAGGCTCGCTTTGCTATGGTTGTCGTGTGCCTTCGACAACGAATGGCCGTGAAGTTGTCACGGTCGAGCGAATTTTACGGAAAAACTGGAGAAGAGAATGAAAAGCTTTATGTCACGTGCAGCGTTGGCTGGCCTGTTGCTGGGTGCATTGATGCTGGCAACGGCTGCTACACCGGCTCCCAAAGGTGCAGAAGTGTTCATCGTTTCTCCTGCGGACGGAGCCACGGTTCCGCAAACTGTCGTTGTCAAGTTCGCTGTCGAGAACATTGCGCTGGCTCCGGCGGGCGATGTCACCAAGAACACCGGCCATCACCATTTGCTGATCGATGTCGATAAGCTCCCAGCCGCTGGCGCCCCGATTCCGAACGATGCCAACCACTTGCACTTTGGCAAGGCGCAGACCCAGGCTGAAGTCAAATTGACACCGGGCAAGCACACCTTGCAGCTCGAGCTGGGCGACAGCGGTCACATGCCGTTCGATCCGCCAATCGTTTCGAAGAAAATCACCGTGAATGTGAAATAACTTTCCCACAGCCATGAAAAAGCAGCCGTAAAAAAGGGAGCTCCGAGGAGCTCCCTTTTTTGTCGCTCAAGTAGCGATCAGAACAACACGCGGCAACGAATGGTGCCGTTGATGTGCTGCAGCTTCTCTTGCGCCATTTCCGAGTATTCGGCATCGACGTCGATCACGACGTAGCCGACTTTCTCGTTGGTCTGCAGGAACTGACCGGAAATGTTGATGCCGTTTTCGGCGAAGACCTTGTTGATCTCGCTCATCACACCCGGAATGTTCTCGTGGATGTGCAGCAGACGGTGCTTGCCAGGGTGAGCCGGCAGGGCCACTTCCGGGAAGTTCACGGACGATACCGACGTACCGTTGTCGCTGTACTTGACCAGTTTTTCCGCCACTTCCAGACCGATGTTGGCTTGCGCCTCAGCAGTGGAACCACCGATGTGCGGGGTCAGGATCACGTTGTCCAGGCCGCGCAGCGGGCTTTCGAACTCTTCTTCGTTGGAGCGCGGCTCCACCGGGAATACGTCGATGGCCGCGCCGATCAGGTGCTTGTCCTTGATCGCGTCCGCCAGGGCGTCCAGTTCAACAACAGTGCCGCGAGCAGCGTTGATCAGAATGCCGCCCTTCTTGATGGCGCGGATTTCCTTCTCGCCGATCATCCACTGGGTGGCTGCGGTTTCCGGAACGTGCAGGGTGACGATGTCGGACATGCCCAGCAGCTCGTGCAGGTTGCCGACCTGGGTGGCGTTACCCAGTGGCAGCTTGGTCACGGTGTCGTAGAAGTACACCTGCATCCCCAGGCCCTCAGCCAGAACCGACAGTTGGGTGCCGATCGAGCCGTAACCGACGATGCCCAGCTTCTTGCCACGGATCTCGAAGGAGTTGGCTGCGCTCTTGATCCAGCCGCCACGGTGGCAGGAAGCGTTCTTCTCCGGGATGCCGCGCAGCAACAGGATCGCCTCGGCCAATACCAGCTCGGCTACGGAGCGAGTGTTGGAGTACGGCGCGTTGAATACCGCGATGCCGCGTTCGCGAGCCGCGTTGAGGTCGACCTGGTTGGTGCCGATGCAGAAACAGCCGACAGCCACCAGTTTCTTCGCGTGATCGAAGATCTCTTCGGTCAGCTGAGTGCGGGAGCGAATGCCGATGAAGTGCGCATCAGCGATCTTTTCCTTGAGCTGGGCTTCCGGCAGAGAACCTGTGAGGTACTCGATGCTGGTGTAGCCCGCCGCCTTGAGGACGTCGACAGCCGATTGGTGGACGCCTTCGAGAAGAAGGAACTTGATCTTGCTCTTATCGAGAGAAGTCTTGCTCATCTGCGTAAACCTGTATCCCGGAGAAAAATGGCAGGAAATGGTCAACAGATGCTGACCCGGACGGCAAGAAAGCCGTCGCCGCAGGACAGCCGTTGGGCACTATGCTGCGGGGTCGATATGCTAGCATATGCACCCCGCTAAACACTCATTCCTGCGACGTGAAGCGTTCTCAGGATGACCATGAATTGTTCGAGAGTTCTGTCGATGACCGATCCTGCGCTGATTGATGAGCTGAAGACCCTGGTTGAGCCTGGCAAGGTCCTGACCGACGCCGACTCCCTGAATGCTTACGGTAAGGATTGGACCAAGCATTTCGCCCCGGCCCCGACGGCCATTGTGTTCCCCAAGACCACCGAGCAGGTCCAGGCCATTGTCCGTTGGGCCAATGAACACAAGGTTGCGCTGGTGCCGTCTGGCGGTCGTACCGGGCTTTCGGCTGCGGCCGTGGCAGCCAATGGCGAAGTGGTCGTGTCCTTCGACTACATGAACCAGATCCTCGACGTGAACCTGACTGACCGCACGGCCGTTTGTCAGCCGGGCGTGGTCACCGAGCAATTGCAGAACAAGGCCCAAGAGCACGGTCTGTACTATCCGGTGGATTTTGCTTCGGCAGGTTCCAGCCAGATTGGCGGCAACATCGGCACCAATGCCGGCGGGATCAAGGTGATTCGCTACGGCATGACCCGCAACTGGGTGGCCGGCATGAAAGTCGTCACCGGTAAGGGCGATCTGCTGGAGCTGAATAAAGATCTGATCAAGAACGCCACCGGCTACGACCTGCGTCAGCTGTTCATCGGCGCCGAAGGCACGCTGGGTTTTGTGGTCGAGGCCACCATGCGTCTGGACCGTGCGCCGAAAAACCTCACCGCGATGGTCCTCGGCACTGCCGATTTCGATTCGATCATGCCGGTATTGCACGCGTTCCAGAGCAAGCTTGACCTGACTGCCTTCGAATTCTTCTCCGATAAAGCCTTGGCCAAGGTTATGGCGCGCGGTGACGTACCGGCGCCGTTCGAATCCGATTGCCCGTTCTACGCGCTGCTGGAATTCGAAGCGACCACCGAAGAAGTGGCCAATCATGCCCTGGAAACCTTCGAGCACTGCGTCGAGCAGGGCTGGGTACTGGACGGCGTGATGAGCCAGAGCGAAACCCAGTTGCAGAACCTGTGGAAGTTGCGCGAGTACATCTCCGAAACCATCTCCCACTGGACGCCGTACAAGAACGACATTTCGGTCACTGTGTCGAAAGTCCCGGCGTTCCTGAAAGAAATCGACGCGATCGTCGGCGAACATTACCCGGATTTCGAAATCGTCTGGTTCGGCCACATCGGCGATGGCAACCTGCATTTGAACATCCTCAAGCCGGACAACCTGAGCAAGGACGAGTTCTTCGCCAAATGCGCGACCGTCAACAAGTGGGTGTTCGAAACCGTGGAGAAGTACAACGGTTCGATTTCCGCCGAACATGGCGTGGGCATGACCAAGCGTGATTACTTGACCTACAGTCGCTCGCCGGTTGAGATCGAGTACATGAAAGCCGTCAAAGCGGTGTTCGACCCGAACGGCATCATGAACCCGGGCAAGATTTTCGCTGTTTGAATCAATGAATCAGGAGTCGGTCAATGAGCTATCAGCACCAGTATGTCGACGGCACGCGTATTCACTTCCCGTTGGGCAAAGTGGTATGCATCGGCCGTAACTACGCCGAACACGCCAAGGAACTGGACAACCCGGTGCCTACCGAGCCACTGCTGTTCATCAAGCCGGGCAGTTGCGTGGTGCCGCTGGAAGGCGGTTTCAGTATTCCGACCGAACGTGGCTCGGTGCATTACGAAGCGGAAATCGCCGTGTTGATCGGCAAGCCACTGTCGACCAAGCCGAGCCGTGAAGAAGTTCTGGATGCCATCTCCGGCATCGCCCCTGCCCTGGACCTGACCCTGCGCGACAAACAGGCCGAGCTGAAAGCCAAGGGCCTGCCGTGGGAAATCGCCAAGTCCTTCGACGGCGCGGCAGTGATTGCGCCGTTCGTGGCGGGCAGTACCTTCGCCGACCTGACCGACATCGGTATCCGCCTGACCATCAATGGTGAAGTGCGCCAGGATGGCAACAGCAAGGACATGCTGAATCCGATCGTGCCAATGATCCAGTACATGGCCGGTTGCTTCTCGCTGCAGGCCGGTGACGTGATCCTCACCGGTACGCCGGTGGGTGTTGGCCCGTTGAATGTCGGTGACGAACTGGTGCTCGAACTGCCAGGCGCCAGCCGCTTCACCAGCAGCGTGCGCTGACCCAACACAAAACCCTGTGTGGGAGCGGGCTTGCTCGCGAAGAGGCCGTCAAATCCAGCATCAATGTTGGATGACACACCGCTTTCGCGAGCAAGCCCGCTCCCACTTTGGTTTGTGATTCGCTCTGCAAATCGCATCTGCCCGCAAAGGGCAATCCCGCCATTTCCCGTTTTTTTCACATACTGTCCGGATAATTCCGGGGCTTCTGGCGTCTGAGCCAGTCCCAATGTGCTATTACCCATAGCCTGAATTTCTGGAACACATCCCTGCATGGCCACCCAACCGCTGTCCAAGCTGAAAACTGCCCGCCGCTCGCGCTTTGTCATGCGTTGGTATTCCTGGCTTTTGCTGGTAGCGGCTGCTGTGTATGGCCTCGTGTTTGCGATGCACTGGGATGATCGCGGCGTGCTCTGGGTGATGGAGCGTTTCGAAAGCCCGGCCGAGCGAAAAGAGAGTATCTGGCTGCCGGATTACCGGGCGGTGATCGACGCCAAGTTGCTGCCGGGCATGGAGAAGGACGAAGCGTCAGATGTTTCTTATGACCCGCAGACCAAAACCCTGTTTGCGGTGATGGGCAAGAACCCGTTCCTGGTCGAGCTGACGTTGCAGGGCGATGTGTTGCGCAAGATGCCGCTGGTGGGTTGGGGCAACCCGGAAGCGGTAGCGGTCATGGGCAACGGTTTGCTGGCAATTACCGATGAGCGCAAACACCTGCTTTCCATCGTCAAGGTCGATGCCGATACCCGGGAACTGAATATCGCCAGTTTCCCGAAATACGACCTGGGCCCGTCGGAAAACCAGAATAAGGCCTTCGAGGCGATCGCCTGGGATGCGCGTAACCAGCAACTGCTGCTGGGCGAAGAGCGTCCGCCGGCGCTGTTCAGCTGGAAAAGCGATGGCAGCCAAATCCTCAAGGGCGACAAGCAGAAGCTGTCCAGCGACGAACTGGATATCCGCAACCTGTCGGCCTTGGCCATCGATCCGCGCACCGGCCATACCTTGGTGCTGTCCGCCGACTCTCACTTGTTGCTGGAATTGGACGAAAAAGGCGAGCAGGTCAGTTTCATGACTCTGCTGGGTGGTTTCAATGGTCTGAAAAAAACCATTCCCCGTGCCGAAGGCGTGACGATGGACGAAGCGGGCACGCTGTACATTGTGAGTGAGCCGAACCTGTTCTATCGCTTCGAAAAACAACCGTAGGAGTTCGGCAATTGTCGTCAAAGGCCATTGGCCATTAAGCTTGAATTCATACTGCCGTGGTATTTCATCCACCCGTCTTGTTTCCGAGCCTGCCTGAATGCGCCGACTTGCCCGTCCCAAACCCCTGATACTGATCCTGTCGGTCATTGCGCTGATCATGCTGGTTGCCGTCGGCCAATACCTGCGCCTGTTCGAGCGCACCTGGTTCAATGTGCAGACGTTATGGCAGCCGATGAATGCCCAGTCGATTGGCCTGGATCAATATCAGGTAACGATCGAGGCGCAAGTCATTGACGGTCTGGATGACGATGTTTCGGCGCTGACCTTCGATCCCGTGCGCAAAAGCCTGTTCACGGTTACCAACAAAAATGCCGAACTGATCGAATTGTCCCTGGAAGGCAAAATCCTGCGGCGTGTGGCACTGATCGGGTTTGGCGACCCGGAGGCGGTGGAGTTCATCAGCGCTGACACTTACGTGATCACCGACGAGCGCCAGCAACGGTTGATCAAGATTCATCTGGAGGCGGACACGACGTTCCTTGATGCCGCCGACGCTGAACAGATCACCCTCGGCGTGCATATGCGTGGCAATAAGGGTTTCGAAGGGTTGGCCTATGACTCGGTGGGCAAGCGCTTGTTCGTTGCCAAGGAGCGCGACCCGATGCTGATCTACGAAGTGCAGGGCTTCCCGCACTACAACCCGGAGAAATCCTACGCAGTGCATGTGGTGAACAACCCCAAGCGCGATGCCGGGATGTTCGTGCGAGACCTGTCGAGCCTGCAATACGACGAGCGCAGCGGTCATTTGCTGGCGCTGTCCGATGAGTCGCGACTGATTCTGGAGCTGGATGTCGATGGGCGGCCGTTGACCACCCTGTCACTGAGCAAGGGGCGTCAGGGATTGCAGAAGACTGTGCCGCAAGCGGAAGGCATCGCCATGGACGACGACGGCACCCTGTACCTCGTCAGCGAGCCAAATCTGTTCTACGTCTTCAAAAAACCACCGCAAAACTAACCAACACCGCAAAACACTGTGGGAGCGGGCTTGCTCGCGAAGAGGCCAGCACATTCAACATTGATGTTGGATGACAGACCGCTTTCGCGAGCAAGCCCGCTCCCACAGGTTTGGTGTATGCCTTACTCGGCGCGCAGGGTTTTCACGCCTTCACTCGTGCCCAACAGCAGCAAATCGGCCGGGCGGGCTGCGAACAAGCCGTTGGTGACCACGCCGACGATGGCATTGATCTGTGTTTCCAGCTCCACCGGGTTGGTGATCTGCATGTTGAACACGTCGAGGATGATGTTGCCGTTGTCGGTCAGCACGCCTTCACGGTAGACCGGGTCGCCGCCTAGCTTCACCAGTTGGCGGGCCACGTGGCTGCGGGCCATCGGGATCACTTCCACCGGCAGCGGGAACGCACCAAGCACCGGCACCAGTTTGCTGGCGTCGGCGATGCAGATGAAGGTCTTGGCCACGGCCGCAACAATCTTCTCGCGGGTCAGGGCCGCGCCACCGCCCTTGATCAGGTTCAGGTGCGCGTCGCTTTCATCGGCGCCATCGACGTAGAACTCCAGGTCGCTGACGGTATTGAGCTCATACACCGGAATGCCGTGGCCTTTGAGGCGGGCGGCGGTGGCTTCGGAGCTGGCGACCGCGCCATCGAACGCGCCTTTGTGCTTGGCCAGGGCATCGATGAAGCAATTGGCGGTGGAGCCGGTGCCGACCCCGACGATGCTCTTGTCGTCGAGTTTCGGAAGGATGAAGTCGACGGCGGCCTGAGCCACTGCCTGTTTGAGTTGATCCTGGGTCATGCGGGCTCCGAAGTGCCGAAGAGGGGACGAAAGGCCGGCATTATAGGCCTCGCGATGGGGAAGGTCATTGCCGGTATGTCGAATGGTGGCGAGGGGGCTTGCCTGTGGCGAGGGAGCTTGCTCCCGCTCGGCTGCGCAGCAGTCGTAAAACCTGCTGATGCGGTGTGTCTGAAAGAGCGGGGTATCGGTTTTGGGGAGCGCTTCGCGCTCCAACGGGAGCAAGCTCCCTCGCCACAATGAGTCTCTTGCGCTGGCGAGCGGCTAAAACCACCTGTTTAGTGTGGTCGCCCGCCCAAAAGCCGGGTTAGACTCCTTGGCCCTGCCCAACCCGCTCAGTGATGCTTTCCGATGCTCGAACAGTACGTCAAAAAGATCCTCACCTCGCGCGTTTATGACGTTGCCGTAGAAACCCCATTGCAGACTGCCCGCCAGCTCTCCGAGCGGCTGGGCAACGATATCTGGCTCAAGCGTGAAGACTTGCAGCCGGTGTTTTCGTTCAAGATTCGCGGCGCCTACAACAAGCTGACGCAACTGAGCGATGAAGAGCGCGCTCGCGGCGTGGTCACCGCGTCGGCGGGCAACCATGCGCAAGGCCTGGCCCTGGCGGCCAAGGTTCTGGGCGTGAAAGCGACCATCGTGATGCCCAAGACCACCCCGGAAATCAAGGTCGAAGGTGTGCGCTCGCGTGGCGGTAAAGTGGTGCTGCACGGGGATTCGTTCCCGGAAGCCCTGGCCTACTCGCTGAAACTGGTCGACGAAAAAGGCTACGTCTACATTCACCCTTACGATGACCCCCACACCATTGCCGGGCAGGGCACGGTGGCCATGGAGATTCTGCGCCAGCACCCGGGGCGTCTGGATGCGATCTTCGTTCCGGTGGGCGGCGGCGGGCTGATTGCCGGGATTGCGGCGTACGTGAAATACCTGCGCCCGGACATCAAAATCATCGGCGTCGAACCGGATGACTCCAACTGCCTGCAAGCCGCCATGGCGGCCGGCGAGCGCGTGGTGCTGCCGACCGTGGGGCTCTTCGCCGATGGCGTTGCCGTGGCTCAGATCGGCCAGCACACTTTCGACATCTGCAAAGACTACGTAGACGAAGTGATCACTGTCAGCACTGATGAGATCTGTGCGGCAATCAAGGATATCTACGACGATACCCGCTCGATCACTGAGCCTGCCGGCGCCTTGGGCGTGGCCGGGATCAAGAAGTATGTCGAGCAGCGCGGTGTCACCGGCCACACCTTCGTGGCCATCGATTCCGGCGCCAACGTCAACTTCGACCGCTTGCGCCACGTGGCCGAACGCGCTGAACTGGGCGAGGGTCGCGAAGCCATCATCGCCGTGACCATCCCCGAGAAACCGGGCAGTTTCAAGGCGTTCTGCGAAGCCATCGGCAAGCGCCAGATCACCGAATTCAACTACCGCTACAACACCGGCAGCGAAGCGCACATCTTTGTCGGCGTGCAGACGCATCCGGAAAACGACCCGCGCAGTGCGCTGCTCGCCAGTCTCTCCGAGCAGGGTTTCCCGGTGCTCGACCTGACCGACAACGAACTGGCCAAGTTGCACATCCGCCATATGGTTGGCGGGCGCGCTGTCCATGTGGTCGATGAAGTGGTGCTGCGCTTCGAGTTTCCGGAGCGTCCGGGTGCGTTGTTCAACTTCCTCAACAAGCTCGGCGGGCGCTGGAACATTTCGATGTTCCACTACCGCAACCACGGCGCGGCCGATGGCCGTGTGGTCGCGGGCCTGCAAGTGCCGCACGATGAGCGTCATCTGGTACCGGCCGCGCTGGAAGAAATCGGCTACCCGTACTGGGACGAAAGCGACAACCCGGCCTATCAGCTGTTTCTCGGCTGAGCGGCTACGCTGATCGGCAGGCCATAAGGAAATCGAACAATGGAAACGTTAACCGCCCTCAAAATCGCTCATAGCGTGGCGACGGTATTGCTGTTGATCAGCGCACTGGGGTTGGCGATCTGGGTCTGGCGCGCCCGCCGTAACGGCGACGCGAGCGCTCACACTCGTACTTTGCAACGACCGCTGGTGTTCATCTGGCTATTGATGGGGCTGGCACTGTTGAGCATGCCGTTCACCGGTTGGTGGATGGTGCATCTGGTGGGCTGGCCGTTGGGACAGACCTGGCTGCTGGCGTCCAGTGTGCTCTACACCGTGGCGGCGTTGGGCTGGTTCTGGCTGGTGGTGCGGCTGAATCGGCTGCGCACTGTTCCGGGAGGCAATGGCAAGTTTACCTTCGCCCTCGCATTGTTCAGCGTTGTCTGCTTTATCGCCATTGCGGGGTTGATGGGGGCCAAGCCGGTTTAGGGCTTTGGACCGAGTCGGCCCCTTCGCGAGCAAGCCCGCTCCCACACTAGATCTTCAGCGAACACAGATTTTGTGTACGACGCAGATCAAATGTGGGAGCGGGCTTGCTCGCGAAAGCGGTTTCAGTCGCGCAGGCTAATCACCGGCCAGCCACGCTTCTCGGCCTCGGCCCGCAGATTCGGATCCGGATCAACAGCAATCGGATTCGCCACCTGTTCCAGCAACGACAAGTCATTCATCGAATCACTATAGAAATAGCTGTCTTCCAGATTGTGGCCAGTCTCTTCCAGCCAACGATTCAACCGAGTCACCTTGCCTTCACGGAAGCACGGGACATCAGTGCTGCGCCCGGTGTAACGGCCGTCGATCATTTCGCATTCGGTGGCGATCAGGGTCTCAACGCCTAAACGTGCTGCAATCGGCCCGGTCACAAAGCGGTTGGTGGCGGTGATGATCACCAGTTTGTCGCCGGCCTCACGGTGTTTGGCCAGCAGTTCGATGCCCTTGGGCAGCACGATCGGTTCGATGCAGTCGCGCATGTAGTCCAGGTGCCATTGATCCAGCGTGGTCATCTCGGTGCGGCCGAGCACTTCCAGGCAGAAGTTCAGGTACGCGTCGTTATCCAGCTTGCCGGCCAGGTAATCCTGATAGAACTCGTCGTTGCGTGCCTTGTAGGCGACGGCGTCGAGGAAACCGCGTTCGCACAGATAGTCGCCCCAGGCGTGGTCACTGTCACCGCCCAGAAGCGTGTTGTCCAAGTCGAATAAAGCCAGCCGCATTACAGTTACTCGCTGAAAAGTCTGTAGAAAGGTGTCCAGAATACGGACTTTTCACAAGAGTGCACATAAGGTAGGTCGGCTCGTTGCTGCTTTCACAACCTTTGTGGAACAATGCGACGACATGCGTTTGCGAGGTTGTTGCCGTGATCGACCCCGATGGTTTCCGCCCCAATGTCGGGATCATTCTGACGAATGATGCCGGCCAGGTGCTATGGGCTCGCCGTATCAATCAAGATGCCTGGCAGTTTCCACAGGGAGGGATCAACCCCCAGGAGACGCCGGAAGACGCCTTGTACCGCGAGTTGAACGAAGAAGTGGGCCTGGAGCGCGAAGATGTTGAAATACTCGCCTGCACCCGGGGCTGGTTGCGCTATCGTTTGCCGCAACGTCTGGTCAGGACGCATAGCCAACCGCTGTGCATCGGCCAGAAGCAGAAATGGTTTCTCCTGCGCCTGATCTCCAACGAGCAGCGGGTGCGGATGGATTTGACCGGTAAACCGGAATTCGATGGCTGGCGTTGGGTCAGTTATTGGTATCCGTTGGGCCAGGTGGTGACATTCAAGCGCGAGGTTTATCGCCGCGCTCTCAAAGAGCTTGCCCCGCGCCTTTTAGCGCGCGACTGACGACGGAGTTCGACCCCGAGCCATGCTCAATACGCTGCGCAAGATCGTCCAGGAAGTTAACTCCGCCAAGGATCTCAAGGCGGCGTTGGGGATTATTGTGTTGCGCGTCAAAGAGGCCATGGGCAGCCAGGTCTGCTCGGTCTACTTGCTTGACCCCGAGACCAATCGCTTCGTGCTGATGGCCACCGAGGGCTTGAACAAGCGCTCGATCGGCAAAGTCAGCATGGCACCCAACGAAGGTCTGGTCGGCCTGGTCGGCACGCGTGAAGAACCCCTGAACCTCGAAAACGCCGCGGATCACCCGCGCTACCGTTACTTCGCCGAGACCGGTGAAGAGCGCTACGCCTCGTTCCTCGGGGCGCCGATCATTCACCACCGTCGCGTTGTCGGCGTGTTGGTCATTCAGCAAAAAGAACGCCGTCAGTTCGATGAAGGTGAAGAAGCCTTCCTCGTGACCATGAGCGCGCAACTTGCCGGCGTTATCGCCCACGCCGAGGCCACCGGTTCGATCCGTGGCCTGGGTCGGCAGGGCAAAGGTATCCAGGAAGCAAAGTTCGTCGGTGTACCGGGTTCGCCGGGCGCGGCGGTCGGAACCGCGGTCGTCATGCTGCCACCGGCCGATCTGGATGTGGTGCCGGACAAGACCATCACCGACATCAACGCGGAACTTGGCCTGTTCAAGACCGCCATCGAAGGTGTGCGCGCCGACATGCGTGCCTTGTCCGCCAAGCTGGCGACCCAGCTGCGGCCTGAAGAGCGGGCGCTGTTCGACGTTTACCTGATGATGCTCGACGATGCTTCGCTCGGCAGCGAAATCACCACGGTGATCAAGACCGGTCAGTGGGCTCAGGGCGCGTTGCGTCAGGTGGTCACCGAACACGTCAACCGATTCGAATTGATGGACGACGCCTACTTGCGTGAGCGCGCCTCGGACGTCAAGGATCTCGGGCGGCGCTTGCTGGCTTACCTGCAGGAAGAGCGGCAGCAGACGCTGGTCTACCCCGACAACACCATTCTGGTCAGCGAAGAACTGACGCCGGCGATGCTCGGCGAGGTGCCGGAAGGCAAGCTGGTGGGTCTGGTGTCGGTACTCGGTTCCGGCAACTCCCACGTGGCGATCCTGGCGCGCGCCATGGGTATTCCGACGGTGATGGGCCTGGTCGACTTGCCGTACTCCAAGGTCGACGGCATCCAGATGATCGTCGACGGCTACCACGGTGAGGTCTATACCAACCCCAGTGACGTGCTGCGCAAGCAGTTCGCCGAGGTGGTCGAGGAAGAGAAACAGCTGGCCCTCGGGCTGGATGCATTGCGGGACTTGCCGTGTGTAACGGTCGACGGCCACCGCATGCCGCTGTGGGTCAACACCGGTCTTCTGGCGGACGTCGCGCGGGCGCAGAAGCGCGGTGCCGAAGGCGTGGGGCTGTACCGCACCGAAGTGCCGTTCATGATCAACCAG
This sequence comes from Pseudomonas sp. GM79, assembly GCF_000282495.1. GTDB lineage: Bacteria > Pseudomonadota > Gammaproteobacteria > Pseudomonadales > Pseudomonadaceae > Aquipseudomonas. Next base: position 43,346 of record NZ_AKJE01000021.1, read on the forward strand.
CGCTTCCCGAGCGAAAAAGAGCAGCTGGCAATCTATCGCGAGCAGCTCGCCGCGTTCCATCCGCAACCGGTGACCATGCGCAGCCTGGACATCGGCGGCGACAAGGCGCTGTCGTACTTCCCGATCAAGGAAGACAACCCGTTCCTCGGCTGGCGCGGCATTCGTGTGACCCTCGACCATCCGGAAATCTTCCTGGTGCAGACCCGCGCCATGCTCAAGGCCAGCGAAGGCCTGAACAACCTGCGTATTCTGCTGCCGATGATTTCCGGCATCCATGAACTGGAAGAAGCCCTGCACCTGATTCATCGGGCCTGGGGCGAAGTCCGCGACGAAGGCACCGACGTGCCGATGCCGCCGGTTGGCGTGATGATCGAGATTCCGGCGGCGGTGTATCAGACCAGGGAACTGGCGCGACAAGTGGACTTCCTGTCGGTCGGCTCCAACGACCTGACCCAGTACCTGCTGGCCGTGGACCGCAACAACCCGCGGGTGGCCGATCTCTACGACTACCTGCACCCGGCAGTGTTGCAAGCCTTGCAGAACGTGGTGCGTGATGCTCATGCCGAAGGCAAGCCCGTAAGTATCTGCGGCGAAATGGCCGGTGACCCGGCGGCGGCAGTGCTGTTGATGGCGATGGGCTTCGACAGCCTGTCGATGAACGCTACCAACTTGCCGAAAGTGAAGTGGATGCTGCGTCAGATCAACCTGAGCAAGGCCAAGGAGTTGCTGGCTGAGCTGATGACCATCGACAACCCGCAAGTTATCCACAGCTCGCTGCAACTGGCGCTGAAGAACCTTGGGTTGGCGCGGATGATCAATCCGGCTTCGGTCAAAACCCTTTAAAAGGCTGATGGCCCCATCGCAGGCAAGCCAGCTCCCACAGGAATTTGGGTCGATTCACTGATTTGTGATCAACACCAAAACCTGTGGGAGCTGGCTTGCCTGCGATAGGGCCAGTCCAGGCAGCACAAAATTAAATCCTGATCTCTACTTCCCCCAAATGCCCCCCATACGGCCCGAAACTCCTTTCGACCATATGCCTTCCCCCATCCGCCTGAACAATCAACGCCGTGCTCGCCCGTGTCCCGTAAGTCGGGCTTTTGATAAACACGCTCGACAACAACGTCTCGGTAGCCTGTCCCACGCCAGTGTCCGGCAGTTCGGCAAGCGGTGCCGTCTGCGGGTCGCTCAGCAAGGCTAACAGCGCCTGCGGCTGCGGATCGCCCAATACTTCGCTCAATGCTGCCTTGGCCTTGAGCACTTTCGGCCACGGCGTATCAAGCCCCGCGTTCGATAACCCATAAATGCCCGGCTGGAGCATGACCGCCTCCGTCTCCCGGGCATTGAAGTGCCATAGCTCGTTGGCATTGCCAATCAACAGATTAAACCCGGCGTATTCAGGCGAACGTCCGACAACGTCCTTTAAATAGTCGTCAATCGACATGTCCCCGCTGAGAAACTGCGCCACCAGTTCGCCTCGCGACTTGCGCGCCGGCGGCTGAAGGGGATCACGGATGTTGGTCAGCGCGGCGAAGCGCCCATTGGCGCCGACCCCGAGCCACGTACCGCCAGCCTCAAGGTCGCGACCGGCATACACGTGCGGGGCTTGCGGCCATTGCGCCAGGGGCAGGCTGGGCCGGGCATAGAATTCGTCGCGGTTGGCCGCCACGATCAGTGGCTGGGCATGACCCGGCCGCCAGGCAAAAACAATCAGGCACATAAGGTGGTCCTTGTGTGTTTTTTGCTCACTCTACGCAGACATCGCTCATCGATCCATCGCCATCCACAGTGGAGCCCGAGGCCATGCTTCCGTTACCATGCCGCTCCTGATTCGGGATGCTTGGGGATGCGGCCATGGAATTTCTGCTCTATCTGGCGCTGGGCGCCTGTGCGGGCGTGCTGGCCGGGCTGTTCGGGGTAGGCGGCGGGATCATCATTGTCCCGGTGCTGGTGTTCAGTTTCACCTTGCAGGGATTTGATGCGTCGATCCTGACGCATCTGGCAGTCGGCACCTCCCTGGCGACGATCATCTTTACGTCGGTCAATGCGGTTCGCGAGCACCATCGCCGCGGCGCCGTGCGTTGGCCGATTTTTGCCTGGATGACCCTCGGCATTCTGATCGGTGCCGGTTTCGGCGCGCTGACTGCCGAAGCGATTTCCGGGCCGAATTTGCAGAAGATCATTGGTGTATTTGCGCTGATCATCGCCGTTCAACTGGCTTTGGACTTCAAACCCAAGGCCAGCCGAACGGTGCCGGGCAAAGTCGGTCTGACCGTGGCGGGCAGCGTCATTGGCTGGGCCTCGGCGATTTTCGGGATTGGCGGCGGCTCGTTGACCGTGCCGTTCCTGACCTGGCGCAGCGTGCCGATGCAGCAAGCGGTGGCCACTTCGTCGGCCTGTGGCCTGCCAATCGCCTTGGCCAGTGCATTAAGTTTCATGATTCTGGGGTGGCACGATCCGCTGCTGCCGGCCCATAGTCTCGGTTTTGTTTATTTGCCGGCGCTGCTGGGGATTGCCCTGACCAGCATGGTATTCGCCCGCCTTGGTGCGCGACTGGCCCACAGGCTGTCGCCGCGCTTGCTGAAAAGACTGTTTGCCGCTTTGCTGTTTTGCGTCGGCTTGAGCTTCTTGCTCTGACGCGTAGCGCAATCCTGGCTTAATCCTGGTGTGACAGCGTCGCCCGGGAATTTGAAGGTTTCAACTCTAACGAGGAGTCGCAATGCTGCCTTACCCGCAGATCGACCCGGTGGCCCTGGCCATCGGTCCGCTGAAAATCCACTGGTACGGCCTGATGTACCTGATCGGCATCGGCGGCGCGTGGTGGCTGGCATCACGCCGGCTGAACCGCTTCGACCCGACCTGGACCAAGGAGAAACTCTCCGACATGGTGTTCTGGATGTCGATGGGTGTCATTGTCGGCGGCCGCTTGGGCTATGTGCTGTTCTACGATCTGAGTGCTTACATCGCCAACCCGCTGTTGATCTTTGAAGTGTGGAAGGGTGGCATGTCGTTCCACGGCGGGTTTATCGGTGTAATGCTGGCGGCGCTGTGGTTCGGTAAAAAGAACGACAAGTCGTTCTTCCAGCTGATGGACTTCGTCGCGCCGATGGTGCCGATCGGCCTGGGTGCCGGGCGTATCGGTAACTTCATCAACGCCGAGTTGTGGGGCAAGGCGACCGACGTGCCGTGGGCGATGGTCTTCCCGACCGATCCGGCGCAACTGGCGCGTCATCCGTCGCAGCTGTACCAGTTCGCGCTGGAAGGCGTGGCACTGTTCGCCATCCTCTGGCTGTTCTCGCGCAAGCCGCGGCCGACCATGGCGGTGTCCGGGATGTTCGCGCTGTTCTATGGCATCTTCCGTTTCATCGTCGAATTCGTTCGCGTACCGGATGCGCAACTGGGTTATCTGGCCTGGAACTGGCTGACCATGGGCCAAGTGCTGTGCGTACCGATGATTGTCGGCGGACTGTTCCTGATCTGGCTGGCTTATCGACGCGCCCCGGCGGCCCCGGCAGCGGCTGTATAAGAAGCAGGCGCTATAAATTCGAACCCTGGGGCGATGGTCCCGGGTTCAAGGACACAGGTAATTCATGAAGCAATATCTCGAACTGGTCGCCCACGTCATCAAGAACGGCACCAAACAGGCCAACCGCACCGGCGTGAACACCATCAGCTTTCCGGGCGCGATGCTGCGCTTCGATCTGCAGGAAGGTTTCCCGGCGATCACCACCCGCAAGATGGCCTTCAAATCCGCCATCGGCGAGATGTGCGGTTTTCTGCGCGGGGTGAACAACGCCGCCGAATTCCGTGCGCTGGGCTGCAAGGTCTGGGACCAGAACGCCAACGAAAACGCGCAGTGGCTGGCCAACCCGTTCCGTCAGGGCGAAGACGACCTTGGCGAGATCTACGGCGTGCAATGGCGCAAATGGCCGGCGTACAAGCAGATCCCGGTCAGCAATCAGGCCGCCATCGAGCAGACCCTGAGCCAGGGTTATCGTCAGATCGCCGAAGGCGAAGAAGATGGCCAGGCTTATGTGGTGCTGTACAAGGCGATCGACCAGATCCGCCAGTGCGTCGACACCATCATCAAGGACCCGGGCAGCCGTCGCATCCTGTTCCACGGCTGGAACGTTGCGCAGCTCGACGAAATGGCCTTGCCGCCGTGCCACTTGCTGTACCAGTTCCACCCGAATGTCGAGACCAAGGAAATCTCCCTGACCCTCTACATCCGCTCCAACGACCTGGGACTGGGCACGCCGTTCAACCTCACCGAAGGCGCCGCGCTGCTGAGCCTGATCGGTCGCCTGACCGGTTACACACCGCGCTGGTTCACCTATTTCATCGGCGACGCCCACGTCTACGAAAACCACCTGGACATGCTCAACGAACAGCTCAAGCGCGAGCCGTTCCCGATGCCGAAACTGGTGATTTCCGACCGCGTGCCGGAGTTTGCCAAGACCGGTGTTTATCAGCCGGAGTGGCTGGAGTTGATCGAGCCGAGCGATTTCTCGCTCGAAGGCTATGAGCACCACGCGCCGATGACCGCGCCGATGGCGGTATAAGCCTCGACACCGAACCAATGTGGGAGCGAGCAAGCCCGCTCCCACATTTGATTTGTGGTGTTCTTAGTGGCCGTGGCTTCGGCCGACATGGGAATGCTCAACCTCCGTCGCCACAACCCCGCCGCTCACTTCCAGCCGCTGCAAAATCCCGCACTGATCGATATCCGGCCCTTCGCTGCAGCGTTGGCGCAGGTCGAGCAATTGTGTCTGCAAGGCCAGCAAGCCGTCGATTCGAGCCTTTACATGATGGATATGCTCGTCGATCAACGCGTTGACGTTTTCGCATTGATCCTGCGGGCTGTCGCGCAGGGCCAGCAGGCTGCGGATTTCCTCGAGGGTCATGTCCAGGGTTCGGCAGTTGCGGATGAAGGTCAGGCGCTCGGCGTGGGCCTGGGTGTAGACGCGGTAATTGCCGTCGCTGCGGGCCGGCTCCGGCAGCAGGTTTTCGCGCTCGTAGTAGCGGATGGTTTCCACGGCGCAGTCGGTGAGTTTCGCCAGTTCTCCGATTTTCATCGCGACAATCTCCAAAAGGATGCTTGACCCTATAGTGGCTACAGGGTCTTTACTTGGCAACAGGCACCTTCATGGACGCGAACAATGAGCGATTCTCTTCACACCCACAAACCCGGGCACGATCACAGTCACAAGCTGCAGCCTGTGTCCAAGCATGACCATGGCGGCCACGGGGATTCCTGCTGTTCCTCCAAAGCAGCAGCGCCGTCGTTGATCAAGTTGAGCGAGACGCCGACCGCCGGTGCGCGGCTGAGCAGTTTTCGGATCGAGGCCATGGACTGCCCGACCGAGCAGACGCTGATCCAGAACAAACTCGGGAAGCTGTCGGGTGTGCAGCAACTGGAATTCAACCTGATCAATCGGGTATTGGGCGTGACCCATGACCTGCCAGGTACCGCGCCGATCATCGATGCGATCAAGTCCCTCGGCATGCACGCCGAGCCGTTGGAGCCGGGCGTCGAAGCGCCAATCCTGGCGCCTGAGAAAAAGCCCTGGTGGCCATTGGCATTTTCCGGCGTTGGCGCGCTGGCAGCTGAAGTCATCCATTTCACCAACGCGGCGCCGAACTGGGTGGTGGCGGTTATCGCGCTGATCTCGATCCTCAGCGGTGGCCTCAGCACTTACAAAAAGGGCTGGATCGCCCTGAAAAACCTCAACCTGAACATCAACGCGCTGATGAGCATCGCGGTGACCGGCGCGATTCTGATCGGCCAATGGCCGGAAGCGGCGATGGTGATGTTCCTGTTCACCGTGGCCGAGTTGATCGAAGCCAGGTCTCTGGACCGGGCGCGCAACGCCATTGGCGGGCTGATGCAGATGACCCCCGAGCAAGCCACGGTGCAGCAGGCCGATGGCAGTTGGATCGCACAACCGGTTAAAAACATCGAACTGGGTGCGCGGGTGCGGGTGCGTCCGGGCGAGCGGATCGGTCTGGACGGCGAAGTGCTGTCCGGCAACTCGACCATCGATCAGGCGCCGATCACCGGTGAAAGCCTCCCGGTGGAAAAAACCATCGGTGACAAAGTGTTCGCCGGCACCATCAACCAGTCCGGTTCGCTGGAATACACGGTAACCGCGGCGGCGAACAATTCGACCCTGGCGCGGATTATCCACGCCGTGGAACAGGCTCAGGGTGCACGCGCCCCGACCCAGCGTTTCGTCGACAGTTTCTCGAAAATATACACCCCGGCAGTGTTCATCCTGGCCCTGGCCGTAGCGGTGATTCCGCCGCTATTCATGGATGCGCTGTGGTTCGACTGGATCTACCGGGCGCTGGTGTTGCTGGTGGTCGCCTGCCCGTGCGCATTGGTGATTTCCACCCCGGTGACCATCGTCAGCGGTCTCGCGGCAGCGGCGCGCAAAGGGATTCTGGTCAAGGGCGGCGTCTATCTGGAGCACGGTCACAAACTCGATTACCTGGCCCTCGACAAGACCGGCACCCTCACTCACGGCAAACCGGTGCAGACCGACTATTTGTCCCTCGACCCCATCGCGGATGAAATAGCTCCGGCCATTGCGGCGGCACTGGCCGGTCGTTCGGACCACCCGGTGTCCCTGGCCATCGCCAATGCGGCTGCAGTTGTGGATAACCGGCGCGCCCCCGCTGTGGATAACTTCGAAGCCCTGGCGGGTCGTGGTGTGCGCGGCGAGATCAACGGTGAGCTCTACCACTTGGGCAACCATCGTCTGGTGGAAGAGTTGGGCCTGTGTTCGCCAGCGCTGGAAGAGAAACTGTTTGCTCTGGAGAAACAGGGCAAATCCGTGGTGCTGTTGCTCGATAAATCCGGTCCACTGGCATTGTTTGCCGTGGCAGACACCGTGAAAGCGTCCAGTCGCGAAGCGATCCAGCAGTTGCATGAGTTGGGCATCAAAACCCTGATGCTGACCGGCGACAACGTTCACACCGCTCAGGCCATCGCCGCCCACGTGGGCATTGATCAGGCGCAGGGCGATCTGTTGCCGACCGATAAGCTGCAAGCCATCGAAAGGCTGTATGCCCAAGGCCATCGGGTCGGGATGGTCGGCGACGGCATCAACGACGCACCGGCACTGGCGCGGGCCGAGATCGGTTTCGCCATGGCGGCGGCCGGTACCGACACCGCCATTGAAACCGCCGATGTCGCCCTGATGGACGACGATCTGCGCAAGATTCCGGCTTTCATCCGCCTGTCGCGGCAGACCTCGAATATCCTCAAACAGAACATTGCCCTGGCATTGGTCATCAAGGCGATCTTTCTTGGGGTAACCTTCGCCGGGATCGCCACCATGTGGATGGCGGTGTTCGCTGACATGGGCGTGAGCCTGTTGGTGGTGTTCAACGGTTTGCGCCTGTTGCGCAAATAGACGATGAGGGAAGGGTGTGCTGAGTGCCGAGCTGAAGGCGTTTTACATGGTGGCCCGGCTGGGCAGTATTACCCTGGCGGCGAAAAAGCTCGGCCTGAGCCAACCGACGGTAACGACCCAGGTTCGCCATCTGGAAAGCCAGTACTCGGTTGAGCTGTTCTACCGTGGCGGCCGCCGTCTCAGCGTCAGCGACGAAGGCGCGCGGTTGTTGCCGATGGTCAAGGCGCTGTTGCAGCAGGAAGCCGACATCGAGTTCTTCCTGCGCAACAGCGGTCAGGTTCAGGGCACGTTGCGCATCGCTGCCACGGCGCCGTATTACATCCTCGACCTGGTGAAGACCTTTCGCGAGCGCTTGCCGCAGGTGGAGGTGTCGGTGGAAATCGGCAACTCCCAACAGGTGCTCGAAGCGCTGGAGGATTACCGGGTCGATGTCGCGGCGTCCTCGCAGTTGCTGGACGATGCGCGGCTGATCCGCCGCGTGCTCGGCAGCGATCCACTGGTGCTGGCGGTGCATCGTAATCATCCGCTGGCGGTGCATGATCATGTGCCGCTCAGTGCGTTGGCGGGGCATACGTTGTTGATGCGTGAGTCGGGCTCGACGACTCGGCGCTTGACCGAAGAGTTGCTGGCCGGCGCCGGGGTGAGTTTCGGGCCGTTGCTGGAGATTGGCAGCCGCGAGTCGATTCGTGAGGCAGTGCTGCGCAACATTGGTATCAGCATCATTGCTCGGCAGGAAGTGCCTCACGATCCGCAATTGCGGGTGCTGACCCTCGAAAATGCGCCGCAGATTCCTGAGTATCTGTATTGCCTCAAGGAGCGAAAAGGTGCGCGGCTGCCGGCGGCGTTTCTCGGGTTGGCGCAGGAAATGGCCCCGGCTTAAGTCCTGCGGTGACTGTGCCGGCCCCTTCGCGAGCAAGCCCGCTCCCACAATTGATCTGTGTTCGACGCAAATCAAATGTGGGAGCGGGCTTGCTCGCGAAGGCGCCAGATCAAACAACACAGAACCTGAACCCTCAACCTAAATCCCCAAATACCACTATCGGCCGTTTTTGCCTCATTGCCACATGACGGACGCATTGCAAACCTAGGATGGCCCTCATCTGCTTGATGAGGCCTGTCCATGAACCACTCGACTGCAACTGCCCTGACCAACCCCGGTGCGCCGATGAAAGTGCGCGGCGTGCAGAAACGCTTCGGCGCGTTCACTGCGTTGGATAACGTCTCCCTCGACGTGGCGGCCGGTGAGCTGGTATGCCTCTTGGGGCCGTCGGGCTGTGGCAAAACCACCTTGCTGCGCTGCATCGCCGGCCTTGAGAAACAAGACAGCGGCGAGTTGTACCTTGGCGATCGCGACGTTTCCCACCTGGCACCTCAAGCCCGGGACTACGGCATTCTCTTCCAGTCCTACGCACTGTTCCCCAATCTCAGCGTCGAGGCGAATATCGCCTACGGCCTCACCGGCAGCAGTCGCGATGAAGTGCGCCAGCGTGTCGGTCAGATGCTGGAACTGGTTGGCCTGATCGGCAGTGAGAAAAAGTACCCCGGCCAATTGTCCGGCGGTCAGCAGCAGCGAGTCGCACTGGCTCGGGCCCTGGCGCCGGCCCCTTCATTGTTGCTGCTGGACGAACCGATGTCGGCGCTCGACGCCCGAGTCCGCGAGCATCTGTGCACCGAACTGCGCCAATTGCAGCGCAACCTCGGCGTCACCACCCTGATGGTCACCCACAATCAGGATGAAGCCATGCTGATGGCCGACCGCATCGCCGTGATGAACAACGGCAAGGTCGAGCAGTACGCCACGCCGCAGGAAATCTACGACCGCCCGGCCACACCGTTTGTGGCGGAGTTCGTCGGTCAGGGCAACTGGTTGCCGTTCCGCCGCAGCAGCGACAGTCATGCCCAGGTCGGCGGGATGAACGTGCGCCTGGCTGAAGGCAGCGCTAAAACTGCCTCGGGCCGTTTGTTCTGCCGCCCCGAGGCGATCAACGTCAACCCGCCGGTGCATGAAGAAAACCTGTTCCCGGCCAAGGTTCGCGAGATCACTTTTCTCGGCAACCGCTGTCGCATGAGCTTCGAACTCGATCAACTGCCGGGCCACGCATTGCTGGCGGAACTGGCACCGGAAGCCATGCCGCGTCTCGGCGCGCAGCAGATCATGGTCGCCTTGCCGCCGCGCAGCCTGCAGGTGTTTGCCTGATGAGCGCGAACCTCGCGCTGCCGATACCGCACAAGCAGGTTCGGCAGGCCTCCCGTGCCGAAATCGGCGACCGGTTGTTTGTGGTTGGCGGCAAGGTCCTGCTGCTGGTGTTGCTCGGCGTTGCGGTGTTGATGCCATTGCTGGCGATCTTCTGGCGCGGCTTCAGCTCTGAAGCCGGGCAGGGCGGTGGACTGATCGCCGCTCGCGAACTGCTGACCAGCGCCAATTTCCACTGGCTACTGGGCAACAGCCTGAAAGTGTCTGTCAGCGTCGCGGCCATCGTCGTACCGCTGGCTTATCTGTTTGCCTACGCGCTGCAACGTACATTGATTCCCGGTAAAGGCATCTGGCGCGGCATGTCGCTGTTGCCGCTGATGGCGCCGTCGATGCTGCCGGGGATTGCGCTGGTTTATCTGTTCGGCAATCAGGGCATGCTGCGCGGCCTGCTCTCGGACAATATCTACGGCTTCTGGGGCATTGTTCTGGGCGAGGTCATCTACACCTTTCCACACGCCTTGATGATTTTGCTGTCGGCGCTGTCCCTGGCGGATGCGCGACTGTTCGATGCTGCTTCAAGCATGGGCGCCAGTCCGGCAAAAGCGTTTCGCAGCATCACTTGGCCGGCGACCCGTCAGGCGGTGTTCGCGGCGTTCTGCCTCGTCTTCACCCTGACCATCACCGACTTCGGCGTGCCCGTGGTGGTCGGTGGCGACTATCAAGTGCTGGCGCTGGAAGCCTACAAAGCTGTGGTCGGCCAGCAACAATTCGGTCGCGGCGCGTTGATCGGCATGGTCTTGCTGCTGCCGGCGCTGTTCAGCTTCGGCGTCGACGCCTGGCTGCGTCGGCGTCATGGCGATTCCATGAGCGGTCGGGCGCAAGTGTTTCAACCGGCGCCATCGACGCTGCGCGACGCTTGTTATCTGGCCATCGTGCTGCTGATCTGCGCGGTATTGCTGCTGGTGTTTGGCATGGCGGTGTTCTCATCGCTGGTGAAGTTCTGGCCGTACAACCTGTCGCTGTCGCTCAACCATTACCAGTTCAACGACACGGCGGGCGGCGGTTGGCTGGCCTACGGCAACAGCGTGAAGATGGCGTTGTGTACGGCGTTGATGGGCAGTGTGCTGATCTTCACCGGTGCTTACCTGATGGAGAAAACCCGTGGCCAGCGCGGACTGAATTTGACCCTGCGCATGCTCAGTTTCGTACCGATGGCGGTGCCGGGTCTGGTGTTGGGTCTGGGTTACGTCTTCTTCTTCAATCTGACCGGCAACCCGCTGCATGTGCTCTACGGGACCATGACCCTGCTGGTGGTCTGCACCATTGCTCACTATTTGACCACTGCGCAAATGACCGCCACCACCGCGCTGCGCCAACTCGATGCCGAGTTCGAAGCGGCCGCGCTGTCGCTCAAGGCGCCGCTGTATCGGCACTACCTGCGGGTCACCGTGCCGATCTGCCTGCCGGCATTGCTGGACATCGTGCGCTACCTGTTCGTCTCGGCCATGACCACCGTCTCGGCGGCGATCTTCCTCTACAGCCCCGACACCATCCTCGCGGCGGTGGCGGTGCTGAACATGGACGACGCCGGCAACGTCGGCGGCGCGGCGGCGATGTCGACCCTGATTATGTTCACCTCGGCGGGCGTGTCCCTGCTGCTGGCCTGGGCCTCGCGCGGTTTGTTGCGCCGCTCTCAGGCCTGGCGGCAGACCGCGCCCGGTCACTGATTTGCCCCCCCCACACCTCAACTCAAACAGGAAAAGATCATGTTCAAGCCTTTGGCCCTGGCCGCTGCTGTCCTCACCGCTTTCAGCCTGAACGCCTTTGCGGCGAAAACCGAGTTGACGGTGTACACCGCCCTCGAAGCCGAACAACTGAAGACCTACAAAGAGGCCTTTGAAAAGACCAACCCGGACGTCGAGATCAAGTGGGTGCGCGATTCCACCGGCATCATCACCGCCAAACTCCTCGCCGAAAAAGCCCGCCCACAGGCTGATGCGGTGTGGGGCCTGGCGGCGTCGAGCCTGGCGATTCTCGATCAGCAAGGCATGCTGCAAAGCTACGCGCCGAAGGACCTGGGCAAGATTGGCGGCAACTACCGCGACGCTGCCAACCCACCAGCCTGGGTCGGCATGGACGTCTGGGCAGCGACCATTTGCTTCAATACGGTCGAGGCCGAAAAACAGGGTTTGACCAAGCCCGTGAGTTGGCAGGACCTGACCAAGCCTGAGTACAAAGGCAAGATCGTCATGCCCAATCCGGCGTCGTCCGGCACCGGTTTCCTCGACGTCAGTGCCTGGCTGCAAACCTTCGGCGAGAAGCAGGGCTGGCAGTACATGGACGACCTGCACCAGAACATCGGCCAGTACGTTCACTCCGGTTCCAAGCCGTGCAAGCTTGCGGCCGCTGGTGAATTCCCGATCGGCATTTCCTTTGAATACCCGGCTGTTCAATTGAAACGCCAGGGCGCGCCGCTGGACATCATCCTGCCGAAAGAAGGCCTGGGCTGGGAGATCGAAGCCACCGCCGTGATCAAAGGCACACCGCACGAAGACGCGGCGAAGAAGCTGGCTGACTTCTCTGCAAGCCCGGCGGCGATGGAACTCTATAAAGAGAACTTCGCGGTGCTCGCGCAACCGGGTATCGCCAAACCGCAGACCGAATTGCCGGCGGATTATGAGCAGCGTCTGATCAAGAACGACTTTGCCTGGGCGTCGAAGAATCGTGACCAGATCCTCACCGAATGGCGCAAGCGTTATGACGGCAAGTCCGAGAAAGTGGCTGCCAAGTAAGTTCTTTATTGGCTGACAGGGCCTCTTCGCGAGCCAGCCCGCTCCCACATTGGATCTGTGATCGTCGCAAATCCCCTGTGGGAGCGGGCTTGCTCGCGAAGGCGGCTTCGAATTCAGGACAAAACCCATGACACACCACAACGACATATTGATCGTAGGCGCCGGCATTCTCGGCCTGTCCCACGCCTATGCCGCCGCCAGACGCGGTCTGAAAGTCACCGTTTTCGAACGCAGCGAAACGCCGCTCGGCGCTTCGGTGTGCAACTTCGGCCAGGCATTGGTCACCGGCCAGCCACCCGGCCCAATGCTTGAATTGGCCAAGGCCAGCCGCGACATCTGGGGCCAATGGGCACAACTCGCCGGCCTGCAACTCAAGCGCAACGGCTCGTACCTGTTCGCCCGCACCGAAGCGGAAGAGCACCTGCTGGAAGCCTTCTGCGCCGGTCGCGCCATGCAGCACGGTTATCGCGTCGACCTGCTGCGTGGTGCGGCGTTGCGCGATTTATACGGCGGCCAGTTCAGCCATCACCGCGCCGCGTTGCACGGCATGGACGACCAGCAGTTGTATTCGCGCGAAGCGATTCCGGCGTTGATCGACTACCTGCACCGCGAGTTTGGCGTCGAGTTCCACTTCTCTACGCTGGTGCGCGACATCGAGCCGGGGCGCTTGCACAGCACCGCCGGCACCTTCAGCGCCGAGCAGATCATCGTCTGCTCCGGTCACGATTATCAAACGCTGCTGGCTGAGCCGATTGCCGAACTGAATCCGCAAATCTGCCGCCTGCAAATGCTCCGAGCCCGCCCGCAGATCAACCTCAACCTGCAACACGCGCTGCTCACCGGTCTGAGTTGCGTGCATTACGGCGCCTTCGCCGATTTGCCGGAAGCCGCCGCGGTGCAGGCGCAGATTCTGCGCGAGGCACCCCATCTGCATGAAAATGGCATTCACTTGCTGATCAGCCCGACGCCTTACGGTGAGTTGATCATCGGCGACTCTCATCATTACGGCAGCGATCCATCACCGTTCAATGCCGAGCAGGTGGATGACTGGATGATTGAACTGGCCGAGCAGACGTTGGGCTGCAAGGTGCAAGTGGTCGAACGCTGGCAGGGCGTCTATGGTTCACGCGGACCGGGGCCGTTTTCCTTTCTGCGGCCGATGCCAGGAGTGAGCGTGGCGCTGATGCACACCGGTGTTGGCATGAGCGTTGGGCCGGCGCTGGCCGAACGTAACGTTGCGACTTTATTGGGAGACAGTTGATGGGCCGCCATGAGCAAGTGATCGCCGAGGTGTTCGGTCTGTACGAGCGTTTTGGCGACAACGATTACATCGGCGAACCGGTGTCGCAGATCGAGCACATGTCTCAGGCGGCGGAACTGGCGATGGCCGAAGGGTTCGATGATGAAGTGGTGCTGGCGGCGTTCTTTCATGACATCGGGCATCTCTGTGATGAGGGTGCCGAGAGCATGGGTGGCTTTGGGGTGGTCAGCCACGAGCGATTGGGGGCGGATTACTTGCGTCGCGCCGGCTTCAGCGAACGCCTGGCGCGGTTGGTGGAGTACCACGTTCAGGCCAAGCGTTATCTGACGCTCAAAGAGCCCGGGTACTACGAGCGCTTGAGCGAAGCCAGCCGGCGGACGCTGGAGTATCAGGGCGGGGTGATGACGGCTGCCGAGGCTGAGGCGTTTGAGCAGGATCCGTTGTGTACCGTCAGTTTGCGGATGCGTCAGTGGGATGAGTTGGCCAAGGAGATGTGGGTGCCGGTGATGGATCTTGGGCTGTTGAAGGAGAAGGCGTTGCGGCTGCTGGTGGCCTAAGGCAGTGAGACCGAGGTGCGGCCTTCGCGAGCAAGCCCGCTCCCACATTTGATCTGCAGTGATTAGAGATTTTGTGTACGACACAGCTCCAATGTGGGAGCGGGCTTGCTCGCGAAGGGGCCCGCCTGAACAGCACATCACTCGGGCTCTACAACTGCTGCGCCAACACCTCAACCTGCTCTTGGCGCTCCCCCTGACTCAACTTCGAATGAGGATTGAGCGACGACCACTGCGGATGCGCCCGCGCCTTGTTCAGCGCTTCGGGCAGTTTGCCTTCGCGCCAGGTTTTGTCCTGCGGCGTGGCGACCTGAATGCTGTCCATCGCTGCATGGCCACGGGAATTCAGCGCTTGTAGCAATTGCCGCTGACGCAGCGCCAACAGCCGTAGCACGCCGTCGTCGACGGTCAGTTCTCGCTGCCCCTTTATTTTGCCCAGCAAACGGCTGCCGTAACTGCGGGCAGTTTGCAGGGCGCCACCGGCAATCGCTCCTGCCAGTGCCGCGGCGCCGAGGGTCAGGCCGCCCACCAGCAGATCGACCCCGGCCCCGGCCGCCGCGCCAGCCGCGATGCCGCCGCCGACCCGCACACCGAGCTGCTTCAGGGTTTCCGGGTTGAACAGATCATCGCCCCAGCGGCCATCGAGCAACGGCAAGTCACTGGCCGCCGCGTCTTGTGGGCGGAAGGCATAGAGCTTGAGCAAGGCCTCGACGCAGCGTTGTTCGCGCTGACGCACGGCTTTGCGCAGTTCGCTGATCGCTTGTTGTTCCTGCTCCACCTCGCTGACCACACTGCGGCGGCAGGCGGCGCAATCGATCAATAAATCGGCAATCAGCCGCGCTGCACTCTGCTGACGGGCCAGGCGTTGGGCCTGCTGGTCGGCGATCAAACGCTCCAGTTGTTCGCGGGAGTTTTCCAGCAGCAGCGCCAAGCTTTCATAGAGTCGACGCTCGCCATCTTCCGGTGGCGCGACGCTGTCGAAACGCACCAACGCATGCAAGCCCAATCGCGCCAGGGCTTCACGCCAATCAGGTTCGCGGTGCTGGGCGCTGCTGACAAAATTCAACACTGGCAGCAGCGGTTTGCCGCAACTGGCCAACACTTCCAGTTCGTCGCGGTACTTGGCCAGCACCGGCTCCCGGGCGTCGATCACATAGAGGCCGGCGTCCGAGGCGAGCAGTTGCCGCAGCACCTTGGCTTCCTGTTCGAAACGCTGTCGGGCTTCGCTGCCCTCAAGGAATCGTGCCAGTCGTGCCGGGCCGTCGAGGCGTTCGCCGGGACGTTCCAGACGCTCGAGGTAGTCGAGCAGGGCGATGGCGTCCTCCAGACCCGGTGTGTCGAACAGATCGAGTAACGGCTCGCCGTCTACCGACAAGCGCGCGCCTTCGACGTGACGTGTGGTGCTGGGACGATGGGACACTTCGCCGAAGCCGACGTCTCGTGTCAGCGTTCGCAACAACGAGGTTTTGCCGACATTGGTGTGGCCGACCACGGCGAGCTTCAACGGCTGTTTCCAGGCATCAGTCATGACCCGTCTCCAGCCAGTTCAACGGCGCGCAATCGGCGAACGGCAGGTCCAGTTGTCGTAGCGCAACATGCCAGTCGCCCAGGCGTTCGGCATCCAGCGCTTCGCCAGGCGGCGCTTGCAGCAACCACACACGGGTGGCGGTAGCGCTGCGGGCCAGTTCGGCGATCAGCGCCAGGCTGCCACGGTCCGGCGAACGCCGTGGGTCACAGGCGATGGCCAGCCGGGCAGGGGGAAAACGACTCAGCTGTTCAAGCAGTTTGTGCCGGGATTCGCGGCTGTCGAGGATGCCGGCGTCGTTGACGCTTTTCGGCAGCTGCGGTGGCCAGGGGCGTTGGTCGTCCAGCTCGATGGCCACCAATAGCGAGCCATCGCTTTGCAGATCGCTGACAGCGCTTTCAACCCGATGAAGTTGCTCCGGTGCGGCATCGCTGATGCCCAAGCGTTCGCTGGTGGGCATCAGCCGTTCGCGCAGTTGGGCGTAGCCGGGCAGGTTCAAATCCAGATGCAGGGCTGCTTGACCGGTTTTCCAGCGCCACAGGCAGAACAAGGCGAGCAGCAATCGCGGCAAAACGCCGTACACCAGCAGCACCCCAACCAGCCACGCCGCCCAGGCCTGGCGGGCGCTTTCGATGTTCAGCGCAGCATCACCGCTGGCGCGGATCATCTCCACGCTGGGCACACTGAAACCGAGCAAGGCCGGCAGGGCACCGAGGGCTTGGGTCATGGCGACGAAGGTGTCGCCGCCGAGAATGGTGGTTTCCCAGACGAAGCCGTAACGCCGGGTCGCCATCAGCGTCAGCACCATCACCAAAGCGCTGAGCATCGCCAGCAACCACAACCCGTTGACCAGCACACCCAGCGCCCAACGATTGAGTTTCTGCCGTTGCAGCAACAGCAGCAGGGCCGGCGCCAGTTGTGCGGCGTTGGCATCGCGGGCGAGTTTTTCACTGAGCCACAGCCATAAGCGTCCGAGGGCGGCGCCTTGTTCACCGGCGAACACCAGGCCCAAGGCCCAGCTCAGCAATAGAATCAGATTCAGCCCGAGCAGACTGCTCAACGCCCAGAACACATTGACCGGGGTCTGGCCATCGCCCAATGCGGCAAACGCCAGGCCGGCGCCGCTGATTACGGCGAGAATGGCCAGCACGATCAGCGCCAGTCGCGCGCCTTGCAGCCAATGTTTGAGGGCGTGGGTCTGTCCGTCGCGCTCGGCCAGCCACAGGGCACGGCGTTGAATGCGCGTCGGCAGGTCGCCGCCGGCGCTACGGGCGATTCGATTGGCTTCCAGATCGTCCAGCGGGCCTGCGTGTTCTTCACGCAGACGTATGGTTTCACTCAGCCAGAGGTTTTGCAGGGGTGTCAGTTCAGTCACGCGGCTTCCCGTCGCTTAATTGAGCGGTGAGCATAACCGCTGTGGCGCTTATCGGGGTAAGGGAGGCTCTGGTATCCTCGCCGACATGACTAAATCACTCCCCCTCAGCCTGATCGCAGCCCTCGGTGAAAACCGTGTGATCGGCGTCGACAACAGCATGCCCTGGCACTTGCCGGGGGACTTCAAATACTTCAAGGCCACCACCCTCGGCAAGCCGATCATCATGGGTCGCAAGACCTGGGATTCCCTCGGTCGTCCGCTGCCGGGGCGGTTGAACATCGTGGTCAGTCGTCAGGCGGATCTGCAGCTGGAAGGCGCGGAGGTTTATCCGTCGCTGGAGGCTGCCGTCGCTCGGGCGCAGGAATGGGCGAACGAGCAGGGCGTCGATGAGGTGATGCTGATTGGCGGCGCGCAGTTGTATGCGCAAGGGTTGGCACAGGCTGATCGGCTGTACCTGACCCGCGTGGCGCTGAGCCCGCAAGGGGATGCGTGGTTTCCGGAGTTTGATTCGAACCAGTGGAAGCTGGTGTCGAATGTTCCGAATCCGGCGGAAGGCGACAAGCCGGCGTATAGCTTCGAGGTTTGGGAAAAGGCCTAAAAGCTTCGCGGGCAAGCCCGCTCCCACATTGGATCTGGGGTGTTCACACGATGTGTGCTTAACCGCAGGACTAATGTGGGAGCGGGCTTGCTCGCGAAAGCGGTCTACCGGTCGTCGATCAAGCCTGAGCCAACGCCCCATGCTCGTCAGCATCCAGCAATTGCTTATCGGTCTGCTGCATCATCTGGCTGGTAATCGCACCCGCCGTGATCGAACCACTCACGTTCAACGCCGTACGCCCCATATCAATCAACGGCTCAACCGAAATCAGCAACGCCACCAGTGATACCGGCAAACCCATGGCCGGCAGCACGATCAATGCGGCGAAGGTCGCGCCGCCACCAACCCCGGCCACACCGGCCGAACTCAGCGTCACAATCGCCACCAACGTCGCGATCCACAGTGGGTCCAGCGGGTTGATGCCCACGGTCGGCGCGACCATCACCGCCAGCATTGCCGGGTACAGACCGGCACAGCCGTTCTGGCCAATGGTCGCGCCGAACGAGGCGGCGAAACTGGCGATGGACTGTGGAATACCCAAACGGCTGGTCTGGGCTTCGATGCTCAGCGGAATGGTGGCGGCGCTGGAGCGGCTGGTGAAGGCAAACGTCAGCACCGGCCAGATCTTGCGGAAGAAGCGCAGCGGGTTGATCCCGGCCACCGACACCAGCAAGCCATGGACCACAAACATCAAGCCCAGGCCGATGTAGGACACCACCACGAAACTGCCGAGCTTGATGATGTCTTGCAGGTTGGAGCTGGCGACCACTTTGGTCATCAGCGCCAATACGCCGTACGGGGTCAGCTTCATCACCAGACGCACCAAGCGCATCACCCAGGCTTGCAAGGTGTCGATGGCGTTGATCACTTTCTGACCTTTCTCGACATCATCCTTGAGCAGTTGCAGTGCGGCGACCCCAAGGAGTGCCGCGAAGATCACCACGCTGATGATCGATGTCGGCTTGGCGCGAGCCAAATCGGCGAACGGGTTCTGTGGGATGAACGACAGCAGTAGCTGTGGCACGTTCAGGTCGGCAACCTTGCCCGCGTAATCGCTCTGAATGGTTTGCAGGCGAGCCATTTCCTGGGTGCCGGCGACCAGGCCTTCGGCTGTGAGGCCGAACAGGTTGGTCAGACCGATGCCGATCAGCGCCGCGATGGCGGTGGTGAACAGCAGCGTGCCGATGGTCAGGAAACTGATTTTGCCCAGCGACGAAGCGTTGTGCAGGCGCGCCACGGCGCTGAGGATCGAGGCGAACACCAGTGGGATCACGATCATTTGCAGCAACTGCACGTAACCGTTGCCCACCAGATCGAACCAACTGATCGAGGCTTTCAATACCGGGTTGCCCGCACCATAAGTTGTGTGCAGAGCGACACCAAATGCCACGCCCAGTACCAGCGCGAGCAGAACCTTTTTGGCCAGGCTCCACGTGGTATGACGGGTTTGTGCCAGGCCAAAGAGCAAGGCGAGGAACACCAGCAGATTGAGGATCAGCGGCAGATTCATAGAAGCTCCATAGACTTGTGCCAGCCACCTTCGTGTGTGACTGCGAACCGGCAAGCCTAACAGCTTGATATGTAATGATTTAATATCAAAAACAGCGGTTGACTGTCGTTTTTGGAATAAGCCGATGCCGCTGTGAGGAATGCAGTTGGCGGAATCAGGATGCAAGCGGTCGCGGGCAGGCGGGGACTGTCATACGGATTTGTTAGCGTCGATATCTTTAAATCAGGGAGAAACGCAGATGAAGCTCGCACCGAAATTTCTGGCTGCCGCACTGAGTTTGGGACTGGGCCTTGCCGGCCAGGTCTTCGCCACAGATTTGAAGCATTGGCCAGCCGATCAGGCCAAGGCGCTGGACGCGATGATCGCGGCCAATGCCAACAAAGGTAACTTTGCGGTGTTCGACATGGACAACACCAGTTACCGCTACGACCTTGAAGAATCGTTGCTTCCGTTCATGGAAAACAAGGGCCTGATCACTCGCGAGAGCCTTGATCCCTCCCTGAAACTGATGCCGTTCAAGGACACCGCCGACCACAAGGAAAGCCTGTTCAGCTACTACTATCGCCTCTGCGAATTAGACGACATGGTTTGCTATCCATGGGTCGCCCAAGTGTTTTCCGGCTTCACCCTTCAGGAACTCAAGACCAACGTCGATGAGCTGATGGCGTCTGGCAAACCGGTGCCGAGCACTTATTACGATGGCGACGTGGTCAAGACCATCGATGTCAATCCACCGAAAATCTTCACCGGTCAGAAAGAGCTCTACACCAAGCTGATGGAGAACGGCATCGAGGTCTACGTGATGACCGCCGCCTCCGAAGAACTGGTCCGTATGGTCGCCTCCGATCCGAAGTACGGCTACAACGTCAAACCGCAGAACGTGATCGGCGTGAGCCTGTTGCTCAAGGACCGCAAGACCGGCGAGTTGACCACCGCGCGCAAGCAGGTCACCGCGGGCAAGTATGACGAGAAGGCCAACCTGGGCCTCGAGCTGACGCCATACCTGTGGACCCCGGCAACCTGGATGGCCGGCAAGCAGGCGGCGATTCTGACCTACATCGATGAATGGAAAAAACCGGTCCTGGTGGGCGGCGATACCCCGACCAGCGATGGCTACATGCTGTTCCACAGCGTCGACGTGTCCAAGGGCGGTATCCATTTGTGGGTCAACCGCAAAGACAAGTACATGACCCAGATTAACGGCATGATGGCCAAAAACGCAGCAGCCCAGGCGAAAGAAGGGTTGGCGGTGACGGCGGACAAGAACTGGGTGATCGTCAAGCCGGAAGAGATTCAGTAAGACCGGGTTGCTGCCAGACTCACTCTCAAAGGCCACATAGAACAAATGTGGTCGCGGGCTTGCTCGCGAAGAGGCCATAACATTCAACATCAATGTTGTCTGTCAGACCGCTTTCGCGAGCAAGCCCGCTCCCACAGTTGATTCGGGTTGCCTGAAATTTTTGTGATCGGCACATGCAAAAAAATGCCCCGCACTTGGCGGGGCATTTTTTTGTTCGACGGTTAAGTATTACAACCCGTCGAGCATCGCCTTGTTACGTACCGCACCCTTGTCGGCGCTGGTGGCCAACAGGGCATAGGCTTTGAGCGCCGTGGTCACTTTACGTGGACGCACTTCCACCGGTTTCCAGCCTTTCTTGTCCTGCTCGGCACGGCGGGCGGCCATTTCTTCATCGCTGATCAACAGGTTGATCGAGCGGTTCGGAATGTCGATCAGCACCTTGTCGCCATCCTGCACCAGACCAATCGCGCCGCCGGCAGCGGCTTCTGGCGATGCGTGGCCGATGGACAGGCCCGAAGTGCCGCCAGAGAAGCGGCCGTCGGTGAGCAGGGCGCAGGCTTTGCCCAGGCCTTTGGATTTCAGGTAAGACGTCGGGTACAGCATTTCCTGCATGCCCGGGCCGCCTTTCGGGCCTTCGTAACGAATGATCACGATGTCGCCGGCCTTCACTTCGTCGGCGAGGATGCCGCGTACGGCGCTGTCCTGGCTTTCGAAAATCTTCGCGTTGCCTTCGAAGACGTGGATCGACTCGTCGACGCCGGCGGTTTTCACCACGCAGCCGTCCAGAGCGATGTTGCCGTACAGAACGGCCAGGCCGCCTTCTTTCGAGTAAGCGTGTTCGACACTGCGGATGCAGCCGTTTTCACGGTCGTCATCCAGGGTTTCCCAACGGGTTGACTGGCTGAACGCGGTTTGCGTCGGGATGCCTGCCGGGCCGGCCTTGAAGAAGTGATGCACGGCTTCATCGGTGGTCTGGGTGATGTCCCACTTGGCGATGCCTTCAGCCAAGGACTTGCTGTGCACGGTCGGCAGGTCGGTGTGCAACAGACCGCCACGGGCCAGGGAGCCGAGGATGCTGAAGATCCCGCCGGCACGATGTACGTCTTCCATGTGGTACTTCTGGATGTTCGGCGCGACTTTGCACAGTTGCGGTACATGGCGGGAGAGACGGTCGATGTCGCGCAGGTCGAAATCGATCTCGGCTTCCTGGGCCGCGGCCAGCAAGTGCAGGATGGTGTTGGTGGAACCGCCCATGGCGATGTCCAGGGTCATGGCGTTTTCGAACGCCTTGAAGTTGGCGATGTTGCGTGGCAACACCGACTCGTCGTTCTCGCCGTAGTAACGCTTGCACAGCTCGACGATGGTGCGGCCGGCCTGCAGGAACAGCTGTTCGCGGTCGCTGTGGGTGGCCAGGGTCGAACCGTTGCCCGGCAATGCCAGGCCCAGGGCTTCAACCAGGCAGTTCATCGAGTTGGCGGTGAACATGCCAGAGCACGAACCGCAGGTCGGGCAGGCGCTACGCTCGTACTCGGCGACTTTCTCGTCGGAGGCGCTGGAGTCGGCGGCGATCACCATGGCATCGACCAGGTCGAGACCGTGGCTGGCCAGTTTGGTCTTGCCGGCTTCCATCGGGCCACCGGACACGAAGATCACAGGGATGTTCAGGCGCAAGGAGGCCATCAGCATGCCGGGGGTGATCTTGTCGCAGTTGGAAATGCAGACGATGGCATCGGCGCAGTGAGCGTTGACCATGTATTCGACGGAGTCGGCGATGATCTCGCGGCTCGGCAGCGAATAAAGCATGCCGTCGTGGCCCATGGCGATGCCGTCATCCACGGCGATGGTGTTGAATTCTTTGGCGACGCCGCCGGCCCGTTCGATTTCGCGAGCGACCAGTTGCCCCAGGTCCTTGAGGTGCACATGACCCGGTACGAACTGGGTAAAGGAGTTGGCAATGGCGATGATCGGCTTCTTGAAGTCGTCATCTTTCATCCCCGTGGCGCGCCACAGTGCGCGGGCACCGGCCATGTTGCGGCCGTGGGTGGATGTTTTCGAGCGGTAATCAGGCATGAAGCACTCCGGGCGGCTAATCAGGTATCAAAAGGGGAAGTGAGCTTCTATTGACGTCTGGAACACTCAGAAATGGCCGTGTGTCCGGAAGTTGCCGATAACTTTGCGGGATCGCCGCGCGCTTCAGCTTGAGCTCATAAACCCGCCGGGGGATGAATGGCGATGAATCTCGCGATTCTACACCGCTGGCGTCAGGAGGGAATGCCGGAAAACGTTGATCCAGCGCCGATGAAGCGTGTGGGGTGACGATCGGCGGGGTTATTCGACGCTTGGACTGGCTTTTGGGCTTTTGGCTCGTTGATTGATACGACTGTTGAGCGCCAGCGCCATGCTGCTCAGGATGACGAAGCTGTATCCAAGGGTGGATTGCAGGCTGGCCGGCCCCAAGCTGATGAGCGCACTGATCAACCCGCCGCAGATGAAAATCACCGTGCTGCCGGCCGACGCCGAGGTTCCCGCACTTTCAGGGAACAGGCTCATGGCTTTGGAGGTGGCGGCCGGTCGGGCAATGGTGGTGCCGGCGGTGCAGATGAGCATCGGTACCAGGACGGTGACCGATGACAGTGCAACGTGGTTTGAAAGGTAAAGCATGATGAGGCCGGACAGCAGGATCAGGCTCAGCCCGCTGATGATCTGATGACGGGGACTGATGCGTTTGCCCAGCACAATCGCAGCCATGCCGCCGACGATGTAGGCGCCGCCGTATACCAGCAGGATCAACGAGTAGTCATAGGCCGATAGCTGGAGTTGCTCCATGAAGATCAGCGGCGAAATAACGATGAATGAGAAATGGCAGGCGAAAGCAAAGCCTGAAATCAACCAGTAGGGCAGGAAGTCGGCATCACGCAGGACCCCACTGTAGGACTGGAGGATATTCGGCCGCGCGCGGGTTGCTGCCGGGCGGGTATTGTCGAGAAACAGCCAGGCTTTGAGCAGTACCACGCCGGCCAGTGCGGTAAACACCCAGAAGCTGCCCTGCCAGCCCAGCGTGGCTTGCAGGAATGTACCGGCCAACGGCGAGACCGAGATGAAAATGCCGGTGGCGGTGACCATCAGGATCCGCAACCGGTCACGTTCCTCACCCTCGAACAGATCCTGAATCAGTGCTTGTGACAGCACGAAACACCCGCAGCCGAGCGCCTGAATGACACGCAGCAGCAGGAAATGGACATAGTCCGTGGTCAGCACGCAGCCCACCGCCCCCAGCATCGAAACGGTGATTCCGGCGAGCAACAACCTTTTGCGTCCGATCACATCCGACAGCGGCCCGATCAGCAGTTGAGAGGCTGCTATACCGCCGGCAAACAGACTGATCGACAGCGCAATGTCGGCGGGCGTGCTGCGAAAGTGTTCGGTAAGTGCAGGGAACGAGGGAAGCAGGACATCCAGCGGGAATACGCCAAGCAGCACCATCGCCAACAACAGGCTGACTGCCCCCCGACGCTGTCTGGCGGTTGCCGCAGAATGTCCTTCATTCATCGATAAGACCTGCCTTCATGAACAGCTGCTGGTTGTATGGCAGGGCGAAGAATCCGGCTTTTTTCAACGCATCAAGCGTCGCGCCACTGCCGGATCGTGCACGCTGAAGGGTGGCTTGGCGGCTAGTCAGTTCTCCGAGAATCTGTGTGACGGCGGTCTCGTCGATACCCGCGCTGCGCAGGCTTTCCCGCATCCATCGCTCATCGGCTTCGAAGAAAATCCGGACGATGTTCAGCAGCAGCCTGCTGGCGAACGTGCGTTGACGGCTGTTCAGGGTCAACCACAGGTAATGGAACACTTCAGAGAAATAGCGGCTGTGAAGCGCCTCGTCCGAGAGATGGTCCCTGAGCATTGCCTGAACGCTGGACACCAGGTCGTCACGGCAGATGTCGAGCAGATCCTTGGCAATGATCGTCTCCGACACGAACCCGACGAGAAACCAGGCCAGTGCCCTGTTTTTTTCAGGTGTGTGGTCGAGCAAGGTGTTCAACCGCGTGATGCGGTGAGGCATGACCGGGCGCGGACTGATCCCGTAAACCCCGGCAACCTGCTCGGCAAGGCTGTTGGAGAACAGTGCGTGATAACCCTCGTCGGTATAAAGCTGAAGTGCGGCGGTCTTCATCCGCGGGGGGACGCAGGCCTTCAGTTCACCGTGGATGATGGTTTCCACGGATCGGTTGACGATGCGGTGTTCGAGCAAGGTGGTGTAGTCGAGGAAATACACCAGATGATTGGCCGACAGCCGATGGATGACGGTTTGGCCCAGCGCTTCGATAGCCGGATGCTTCAGGTACGCGAGGAAGGCCGGAGGAAACCAGTGGCGTGTTTCCAATTGTTGTTCCAGGTCTGGCGGCAATAGATAGTCGTGCTCGCTGGTTCGCACCGACGCGCGGGTATTCCAGTCGCCGAGGGTGAAACGCCGCGCCCAGGAAAGGGGGCGATCTATCGGCGCAATGATGGGGGCGGTCATTGTTGCGGCTCCCGACTGCTCAGCAGATCCTTCAATTCCTTGCACATCACTTGTCCGTCGCTGTGGCCACAGCCAACAAAAAACAAGGGTTGTTCTGGATTGTTCTCAAGCCCCAGCAATGTTTCGACCTGATCGTCCGTCAGAGCTCCTGTCAGCCATGTGTTCAGCCCCAGTGCAGTGGCCACCAGTTGAAAGGTCTGGGAAATATGCCCCGCCTCCACGAAGGCCATTCGGTAGGCTCGTGAGTGTTCATATTTCCACCACAACTTGTCGAAGCGAGCGGTAATGAACAGACCCACCGGCAGGTTATTGATGAAATGTTGGCCACACAGCAACTGCCCCAGGGGCGAGTCAGGTGCCGGGTTGATGAAGCTCAGTGCATGGTCGGTGGGGTGATAGGCGTAGAGCCCGGGTTTCAGGCCGCTGACGTTTTGTACATGAAGAAAGCCTTCGCAGGCATTCAGCCCGCCGCCGGACGGGCTGCTGCGTCGGGCACCGAGACCTTCGACAATGGTTTCGTCGACGTCATTTTCGCGTTCATGCAAGTAGCCCAGGGACAGGTAAAGCAGTGTGCTGACATCTTCTAGCGAAACCGCTTCATCCGTGAAGGTGCGGCAGGTTTTTCGGCCGGTCAGGACGTTGGCAAGGGAGTTCTCCGGCAGGCAGGAGGGTTTTGGCAGGGCAATCAGCTCGCGCGCCTGGTGTTCTTTGAGCCTGGTGCCCGGCGCGGCTGCGGCCAGTACTTCGGTGCAATGGTCCAGATAGTGCCTCGACCATTCATGAATGTTCTGAGGGACATGTTCGCAGGGAATGTTCTTGGTGCCGATATGGAATATCTTCGACAGTTCATCCCAGCCCCATTCAATAGTGTCTTGTTTTGAATGGGTCAATATTCCGGAGTTCAGAAGTTGAGTGTCTACTCTGTTGCTGTCATCATACAGTTTGGGGTTATTGATAAGTTGTACAAGCCGGGTTGAATATTCCAGGTTAAGTTCAAATTGTTTATGGTTTTTGTAATCCCAGACTATTTGGCCGGGCGTACGAGGAAGTATGAACAAGTATGGGTTTATCTGCATGATGGACGGTTCGCTCTGGACATAGCTATAGAAAACGCTGGGTAGCCGGCACTCCCCAGCGTTTCATTTACTTAGCGGGTTTTTGGCGCAACCAGAAAAGCCAGGTTAGCGATTTTGTTTGTTTCCAGAGTAATTGCTTTCATGTTTTTGACTCCTTGTCATTGATAGTGAGTGTCACTTCGCGGTGACAACTCAATCATAGGCTGTAATGAGCCCTTATCAAGGGGATATTAAGTAGGAAGATTCTAGTAATTTTGTCGGAGCGATCTGGCGGCAGGGGCAAGTTTGTAAGTTATATTCTTTTAAATAAAGGATGCAGGGAAACGTCCTGCAAGTCAGTAGGACTGCAAGAGTAAGAAACAGAGGCTGAAGAGTGGATGGTGTGGCGTTAAAACGGCTGACGGAGAGCCTGTTGGCTCCCCGTCAAACCAGCGTACTCAGCTGTTTGGCAGCAGACGGCAGGTGATGCTCTTGATGTAGCGAGTCTCGGCAATCGCTGGGTGTACCGGGTGATCCGGGCCCTGACCGCCGCGTTCCAGCATCTGGATGTTGCGGTCCAGGTGACGGGCGCTGGTCAGCAGGATGTTCTGCAGATCGTCTTCCGGCAGGTGCATCGAGCACGAAGCGCTGACCAGGATGCCGTCCTTGCTAAGCAGGCGCATGGCTTGCTCGTTCAGGCGACGGTAGGCGCCTTCACCGTTTTTCATGTCTTTCTTGCGTTTGATGAAGGCAGGAGGGTCGGCCACGATGACGTCGAAACGCTCTTCGCTGGCTTTCAGTTCCTTCAGGGCTTCGAACACGTCGCCTTCGATGCAGGTCATTTTTTCGGCGACGCCGTTCAGTGCGGCATTGCGCTCGACGCCATCGAGGGCGAAGGCCGAAGCATCGACGCAGAACACTTCACTGGCGCCGAAGGCAGCCGCTTGAACGCCCCAGCCGCCGATGTAGCTGTACAGGTCGAGTACGCGCTTGCCTTTGGCATAAGGGGCCAGACGCGCACGGTTCATGCGGTGGTCGTAGAACCAGCCGGTTTTCTGTCCCTGGATGACTGGCGCTTCGAATTTTACGCCGTTCTCTTCCAGCGCGACCCACTCCGGTACCAGGCCGAATACGGTTTCGACGTAGCGGTTGAGGCCTTCGGCATCACGGGCAGCGGAGTCGTTCTTGAACAGAATGCCGCTTGGCTTGAGCACTTGGGTCAGTGCCGCGATCACGTCGTCTTTGTGAGCTTCCATGGTCGCCGAGGCGATCTGGACGACCAGGATGTCGCCAAAACGGTCGACCACCAGGCCTGGCAGCAGGTCGGAGTCGCCGTAGACCAGGCGATAGAACGGCTTGTCGAACAGGCGATCGCGCAGGGACAGGGCAACGTTCAGGCGATGCACCAGCAGCGACTTGTCCAGCGGCAACTTGATGTCACGCGACAGCAGGCGGGCGCAGATCAGGTTGTTCGGGCTCATGGCAACGATGCCCAGCGGCTTGCCGCTGGCGGCTTCGAGGATCGCCTGGTCGCCGGCCTTGAAACCGTGCAAAGGCGTAGCGGCTACATCGATTTCGTTGCTGTAGACCCACAGGTGGCCGTTTCGCAGGCGACGGTCGGCGTTGGCTTTAAGGCGCAGGCTAGGCAGGGACATGACGTCGCTCCGGAAAAAAGAGCGGGAGTATAGCGTGTTGAGGGAGTGACGGGTTTGGTGGTCGATGAAACGCGGATGAGGCCTGTCAGTTAAAGTGTGAACCTGTGGGAGCGGGCTTGCTCGCGAAGGCGGGGTGCCAGGCAGCATTAATGTCGACTGACACGCCGCTTTCGCGAGCAAGCCCGCTCCCACATGAATGCGCTTGACTGACTGTCGGATCCATCTTTTTAAGGGTTAGAATCCCCGCCTGACCCGGAGTGTGTACTTATGTCCCAAGAGTTGACGACCGAACAGATTCAACAATCCTTGCAAGGCATCAGTGTGCCGCCCCAGCCGCAGATCATGGTGGATCTGCAGATGGAGCAGTACATGCCCGACCCGGACCTGGAAGTGATCGCGAAGCTGATCTCCCAGGACCCAGGCCTTTCCGGCGCCTTGCTGAAAATCGTCAATTCGCCGTACTACGGCTTGAGTAACAAGATCACCGCGATCCAGCGGGCAGTGAATCTGTTGGGCAGCCGCTCGATCATCAACCTGATCAATGCGCAGTCGATCAAGGGCGAGCTGAACGATGATGCCATCGTTACACTCAACCGTTTCTGGGATACGGCGCAGGACGTGGCGATGACGTGCCTGACCCTGGCCAAGCGTGTCGGTGTCCAGGCCGGTGATGAAGCCTATGCGCTGGGTCTGTTCCACGATTGCGGCATCCCGTTGATGATCAAGAAATTCCCCGACTACATGAAAGTGCTGGAACAGGCCTATGCCAATGCCAGTGCCGAGTGCCGGGTGGTGGATACCGAAAACAGGCAATACAACACCAACCACGCCGTGGTCGGGTATTACACCGCCAAGTCCTGGCGCCTGCCGGAACATGTCACCCAGGCCATTGCCAACCATCACAACGCCCTGGCCATTTTCAGCGATGAATCGGCTCGCAATACGCCGCTGAAAAATCTGCTGGCGATCCTGAAGATGGCCGAACACATTTGCGCCTCCTTCCGGGTACTGGGCAACCAGTCCGAAGACCACGAATGGAACAGTGTCGGGCCTCTTGTGCTCGATTACATCGGCCTATCGGAATACGATTTCGAAACCCAGAAACAAGAGATTCGCGACCTCGCCACGCGTTGAGTGTCGAACCTCGCCTGATTCGAGAGCCCCATGCCTGAACTGCCGGAAGTCGAAACCACCCGCCGCGGGATTGCACCGCACCTGGAGGGCCAGCGCGTCAGCCGGGTGATCGTGCGTGAGCGCCGTCTGCGCTGGCCGATCCCCGAAGACCTGGATGTGCGGCTGTCCGGTCAGCGCATCGTGCTGGTGGAACGGCGCGCCAAGTACCTGCTGATCAACGCCGAAGTCGGCACGCTGATCAGTCATTTGGGGATGTCGGGGAATCTGCGGCTGGTGGAAGTCGGCCTGCCGGCGGCCAAGCATGAGCATGTGGATATTGAACTGGAATCGGGCCTGGCCCTGCGCTACACCGACCCGCGACGGTTTGGCGCGATGCTCTGGAGCCTGGATCCGCTGAACCATGAACTGCTGATTCGCCTCGGGCCGGAGCCGTTGACCGATCTGTTTGACGGCGAACGTCTGTTCCAGCAATCCCGTGGGCGTTCCATGGCGGTCAAGCCGTTCATCATGGACAACGCGGTAGTGGTCGGCGTCGGCAATATCTACGCGACCGAAGCGTTGTTTGCCGCCGGCATCGACCCACGGCGCGAAGCCAAGAGCATTTCCCGGGCACGCTATTTGAAGCTGGCGATCGAGATCAAGCGCATCCTTGCCCTCGCCATCGAGCGCGGGGGCACCACATTGCGGGACTTTATCGGCGGCGACGGTCAACCGGGTTACTTCCAGCAGGAGCTGTTCGTGTACGGCCGTGGTGGTGAACACTGCAAGGTCTGTGGCACAGGGCTGCGGGAAGTCAAGCTTGGGCAGCGCGCCAGCGTCTTTTGTCCGCGCTGTCAGAGCTGATACCGGCTACGGTCTATAGTCAGTGTTCTCACTGCCTAGCCGAAGGACCGTGCCATGAATCCGTTTCGAACCCTTGTTGTTGCGCTGCTGCTGAGCGTCGGCGCGTCCGCGCTGGCGGCTGAGAACGGCAGCGGCGATCCGCGCTACACCATCCAGAACCCACCGGCCTACGCCATGCTTGGCGACTTGCTGATTGCTCGACCTTTGTTGGTGGCGGCGACGGTTATCGGTGCCGGGGCATTTGTGCTGTCGTTGCCGTTTACCGCCCTGGGCGGCGGCATTGGCGATGCGGGACAGGCGTTGGTGGTCGATCCGGCGAAAGCCGCATTTGTGCGGTGCCTGGGGTGTATCGGGGAGGGGTTTGAGCAGCGGGAGTGAGGCAGTAAGTATTCGGTGTTGCTGATGACGCCTTCGCGAGCAAGCCCGCTCCCACATGAAATTTGTGAACGACGCAGATTCAATGTGGGAGCGGGCTTGCTCGCGAAGAGGCCCGGGAAGACAACACAAAACGGTCTGGCTCAAGCCTTGCCGGTAATCTTGCGGTACTTCTCCATCAACTGTTCTTCAGTCTCCGGATGAGCCTCGTCCAGCGGGATGCAATCCACCGGGCAGACCTGCTGGCACTGCGGTTCGTCGTAGTGGCCGACACATTGTGTGCACAGGTTCGGGTCGATCACGTAGATCTCTTCGCCCTGGGAAATGGCGGCGTTCGGGCACTCGGGTTCGCAGACGTCGCAGTTGATGCAATCGTCGGTGATGATCAGGGACATGCTAACTCCAGCCAGGGCAGCAGGCCCGGGCGCAATAAATCAATGCGCACAATTGTGCCGCATTGGCGCCCGCAGTGCACGCGGGCGCGATCAAGTGCAGCGTTCGAAGATTGCGGTAGCCGTAAAAGATCGCAGCCTTCGGCAGCTCCTACTTTTTAAAGCGTAGGGTGAGGGCGTCGGCCACCGCCGGGTGGACGAACTTGGTGATATCGCCGCCCAAGGCTGCAATTTCGCGCACCAGCGTCGAGGAAATGAACGAATAACGCTCGGACGGCGTAAGAAACAGGCTTTCCACATCCGGTGCCAGTTGGCGGTTCATGTTGGCCAGCTGGAATTCGTATTCGAAGTCCGATACCGCGCGCAAACCACGCAGGAATACGTTGGCGTTCTTCTCTTTGGCGAAGTGCGCGAGCAGCGTCGAGAAACCGACGACTTCAACGTTCGGCAGATGTTTAGTGACCTCGCGGGCCAGCTCCACACGTTGTTCCAAGGGGAACAGCGGGTTTTTTTTCGGGCTGGCAGCGACGGCGATGATCACGTGATCGAACAGGCGCGAGGCGCGTTCGACCAGATCGCCATGGCCCTTGGTAATAGGGTCGAAGGTACCTGGGTACAACACTCGGTTCATCGCGTCGTCCTGGCGGGAGTCCGTTGGGGAGTCGGATGGTATCGCAGCCTTCCCGGTCGGCCAAGTCGCCTGTTGGGTAAGAAAGCACTATAGACGATGGGAATATTCCGCGTTTTCATGGGTTTTTCAAACGTTCGGCCAGCGAAGTCGCCAATTGTGCCGTCAGTCCGTAGACCGACAATTGGGGGTTTGCCCCAATGCTGGTGGGGAAAAGCGAGCCATCATGAATCGACAGATTGGCGAGTTGGTGATGTTGGCCGAGGCTATCGGTCACGGCATTTTTCGGGTCTTCACCCATGGCACAACCGCCCATCACATGGGCACTGCCCAGGCGAGTCCGATACAACTCAAGGCTCAGATCATCAATCAGCGTGCGCGCTTGAGCGAGGGTTTTCACGTAACGAGCGTCGGCGTGCATCGGCATCACGGCGTTGGCGCCACCGGCGAACTGGATCTCGGCCATGCTGTGGAAAGCCCGGCGCAACCCGTCCCAGGCGTAGGGTGAAACCTGATAGTCGAGCACCGGTGTGCCGTCACCGCGCAATTCAACACTGCCGCCAGGGCTGTCCGGGTGAAAACCATCCCGCAGCAACGCCAGCATGGCGTGGGTGTGCGGCAGGTTTTCCATATGCCGGGCGCTTTGCGTGCCAAAACCACCGAGTAACGTGCTGGCCAGCGCCGGATGCAGCGGTGGAACTTCAAGTTTGTAGGACATCTTGCCAGTGGTGCCATCTTGCCACTGGAAATGGTCGGAATAGATCGATTGCGGCGCGCCGTAGAACGGGTTGATCACCTCATCAAACAGCCCGGCGGACATGTTTACCAGGTGCAGGAATGTCCGTTTACCCAGCCGCTCATGTGGATCCGGCGCCTCTGAGCGCAACAGCAGCGCCGGGCTGTTGATCCCGCCGCCGGCCAGTACGTAATGCCGCGCCTTGACCGTAATCGTGCGTCCGGTGGGCGCAACGCAACGCTCATCCATCGCCACACATTGCAGCCCCGTAACCCTGCCGTCTTTGAGCGACAGTTTTTCTGCCCGGGCCAGATAGAGCAGCTCGCCGCCTTTTTCCAGGGTCGCCGGGATGGTCGTGACCAGCATCGATTGCTTGGCATTGGTCGGGCAACCCATGCCGCAATAGCCGATGTTCCAGCAGCCGCGCACGTTGCGCGGAATCACATGCCAGGCGTAGCCGAGTTTTTCGCAGCCCTTGCGGATGACGTCGTTGTTGGCGTTGGGTGGCACCCTCCATGGCGCGACACCCAGGCGTTGTTCCATTTTCTCGAACCAGGGCGCCATCTCGGCCGGCGTGTGGCCTTTGACGTCGTGCTCTTTGGCCCAGTGTTCCAGCGTCGGGTCCGGGGTGCGAAAGCTTGAGGTCCAGTTGATCAGCGTGGTGCCGCCCACCGCCCGCCCCTGGAGGATGGTAATTGCGCCGTCCTTGCTCATGCGCCCGATGCCTTCCTGATAGAGGCTGGTGTAGGCCTGGTCTTCGAGCATCTTGAAGTCGCTGCTGGTCTTGAGCGGGCCTTCTTCGATCAGCAATACCTTGTAGCCGGCGGTGCTGAGGGTTTCGGCGGTGGTCCCGCCGCCGGCACCGCTGCCGATGATTGCCACGTCCGCTTCGAGGGTCAGGTCCTGGGTCAGTCGGGCGCCGTTGTAGGTTTTCCAGCCACGGGCCAGGCCTTCGCGGAACGGATCGGGTACGGGCATGTTCGGGTTCTCTTATTATTTTGGATTCTGTGGTGAGGCGGCTGACGCCTTCGCGAGCAAGCCCGCTCCCACAGGGTTTGAGTCGTTCACAAAGGGGTGGTCTACCTCAAACCCTGTGGGAGCGTGGCTTGCCCGCGATAGGGTCGACTCGGTCTCAAACCGTGGGCGGCCCGGGATACCCGCAATGTGCCCACGACTCCGCCCGGCTGTACCACGCCATCATCACCATTTGCAGCAACGAGCTGTGGCCCATGCGCAGCAGGCTCAACGAGCTGTTTTCCCAACGGTCGAGAAAGTGCCGGATCTGTTCGCTGCTGGCGTTTTCCCAGCTGCCCCAGATCCCGGTCAGTGGCCCGCGAGTCACGGCCATCCCCAATACATCGAACAATTGCCAGGTCAGTTTGAGCATTTCCGGCGACAGGTGATTCAGGCCGTTATCCAGGCAGTGCAAGGTCTCGGCGACGGCGGCCGGCATTTTTTCGATGGTCACGGCACCGTCGAGCATCACCGGAATCACTGCCCGCAGAAACAGCAGGTCGCCGCTGCGCAGAATCGCGAACCCACTGGCTGGGTTGCTCGACGAGCAGCCGCTGAGGCTCGCGCCTAATCCGGCCGTGGCTAGAAAAGCGCTGGCGCCGAGGCTGAATTTAAGCAGGCCGCGCCGTGACAGCGCGGGTGTATCGGACAGGCTTGGGCTCATTATTGTTATTACCCGGCGGTGATGATCGTTAGCGGATAAACAGCTTCTGGATCAGTTTCTGAATGGATTTACCGTACGGCGGATAGATCAGTTTCGCCGCATTGAAGCGCTGTTTGATCAGCACGCCTTTGGCCTTGCTGAAGGTCAGGAAGCCCTCGTGGCCGTGGTAGTGGCCCATGCCCGAAGCACCGATGCCGCCAAACGGCATGTCGTCCTGAGCAACGTGCAGCAAGGTGTCATTGAGGCAAACACCGCCGGAATGGGTTTCGTGGAGGACGCGGTTTTGCTCGCGCTTGTCGTAGCCGAAGTAATACAGCGCCAGCGGGCGAGGGCGTTGGTTGATGTAGGCAAACGCTTCATCGAGATCCTTGTACGGCACGATTGGCAGCAACGGGCCGAAGATTTCGTCCTGCATCACTGTCATGTCGTCGCTGACATTGAGCAACAGGCTATGGCTCATGCGCCGGCCCTGGCCCTGATCGAACAGCGGAATCAGCAGCGCGCCCTTGCTGGTGGCGTCGCTGAGGTAGCCATTGAGCCGCGCCAATTGCCGGTCGTTGATGATGGCGGTGTAGTCCGGGTTGTCGGCCAGCGTCGGATAAAACCCGCGAACCGCCTGGCGATAGGCTTCGACGAAAGAGCCGACGCGGTCTTCCGGCACCAGCACGTAGTCCGGGGCGACACAGGTTTGCCCGGCGTTGAGGGTCTTGCCGAAAGCGATGCGTTCGGCGGCATCCTCGAGCGGCACATCGCGGGAAACGATGGCCGGGGACTTGCCGCCCAGTTCGAGGGTCACCGGCGTCAGGTTCTCGGCCGCCGCGCGCATCACGTGTTTGCCGACGCTGGTGGCGCCGGTGAACAATAAATGATCAAAACGCAGCCGCGAGAACGCCACACCGATATCGGCCTCACCCAGCACCACGCAGACCAGGTCCTGGGGAAAAATTCGACCCAGCAATTCCTTGAGCAGCAAACCGGTGGCGGGGGTCGATTCGCTGAGTTTGAGCATCACCCGGTTGCCTGCCGATAACGCACCCACCAGCGGCCCGATGGCCAGGTAAAGCGGGTAGTTCCACGGCACGATCACTCCGACCACGCCCAACGGCTGATAAACCACTTTGGCCGACGCTGGTTGAAAGGCGAGGCCGACTTTGCGTCGCGAGGCTTTCATCCAGTCTTTGAGGTGCCGGCTGGCGTAGTGAATGCCGTGCAGGCTGGGCATCAGTTCGGCGAGCAGGGTTTCATCGGCGCTGCGGTGGCTGAAATCCTGGCTGATCGCATTGATCAGGGCCTGGCGCTCATTGCTCAGTAGGTCCTTCAACGCCTTTAGCCATTGCTGGCGCTGAGCTGCGGGTGGCATCGGGTTGGCGGCATACGCCGCGCGTTGAGCATCGAACAGGGTTTGGAGTTCGTCCAGAGGCTGCTGCAGGTTCTTCAGGTAGGCAATGTCTGCAGGCATGGTCGGCTCCGGATTTATTGTAATGAGGGACTTTCTAGAGTCTATGCTCTAGAAAGTCAAATGGCACTCTGGCACAGCTTTGTTTTATCCATGCGCGGATAGGTCGTAAGATGCCCCTCATCGCACTCTGAATTAAAGCTCAAGCCATGGCCCCTCGGATCAAAACCAGCGAGCGCATCGTGCAGAACAGCCTGGAGCTGTTCAATCAACAGGGCGAGCGCAGTATCAGCACCAACCACATTGCTGCCCACATGGAAATTTCCCCGGGCAACCTGTACTACCACTTCCCCAACAAGCAGGCGATCATCGCCGTGTTGTTCAGTGAGTACGAAAACCTGGTGGACAGCTTCCTGCGCCCGCCCCAGGGCCGCGCAGCGACAGTCGAAGACAAGCGCTTCTACCTCAAGGAACTGCTCGCCGCCATGTGGCAATACCGCTTCCTGCATCGCGACCTCGAGCATTTGCTCGATAGCGATCCTGAGCTGGCTGCCCGTTACCGGCGTTTTTCCCAGCGCTGCCTGATCCAGGGCACACACATCTACGCGGGTTTCGTCGAGGCCGGCATTCTGTGCATGGACAAGGTTCAGATCGAATCCCTGACCCTCAATGCCTGGATCATTCTCACCTCGTGGGTGCGTTTTCTGTGCACTACGCGGGAAAATTCCAACCATCTGAGCGAACAGGCCATCAAACGAGGCGTGTATCAGGTGCTGGTGCTGGAGGCCGGTTTTGTCACGGATCAATCTCGCGATGCGGTGAATGCACTGTTCGAAGAGTTTTATGTGCCGCTGGCCCAGGCGCTGGAAGAAGTGGGATAAAGAGTGCAGTAGGATTCGAGACAGAAAAATCACAGGAGCCCGTTATGCCCATTGCGCAACTGATCAGCCCGCAAGCGTTGGACCTGAAAAAGGAGACGCCGGGGCTGGTGATTCTGGATTGTCGTTTTGCCCTCGAAGACCCTGATTACGGGCAACGCAGCTACGCCGAAGGGCATATTGCCGGATCGAGCTTTGCCGATCTTGAGCGTGATTTGAGCGGGGCAGTGGTCAAGGGGGTTACCGGGCGTCATCCATTGCCTGAACCCGCCGACTTGATCGAACGCTTGCAAACCTGGGGCATCAACGCCGACAGCGAAGTGGTTTTGTACGATGACGGTCCCGGCGCCTACGCGGCACGGGCCTGGTGGTTGCTGGCGTGGCTGGGCAAGCGCGATGGCGTGTTCATTCTCGATGGCGGGCTGAAAGCCTGGCACGCCGCCGGATTGCCCCTGAGTCTTGATCCGCCGTCGATTGCCCGTGGCACCTTCACCGGGACGCCGGATGCTTCGTTGGTGCTCAGCGCCCAACAGCTCCAGCAACGTCTCGGCCAGCCCGCGTTGACCTTGCTCGACGCCCGCGGCTTGCCGCGTTTCAAGGGTGAAGTAGAGCCGATCGATCCGATTGCCGGGCACATCCCCGGCGCACAATGTGCCGCGTTCACCGATAACCTGGGCAGCGACGGGCGGTTCCTGCCGGCCGAACAGCTCAAGCAGCGGTTTGCCGCGAAGCTCGGTGATCGTTCACCGACAGAGCTGGTCGCGTATTGCGGTTCCGGCGTGACCGCCTGCCACAACCTGTTCGCCCTGTGCCTGGCGGGTTATCCGTTGGGAGCGTTGTATGCCGGGTCGTGGAGCGAGTGGATCAACGATCCTGCGCGAGGCGTCGCCAAGGGCGAATAATCCCCAATCCATTGTGGGAGCGGGCTTGCTCGCGAAGGCGGTGTAACAGACGACATTAATGTTGACTGACCCACTGCCTTCGCGAGCAAGCCCGCTCCCACATTTGGATTTTCGTCATCCATCATAACCAGGCAGCTGCCGCGCGCTGCGATACGCCCCCGGTCCCACGCCGTAAACCTGTTTGAATTGCCGACTCAGATGGCTCTGGTCGGCAAAACCCAGTTGCGTCGCGACTTCCAGCGGCAGGCAGCCGCGTTGTAACAACGCCCGTGCCCGAGCGATGCGCTGCTGCATCAACCAGGTGTGTGGCGGCATGCCGGTGGCTCTGCGAAACACTCGGGCGAAGTGGAAGGGCGACAGGTTCACCGCCGCCGCCAGTTCTTCCAGCGAGGGCGGCGCCGCCAAGCGTGATTGCAGCAGTTCCTTGGCCAGGGTCACCGCCCGGTGTTCCTTGCCAGGTTTGCTGGCGGTCGGGACGGCTGCGTGACGTTGCAACAGCGACAGCATCATTTCCCGCCAGGCCGTTTGCTGCTGCAGCGCCGTGGACGGACTCTCCAGCAAACAATGCAGTTGGCAGAATCCCTTCACCAGATCCGGATCGCGATACAACGTGGCGCCAAACGCCGGCAAGGTATCAGTCGGCAGTTCGAGCTCATCCAGCAGTGAAAGAATCTGCCCGCTGTCGGGATAAAACGCCCGGTATAACCAACCGTCTTCCGTACCCTTGTGGCCGGTGTGCAGTTCATCCGGATTGATCAGCACCAGCGTGCCGCTACCCGCCAGATGCTCGGCACCTCGATAGCGATAACGCTGGGCGCCGGCCATGATCATGCCGATCACATAGCCGTCATGCACATGGGGAGCGAAGCGGTGTTCGATGTAGCGTGCGGATAACAGCTCGACCCCGGCCAACGGCGCCGTTTGCCAGAAGTGAATCGACTCGCCCTGATCCAGCCCCATGGTTTACTTGCGCCCTGTGGTGGCGAGCCATTGGGGAATGCGCCTTTCCAGGTAGTAACCCGGTTGCCGGAACGAGCCCTCGACGAAGCCGACATGCCCACCCTTGGCCTGCAATTCGAATTGAGTGCTGGCGGACAATTCGTCGGCATGCGGCAGGCTATGAGGAAAGACAAACGGGTCATCGGCTGCCTGGATAATCAGGGTCGGTGTGCGAATCTCCCCAAGGAAATAACGACTCGAAGCGCGGCGATAGTAATCCGCGGCATCGGCGAAACCATTCAGCGGCGCGGTGACCCGGCCATCGAAATCCCAGAAGGTGCGCATGTTCTCCAGCGAGCCCAGCGCCGCCAATGCCGCCAAGCCATCCTGATGCCCTTCATGCTGGAACCTGCGCTGCTTGTTCTTGATGTAGGCGACCATCTCCCGCATGAAATGCGCTTGATAGAACTTGGAAAAACCCTGGCTGATACGATCGGCGCACTGATCGAGCCGAAACGGCACCGACACCGCCACCGCGCCAAGTACGCCGCTGTTGCTGCCGGTTTCGCCCAGGTGCTTGAGCAACACATTGCCGCCCATGGAATAACCGACCGCATACAGCGGTGCGAGAGGGCGCTGGGTTCGCAGGTGCTTGATGGTTTCGGCCAGGTCTTCGCTGGCCCCGGAATGGTAACTGCGCGGCAACAGATTGGGTTCGCCGGAACAGCCTCGCCAGTTCAGCGCGACGCTGGCCCAACCCTGGGCGCCCAGCGCCTTCTGCACACCGGCCACGTAAGGTGAATTCGATGAGCCGGTCAGGCCGTGCAGCACCAGCACCAGTGGCACATTCGCGCTGTGGGGGCCATGCCAGTCCAGGTCAAGGAAGTCGCCGTCTTCGAGCCATAAGCGTTCGCGCTCGCGGTCCAGGTGTGTGGTTTTGCGCCATAGCGGTCCCCACAAGGTTTGTAAGTGCGGATTGCCCAGGCCGTAGGCGGGGGTGAAGCGTTCTGGCAGATGGGACACGATTGCTCTCGATGCAGCGGTGCTTACCCGCAGCGTTAACTGACTGAGCTTCGCACCGTTTTTTACAGGCCGGACTAACCGGCGATCCCTGCCATACGTTGCCACAACGCGTAGTACACTCGTCCGGATTTTTGCTCCCGATGCAGGCGCCAATTTTCTGGCAAACCCAATATCGACGGTGCCGTTTCGCTTTCAGTGTAGACCCACGCATCGTCACTCAGCCAATGACGCTCTTCGAGCAAAGTGCAAACGGCCGGCAACAGATTCTGATTGAACGGCGGGTCGAGAAACACCAGATCGAATGCCATGGCCGGTTGGGTTTCCAGATAGCGCAAGGCGTCGGCAGTCTGTACCTGACCGGTCGTGCAGCGCAGGGTGCCCAGATGTTCCTTGATGCTCGCTACCGCGATGTTGCTGGCATCCAGCGCCTGACCCATTGCTGCGCCACGGGACAAAGCTTCCAGAAACAGCGCACCGCTGCCGGCAAACGGATCAAGTACCTTGGCCCCTGCGACATAAGGCGCGAGCCAGTTGAACAGGGTTTCACGGACTCGGTCCGGCGTTGGACGCAAGCCTGGCGCATCGGGGAAGCTCAGCTTTCGGCTGCCCCATTCACCGCCGATGATGCGCAGTTGATTCACACCGTTATGCACGTTGTGAACAGGTTTTTTAGGACGCGATGGACGGGCCATTAGTGCTCCGGAACCCCGAGCGGTTGCTCGGCAGGTTTGTCAGTAGGGGCCGGCAACGGCTTTTGTGGCACGGTCGGGCCAGCGCTGACGATGACCAGTTTGTCCGTGCTCAGGTGTTTGTTCAATGCGGTTTTGACTTGCTCGACGGTCAGGCTCTGGGACTGCTGCATGAAGTCTTCCAGGTAGCTCAGCGGCAAGTTGTAAAAACCCATGGCGCCGAGCTGCCCGACGATATCGGCGTTGCTGGCGGTGGACAGCGGGAAGCTGCCGGCCAGTTCACGCTTGGCATCGTCGAGTTCTTTCTCGGTGGGGCCGGTTTTAAGGTAGTCGGCGAGCACATCCTGCACCAGTTTCAGCGTGCCTTCGCTCATCTCGGCGCGGGTTTGCAGGTTGATCATGAACGGCCCGCGAGCCTGCATCGGACTGAAACCCGAATACACGCCATAGGCCAGGCCGCGCTTCTCGCGCACTTCGCTCATCAACCGGGTGCCGAAGCCACCGCCGCCAAGGATCTGATTGCCCAGCGACAGCGCTGCGTAATCCGGATCGTCACGATCGATGCCCAGTTGCGCGATCATCAGGTTGGTTTGCTTGGACGGAAACTCGATGTGGCCGATGCTGGACTTGGGGTCGGTCGGTTGTTCGATTTTCGCCAGGGCCGGCCCTTTGGGCAGATCGGCGGACACTTGTGCGGCAACCGCCTCGGCCTCGGCGCGCGACAAGTCGCCCACCAGTGCAATCACCACGTTGCCAGCAGCGTAGGCTTTCTGATGGAAGGCCCGCAACTGCGCCAGGGTAATCGGTGGAATGCTTTTCGCCGTGCCATCGCTGGAGTGCGCGTACGGGTGATCGCCATACAAGCGGTTCATCAGCTCCAGGCTGGCGAGTTTGCCGGGGTTCTGTTTCTGGTATTCGAAGCCGGCCAGCATCTGGTTCTTGATGCGTGTAAAGGAATCGGCGGGGAGGGTCGGTTTGCCGACCACTTCAGCAAACAGCTTCAAGGCAGGCTCGCGTTTATCCGCGGCACTGAGGCTGCGCAGCGAGGCAATCGCCATGTCTTTATAGGCGCCGTTACCGAAATCGGCCCCCAGGCCTTCGAAGCCCTGGGCGATAGCGCTGACATCCTTGCCGGCCACACCTTCATTGAGCATGGCATTGGTCAGCAGTGCCAGGCCGGGAGCATCGCCGTCCTGGCTGCTGCCGGCAGCGAAGATCAGGCGCATGTCGAACATCGGCAGCTCACGGGCTTCGACGAACATTACCTTGGCGCCTTCGGCGGTGTTCCAGGTTTGCACGTTCAGCGAGCGATGGCTTGGGGCCTTGCCGTCGAGTTCTGCCAACGATTGCAGTTTCTGGCTGGCCTTGGCTTTGTCGAGGGCTTCGCTGGCGCTGGTTTTGTCAGACTTGGAGAAATAGAAGACGCCAGACCCGAGCAATGCAATGACGATCAGGCCGATCAGGGCCAGGCGCGGTTTTTTACGCTCACTCATGAGTCGTCTCCTGTGGCAGTACATGGGCGACGCTGAGACGTGCGCGAGTGAAATACAGCTTGGCGGCCTTCTGGATGTCTTGCGGGGTCACGCTTTCCAGTTCGGCGAGTTCGGTGTCCATCAGTTTCCAGGACAGCCCGACAGTTTCCAGTTGGCCAATGGCGGTGGCCTGGCTGGTAATCGAGTCACGCTCGTAGACC
This sequence comes from Pseudomonas sp. GM79, assembly GCF_000282495.1. Taxonomy (GTDB): domain Bacteria; phylum Pseudomonadota; class Gammaproteobacteria; order Pseudomonadales; family Pseudomonadaceae; genus Aquipseudomonas. The sequence goes on from NZ_AKJE01000021.1 coordinate 84,408, forward strand.
AGGCCGGCAATGACCTGCGCTCGTACGCGCTCCAGCTCTTCAGTGGAGGGCGCGGTGGTTTTCAGCTGTTCAAGCAGTTTCCACAGGCCGGCTTCCGCCTGGGCCATGGTTTTCTTCTTCTGGGTGTTCGGCGTGGCCGACAAAGTGAACAGACTGTCGCCACGGGTGTAGGCGTCGTAGCTCGACGAACCGCCGGACACCAGTTCTTCGCCGCGTTCCAGTTGCGTCGGGATCCGGCCGCTGTAGCCGCCATCGAGCAGTGCGGAAATCAGGCGCAGAGCGTTCACCGAGCGCTTGTCTTCGGCGGTAGCGATGCTCGGCACGTTGAAGGCCAGCATCAGGCTCGGCAATTGGGTCTGCACGTGCAGGGTGATCTTCCGTTCGCCGGGCTCGGCCAGTTCCAGCGGGATTTTCGCGGGTGGCACATCACGCTTGGCGATCGGGCCGAAGTAACGCTGGGCCAGGGTTTTGACTTCGTCCGGGGTCACGTCACCGACGACCACCAGGGTGGCGTTGTTCGGCACATACCAGGATTGATACCAGTGGCGCAGTTCTTCGACCTTCATGCGGTCGAGGTCCGCCATCCAGCCGATGGTCGGCGTGTGATAGCCGCTGGCGGGGTAGGCGATGGCCATGAAGCGTTCGTAGGCCTTGGACATCGGCTTGTCGTCGGTGCGCAGGCGACGTTCTTCCTTGATCACCTCGATCTCGCGGGTGAATTCGTCGGCTGGCAGGCGCAGATTGGCCATGCGGTCCGCTTCCAGCTCGAAGGCCACGCCCAGACGATCACGGGCCAGCACCTGGTAATACGCGGTGAAGTCGTCGCTGGTGAAGGCGTTCTCTTCGGCACCGAGGTCGCGCAGGATCAGCGACGCTTCGCCGGGGCCGACTTTCTCGCTGCCCTTGAACATCATGTGTTCCAGCGCATGGGACAGCCCGGTCTGGCCCGGGGTCTCATAGCTTGAGCCGACCTTGTACCAGACCTGGGAAACGACGACCGGCGCACGATGGTCTTCGCGCACAACAACCTTCAGACCGTTGTCGAGGGTGAATTCGTGGGTGGGTTGTGGATCGGCAGCCAGGGCCGAGAGGGGCAGACAAACTGTGCTGAACAGCAGGCCTGCAGCGCGGCGGGCTAGAGCATTCATTCGTTTTTAAACCTGTTGGGCTGCCCGCTTGGTCTTAGCCTAGGCGGGCGAGGAGGTGCTAGGATACTGATCCGTTTTACTGGCGGCCACGCCTATCAGGCCTTTACGTTTGATCAGGTTGTATGGGTTTACGGCAGAAGGCTGGGGTTTATCGACTAAACTCTGCTTTTTCGCCGATTTTGCCGCTTCAGTCCTTCGTGAAATCGTTTTTTGCAAGGTGCCGTTTGCACCTCGACAAAATGTTGCGCGTGAACAAGCTGGATGAATCGCAGTCTGTTCTGCATCGAATTATTTATTGCCGAGGCGCCCTTTGGCGCGTCGCTACCGTGAGATAGCCGTCCTCCATGTTTGGTTCCAACGACGACAAGAAGACCCCAGCTGCGGCTGGCGAGAAGAAAAGCCTGTTCGGATGGCTGCGCAAAAAGCCGCAGGAACCCGTTGTCGAACAGCCACAACCACTTCCTGAGCCAACACCTGCGCCGGTTGCCCTGCCAATCGCCGAGCCGGTGCTGCAATCCGCGGCCGAGCCTGCGCCTGAAACCGAAGTCGTGGCCCCATTGCCGCTGACGCCAGCCGCCGAGCCATGGCTGACGTTGCCGGTGGCGGAAGAGCCGGTGGCGTTGGTCGAAGATGAACAAGCAGCTCACATCACGCCGCCGATTCCGGCCCCGACTGCGTTTGCTCCTGAACCGGTTCGCGCGCCGGTGGTTGAACCGGTCGTTGAACCTGTGTTCGTGGCCGAGCCTGCGCTGGTTGCTCCAGAACCTGTAGCGCCTGCATTTGTTGCTCCCGCTCCGGTTGCTCCGATTGTTCAAGCGCCTGCACCTGCACCGGTTATCGCTCCTGTCGCCACCACGCCCATCGCTCCCGTCGAAACACCGGTCGAGCCTGTGCGTACCGAGGAGACCAAAGCCGGTTTCTTCGCCCGTCTCAAACAAGGCTTGTCCAAGACCAGCGCCAGCATTGGCGAGGGCATGGCCAGCCTGTTCCTCGGCAAGAAAATCATCGATGACGAGTTGCTCGAAGACATCGAGACCCGTCTGCTGACCGCCGATGTCGGCGTCGAAGCGACGTCGGTGATCATTCAGCGCCTGACCCAGAAAGTCGCCCGCAAAGAGCTGGCCGATGCCGACGCGTTGTACAAATCCCTGCAAGCCGAGCTGGCAGCGATGCTCAAGCCCGTCGAACAGCCGCTGAAAATCACCTCACAGAACAAGCCATTCGTGATTCTGGTGGTGGGCGTCAACGGCGCCGGCAAGACCACCACCATCGGCAAACTGGCGAAGAAACTGCAGCTGGAAGGCAAGAAAGTCATGCTCGCCGCCGGTGATACTTTCCGTGCCGCCGCAGTCGAGCAATTGCAGGTCTGGGGCGAGCGCAACAAGATCCCGGTGATCGCCCAGCACACCGGCGCCGACTCGGCTTCGGTCATCTTCGATGCCGTGCAGGCCGCCAAGGCCCGTGGTATTGATGTGCTGATCGCCGACACCGCCGGTCGTTTGCACACCAAAGACAATCTGATGGAAGAACTGAAAAAAGTTCGCCGGGTGATCGGCAAGCTTGATGCCGACGCGCCCCATGAGGTGCTGCTGGTGCTTGACGCCGGTACCGGCCAGAACGCCATCAACCAGGCCAAGCAATTCAATCAGACCGTCGAGCTGACCGGTCTGGCGCTGACCAAACTCGATGGCACCGCCAAGGGCGGGGTGATTTTCGCCCTGGCCAAGCAGTTTGGCTTGCCGATTCGCTATATCGGCGTCGGCGAAGGCATCGACGATTTGCGTACTTTTGAAGCAGAACCCTTTGTCCAGGCATTGTTTGCCGAGCGGGAGCGTTCATGATTCGTTTCGAACAGGTCGGTAAACGCTACCCGAATGGCCACGTCGGCTTGCATGAGCTGAGCTTTCGAGTCCGTCGGGGCGAATTCTTGTTTGTTACCGGCCATTCTGGCGCCGGTAAAAGCACCTTGTTGCGCCTGCTGCTGGCGATGGAGCGTCCGACCACCGGCAAATTGCTGCTGGCAGGGCAAGACCTGAGCACCATCAGCAATGCGCAGATTCCATTCCTGCGCCGGCAAATCGGCGTGGTGTTTCAGAATCACCAGCTGCTGTTCGATCGCACGGTGTTCAACAACGTCGCGTTGCCGCTGCAGATCCTTGGTCTGTCGAAGGCCGAAGTCGCCAAGCGCGTGGACTCGGCCCTGGAGCGCGTGGCGCTCTCGGACAAAACCGATCTCTACCCCGGCGACCTGTCCACCGGCCAGCAACAGCGGGTCGGCATCGCTCGCGCCATCGTTCACCGTCCGGCCTTGCTGCTGGCGGACGAACCGACCGGTAACCTCGACCCGCGTCTGGCGGCAGAAATCATGGGTGTGTTCGAAGACATCAACCGTCTGGGCACCAGCGTGCTGATCGCCAGTCACGACCTGGCACTGATTGCCCGCATGCGTCACCGCATGCTCACCCTGCAGCGTGGCCGATTGATCGGCGACGGGGAGGCTGGCGTATGAGTGCAACACGTAGCCCCAAGGTTTCCGAGCGCGTGGCCCCGAAGGCTGCCGATCCGCAACCGCAGTCGCAGAAGAAAAAGCGCGACGATGACGATGGCCCGGACTTCCCTACGCTGTTCCGCGCCTGGATCGAAAGCCATCGCGCCAGTCTGCTGGACAGCTTGCGCCGCTTGGGCAAACACCCGATCGGCAGCTTTTTCACCTGCATGGTGATGGCAGTTGCCCTGAGTTTGCCGATGGGCCTGTCACTTTTGCTAAGTAACGTCGAGCGTCTCGGCGGTTCCTGGCAGCGTGCGGCGCAGATATCCCTGTACCTGCAACTCGATGCCAGCCCTGAACAGGGCGAGTCGTTGCGTGAGCAGATCAAGGGCATGCCGGGCGTGGCCGAAGCCGAATACGTGGGGCGCGATCAGGCGCTGGAAGAGTTCCAGCAGCAGTCCGGGCTGGGCGAAGCGCTCAAGGAACTCCCGGAAAACCCGCTGCCGGGCGTGGTCCTGGTGACACCGAACGAGGTCGACAAGCCCGCGCTTGAAGCATTGAGACAAAAACTTTCCGAATTGCCGAAGGTACAACAGGCGCAACTTGATCTAGTCTGGGTCGAGCGTCTGGCAGCCATCCTCAAGCTGGGCGACCGATTTGTCTTCGGTCTGACCGTGCTTCTGGTTTCTGCATTACTTTTGGTGATAGGCAATACCATTCGTCTTCATATTGAAAACCGCCGCACAGAGATAGAAGTGATTAAACTCGTCGGCGGCACTGACAGCTATGTGCGCAGGCCCTTTCTGTACATGGGTGCACTTTATGGCTTTGGTGCGGGGATTCTTTCCTGGGGTGTATTGGCGTTCGGCCTGAACTGGCTGAACGACGCGGTGGTTGGACTGGCCGGTTTGTACGGCAGTGATTTTGCGCTGGCCGGAGTGCCAGTTGCCGACGGTCTATCGCTCTTGCTTGGCGCGGTGCTGTTGGGGTATATCGGTGCATGGATTGCAGTCGCACGCCACCTGCGGGAGCTTGCGCCAAAGTAATATCATTTTGCTCGTATTGACCTTTCAGCGTTTATGGGAACTTGTCTTTTGGTTTCCGGTCAATTTTCGCAGTGCTGAACTGCACGAGTTATGTAAGTCGGAGGTTTTTTCGTATGACCAATTCTTTGCAGCCTGCATATGCTCTGGTCCCGGGTGCGAACCTGGAGGCCTATGTGCACACGGTGAACAGCATTCCATTGCTGACACCGGAGCAGGAGCGTGAACTGGCCGAGAGTCTCTATTATGAGCAGGATTTGGGGGCGGCTCGGCAGATGGTGCTCGCCCACCTGCGTTTTGTCGTACACATTGCCCGTAGCTATTCCGGCTACGGCCTGGCCCAGGCTGACCTGATCCAGGAAGGCAACGTCGGCCTGATGAAAGCGGTCAAGCGTTTCAACCCGGAAATGGGCGTACGCCTGGTGTCCTTTGCGGTGCACTGGATCAAGGCGGAAATCCACGAGTTCATCCTGCGCAACTGGCGGATCGTGAAAGTCGCGACCACCAAGGCCCAGCGCAAGCTGTTCTTCAACCTGCGCAGCCAGAAGAAACGTCTGGCCTGGCTGAACAACGAGGAAGTCCATCGCGTGGCGGAAAGCCTCGGCGTAGAGCCGCGGGAAGTGCGCGAGATGGAAAGTCGCCTGACCGGCCATGACATGGCTTTCGACCCGGCCGCGGAAGCGGACGACGACAGTGCATTCCAGGCGCCGGCCAACTACCTGGAAGACCACCGGTACGATCCGGCCCGTCAACTGGAAGACGCCGACTGGAGCGACAACTCCAACCACAACCTGCACGAAGCGCTTGAAGTGCTGGACGACCGCAGCCGCGACATCCTCTACCAGCGCTGGCTGGCAGAAGAAAAAGCCACGCTGCACGACCTGGCGCAGAAGTACAACGTGTCGGCCGAGCGTATTCGTCAGCTCGAGAAGAGCGCGATGAACAAGCTCAAGTTGTCGATCGCCGCCTAACCGCAGCTCAGGCAATAAAAAACGCCCCGATCATTGATCGGGGCGTTTTTGTTTGTGCACTACACCACAAAACCAATGTGGGAGCGGGCTTGCTCGCGAATGCGGTACATCAGTCAACATTAAAGCTGAATGACACACCGCATTCGCGAGCAAGCCCGCTCCCACAGGGGATCTTCAGTGTTACTGGGACCAAGGTGCCCGGCGCGAATCGTTGAGCCCGAGCAGATAGCTATCCCCGCCCAACTGACTCATCTGCTGGCGAATCCACCCGGCCCGTCGTGCAACGTAAGAGGTTGGATGACTGGCGCTCCACACCCGCGGGTTTGGCAGTACCGCAGCCAGCAAACTTGCCTGCTGTCGGGATATCGAGCGAGCGCCTACACCAAAGTGATGCCGAGCCGCCGCTTCGGCGCCAAACACGCCTTCATCCCACTCGACGCTGTTGAGGTACACCTCAAGAATCCGCTGCTTGGGCCAGAGCACCTCGATCAGCCCGGTAAACCAGGCCTCCAGGCCTTTGCGCAGCCAGCTGCGGCCAGACCACAGAAACAGGTTCTTCGACACTTGCTGGCTCAGAGTGCTGGCACCACGAATCGAGCCGCCGCGCTCGTTATGCGCAAACGCTGCCTGAATTGCGCCGAAATCGAAGCCCCAATGCTCGGGAAACTTCTGGTCTTCACCGGCAATCACCGCGACTTTCAGGTCATCGGAAATTTCATCCCAGGGCTTCCAGGTGCGTTGCAGGTCGATGGGTTCGCCGTCGAACCAGGATTCGATCTTGCGCTCGACCATCAACGCGGTCCCCGGTGGCGGTACCACTCGAAAGATCAGCACCAGCAATACGCTGCCAGCCGCGAACCAGAGCAGGGCCTTTGTGAAACGACGGAAAATTAACTGCAGCATAGAGATGGCTTGGCCGAACCCGTTGAGCCGGCCATTATACAGACCCTGTTGATCGAGTCTGACCGGAGTTCTTCATGTTGCGTGGCTTCCTGATGCTGGCTGCTTTTTTCGGCTTCACCGGTGTTGCCTTGGGCGCATTCGCCGCCCATGGCCTGAAAAGCCGCCTGAGCGCCGAGTACCTGGCGATTTTCCATACGGGCGTCACCTATCAACTGGTGCATACCCTGGCGTTGCTGGGTGTAGCGCTGGTGGCCACGCAGATTCCCGGTCGACTGATCACCTGGGCCGGCGCATCCTTTGCTATCGGCATTCTGTTGTTTTCCGGCAGCCTGTACCTGCTGACGATGACGGGCATCAGCAAGCTCGGGATCGTGACGCCCTTCGGTGGCCTGGCGTTCCTGGTTGGCTGGGTTTGCCTGGGGCTTGCCGCCTGGCGGTTGAGCTGACCACGCGGTCCATTTCGTGACGAATGGCTTGGGTCGGCCTGACTGATCGGGCTAGAATGCCAGCCCCTAAAAATGATGGCGGCATTCGGTATGCGCATTCAATTGAACGGCGAATCCCTTGAACTGCCCGACGGTGAAACCGTTGCGGCCCTGCTGACCCGTCTGGAACTGACCGGACGCCGGGTGGCGGTCGAGCTCAATCTGGATATCGTCCCGCGCAGCCAGCACGCAGAAACCACGCTGAACGACGGCGATTCCGTCGAGGTGGTACACGCCATCGGCGGCGGCTAGTCGCCCGGCCCTGATGGGCACAGAATTCTGCAAGAACCTCACCCCTACAGAGGATTTCCCATGAGCATCGTTCGTAGCGACAAGCCTTTCGTCCTGGCCGGTCGTACTTACCAGTCGCGTTTGCTGGTAGGTACTGGCAAGTACCGCGACATGGAAGAAACCCGCCTGGCCATCGAAGCCTCGGGTGCCGAGATCGTCACCTTCGCCGTGCGCCGCACCAACCTCGGCCAGAACCCGGGCGAACCGAACCTGCTCGAAGTCCTGTCGCCGGATCGCTACACCTTCCTGCCTAACACCGCCGGCTGCTTCGACGCTACCGAGGCTGTACGCACCTGCCGCCTGGCCCGTGAGCTGCTCGGCGGCCACAACCTGGTGAAGCTGGAAGTGCTGGCGGACCAGAAAACCCTGTTTCCTAACGTGATCGAAACCCTCAAGGCTGCCGAAGTGCTGGTCAAGGAAGGTTTCGACGTGATGGTTTACACCAGTGATGACCCGATCATTGCCCGTCAACTGGCGGAAATCGGCGTTATCGCGGTGATGCCGCTGGCCGGTCTGATCGGCACGGGCCTGGGGATCTGCAACCCGTACAACCTGCAGATCATCCTCGAAGAAGCGAAAATTCCGGTGCTGGTGGATGCCGGTGTCGGTACTGCCTCCGACGCCACCATCGCAATGGAACTGGGCTGCGAAGCGGTGCTGATGAACTCGGCCATCGCCCATGCCCAGCAGCCGATCATGATGGCTGAAGCCATGAAACACGCCATCGTTGCAGGTCGCTTGGCCTACCTCGCCGGCCGCATGCCGAAAAAACTCTATGCCAGCGCCTCCTCGCCGCTGGATGGTCTGATCAAGTAAGAGCCATTGATGACTGAATCAAACGACACGCCAATCCAGACGGAAGAAGGCGACGAGCGCCAACACCGCCGCATCAAGAGTTTCGTGATGCGCGCCGGGCGCATGACCGAAGGCCAGCAACGTGGCCTGGACCAAGGTACGCCGCTGTTCGTACTGCCTTTGGCCGATGCGCCGGTGGATTTCGATCAGGTGTTCGGTCGCTCAGCGCCGCGCTCGCTGGAAATCGGCTTCGGCATGGGCCATTCGCTGCTGGAAATGGCCGCGGCCTCGCCGGAGCAGGATTTCATTGGTGTTGAGGTTCACCGTCCAGGTGTCGGCGCGCTGCTCAATGGCGTGCTGACCCAGGGCCTGACCAACCTGCGCGTCTACGATTGCGATGCGATCGAAGTGCTCAACCGTTGCATCGCCGACAACAGCCTCGATCGCCTGATGCTGTTTTTCCCGGACCCGTGGCACAAGAGCCGTCACCACAAGCGTCGTATCGTTCAGGCGTCGTTCGCCGAGCTGGTGCGCAGCAAGTTGAAGGTCGGCGGTGTGTTGCACATGGCCACCGACTGGGAACCATACGCCGAGTACATGCTGGAAGTGATGAACGTCGCGCCGGGCTATCGCAACCTCGCCGAAGACGGCAAATGCGTCCCACGCCCGACCGAACGCCCGATCACCAAGTTCGAACGCCGCGGCGAACGTCTTGGGCATGGCGTGTGGGATCTGAAGTTCGAAAAACAGTCCTAAGCCCTACGCAATACCAAATGTGGGAGCGGGCTTGCTCGCGAAAGCGGTAGATCATTCAACATTGATGTTGACTGATACGACGCCTTCGCGAGCAAGCCCGCTCCCACATTTGTTTTGTGTGGTGTTCAAGATCAGCGTTTGTCCGCCGAAAGCTCTACGTCCCCACTTGTAAAGGAAGACAGGTTTTGAAAGTCATCTTCGCCGGCATGTTGTTTTTGAGTCTGCTGTTTTCTGCAGCTTGCGAGCGTGTTGTCACTCCCGATGAATACTTTGCGCGCGCTCAGACAGTGGCGGCGAAAATGCAGCGTGAGGCCGATGAGAGGGTCAGGCTGGAAGCCGCCGGGGAGTCTGCTTTCAACTATACCCCGGAGCAGTTGCGTAACACAGAAGGTGATCTTGAAGCGCTCGTAGCCAGTCTGAAGCAGGCGTCTGATGGCGGACACACCCTTGCAACGTACTTGCTGGCTAATCTGCAGGACAATCCGATGTTCTCCGAGCGAACGCGCAAAGAGACGTGCGGCCTTTACCAAAAGGCGATGGATCAAGGTTTGCTGGCGGCGGCGGTTGGCTATTACCACTTGTGCGACAAGGCATACGAAAGGTTTGAGCTGCACAACGCGGATCACCTGAAACTCTTGCAGTCGCTGGAACAGTTGCTGCAGAAGCCCGACGCCCATCGTGAGGCTTATCCGTTAGCGGCAAAGCATTCCCTCTGTTTTCTGGACGAAGGGGAGCCCTTGCCGCAGCAGGGCGTTCTGGCGGCCATGCGGGCCCGCGCTGTCGCATTGGTCCTGACAGAGGACCAATATCGGGCCGAGGCCAACTACATTCTGGCGCTGACGCGCGTAAACAAGAACGACCGGCCTGACAGCCAGAATATTGCCTATCTGGATGAAGCTGAAGCGCTGGGCTGCAATGACTTCCATGGACTGAGCGCCATGATGCGCAATGCAGTCAAGACCGCCGACAAACAATAGCGGGTATTCGCAATACAAAATGTGGGAGCGGGCTTGCTCGCGAAAGCGGTAGATCATTCAACATTGATGTTGACTGATACGACGCCTTCGCGAGCAAGCCCGCTCCCACATTTGTTTTGTGTTGTACCTGGAGATCAGCGGCGGTCGGCTACGACGCCGATCAACACCAGCACCACCAGCAACACCGGCGCCAGGCTGTAGTTGTTGAACTGGCTCAGGCCTTTGATGATCCATGGCGTGGCATAGATCAGCGCCACGCCGCTGCCGACCATGCACAGCAGGGCCATCAGCGGGACGCGCAAGGCGCCGGCGATGCTGCCCAGGCGTTGGTCGACCCAGCCCTTGATATCGGCGCCAAACAGGACCAGCAAGCAGCCCACCAGCGCCAGAGAGATTTCCGACAGGTTGCTACGGCTCCAGCGGGACACGGTGGCGAGCAGGTCGAGTACCAGATCCATTCGATTTCCTTATGTCAGAAATTTTTGCAGCAAGTCATTGAGAAAGAGTTGTCCGCGCAGCGTGGCCGCCAGACGTGACGGTTCGACCTGCAACAAGCCACTTTGTTCGGCCTCGCGGCGACCTTCGGCGAGGCTTTCCAGGGGCAGCCCGGTGCGCTCTGGGTACAACCGCGCTTCGACACCCTCGGTCAGGCGCAAGGCGTTCATCAGGAACTCGAACGGCAGTTCTTCGTTGGTCAGGGCTTTCTCGCCGGCCTGGAAGCTTTTGGCCGGGTTGAGATAGTCCTTCGGCAAGCGGGTCTTCCAGGTACGGACGATGCGCCCGTCCGGATGGCTGAGCTTGCCGTGAGCCCCGGCACCGATGCCGATGAAGTCGCCGAAACTCCAGTAATTGAGGTTATGCCGCGCCGGACGACCGGGCAGGGCATAGGCCGAGACTTCGTATTGCGCGTAACCGTGTTCGGCCAGCAGCGCCTGACCGGCCTCTTGAATGTCCCACAGGGTGTCGTCTTCCGGCAGCGTCGGCGGCTGGTTCCAGAACACTGTGTTCGGCTCCAGCGTCAGCTGATACCAAGACAGGTGCGTCGGCTTCAGGGCAATGGCCTGGCGCAGGTCGTTCAGGGCATCGTCCAGGGACTGATCGGGCAAACCATGCATCAGGTCCATATTGAAGTTGTCGAAACCGGCCTGACGCGCCATGCCGGCGGCACGCACGGCTTCATCGCCGTTGTGAATCCGCCCCAGGGCCTTGAGTTTCTCTTCCTGAAAGCTCTGGATGCCGATCGACAGGCGATTGATACCCAGCGCCCGGTAAGCGACGAACTTTTCCTGCTCGAAGGTTCCGGGGTTGGCTTCCAGGGTGATTTCGATGTCGCTGGCAAACGGAATTCGTTGCTCGACGCCCTTGAGCAGGCGACCCAGAGCCGCGGCACTGAACAGACTCGGCGTACCGCCACCGAAAAAGATCGAGCTCAGCTCGCGGCCATAGACCGCATTCAGGTCTTGATCGAGGTCGGCCAGCAGGGCGTCGACATATTCTTCTTCCGGCAGCACGGGGCTGGCGGTGTGGGAGTTGAAGTCGCAATAAGGGCATTTGCGTACACACCACGGGATGTGGATGTACAGCGCCAGGGGCGGCAGCACAGGCAGGGCCGCTCGAGGCGATTGGGCGGCGCCGCCGAAGATCAGCGGCGACGCGGACGAGTCATGGGTCATTTCAAGCCCAGACGCTGGCGCAGCAGATCCATTGCACGGGCGCGGTGACTGATCTGGTTCTTGTCGCTGGGCTTAAGCTCGGCGCTGGAGCACTCGCGCTCCGGCACCCAGAACAGCGGGTCGTAGCCAAAACCGTGTTCGCCGCTGGCCTGGGTCAGGATGCGCCCATGCCACAGGCCTTCGCAGAGGATTGGCAACGGATCGTCGGCATGACGCACCAATGCCAGCACGCAGACGAATTGCGCGCCGCGCTCGGCTTCGGGCACGTCTTTCAAGACGTCGAGCAGTTTGGCGTTGTTCGCCGCATCGCCGTTACCGTCGGCATAACGGGCCGAGTAGATACCCGGCGCACCGCCGAGGAAATCCACCGCCAGCCCCGAATCGTCGGCCAATGCCGGCAGCCCGGAAATGCGCGAGGCATTGCGGGCCTTGAGGATGGCGTTCTCGACGAACGACAGGCCGGTTTCTTCAGGCTCGACACTGCTGAACTCGCCGATCGAGCGCAAGTGCACCGATTCGCCGAGCATGGCCTGGAGTTCCTTGAGTTTGCCGGCGTTGTGGCTGGCCAGTACGAGTTGGGTGAAATTCATCATTGGCCAGGGAAAAGCTCTTGTTGGAAACTGATGGTGTTGGTTTTGTCGCCGGTCTGCACTTTGATGTCAAAGGTGCGGATTTCCTGCTGATCCACCGGGAAGTGGGCGATGTAGTACACCGCGCCTGTTTCGGTGATCTGTTTGAACTTCAACGGGATGCTTTGGCTGGTCAGGTCTTTGACCGTACCGCTGACCTGAGCCGTCTGTGGTTTACCTTCCTTGAGTACCGAGACGTTGATCACGCCCTGATTCTTGCTGCGAGTCAGCTCCGCCGCTTTGGCGATCTCCGGCGTCAGGAAGGTGGAATTGAAGGTGTTGTAATGCACCGTCACGTCGCCAAAGGTTTCCTTGCGCTCGCCCTTGATGACGTCGGCGGCCATGGCGGTGACGCTCAGGCAGGCAGTAAGTAAAAACAGTGCTAGACGACCCATGATCGTTCTCCTCGAAGTGTCGTGATTCAGACCGCGACCTTGTGGTCCGGCAGACCGGGGCTGCTGACGCGGTAGATGCCGATCTCACCTAACAGATTAGGCCATAGCTTACTGGCCCACCCATGCCGATGCTGTTGATCCACGGCAAGCCGATCAATGACCTTGGCTTCACGTTCGCGACACAGCGCTTCAAAGTCTTCGAAAGTGCAGAAGTGGATGTTCGGCGTGTTGTACCAGGTGTATGGCAGAAACTCCGAAACCGGCATCCGGCCCTTGCTCGCCAGGTACCAGCGGCAGCGCCAGTGACCGAAGTTGGGGAAGGTGATAATGCACTGGCGACCGACGCGCAGCATTTCGTCGAGGATCCTGTCCGGGTAGTGCACAGCTTGCAGGGCCTGAGTCATGACCACGATGTCGAAGCTGTTGCTGGCGAAGTTGCCCAGCCCCTTGTCCAGGTCCTGCTCGATGACGTTGATACCCTTGGCCACGCACTCGGCAATGTTGTCCGGGTCGTTTTCCAGGCCGTAGCCGGTGACCTGCTTGTTATCGCGCAGCCAGGTCAGCAACTCGCCGTCACCGCAACCGAGGTCGAGCACGCGGCTGCCGGCGGGGATCCATTCCTGGATGATTTCCAGATCGGCTCTCATGTCTTCCTCAAAGCGCTATACGGTTCATGTAATTGCTGAAGGCCTGCAAATAACGCGGGATCGGAATCAGGAAGGCATCGTGGCCTTGCGGAGCGTCGATCTCCAGGTAGCAGACGTCTTTCCTGGCCGCCATCAGCGCGTCCACCAGTTCCCGCGAGCGGGCAGGGGAGAAGCGCCAGTCGGTGGTGAAGGACATCACGCAGAACCTGGCCTGGGCATTGGCGAAGGTTTTCGCCAGGTCATTGTCGAAGTTCGCCGCCGGGTCGAAGTAGTCCAGTGCCTTGGTCATCAGCAGGTAGGTGTTGGCGTCGAAACGTCCGGAAAACTCTTCGCCCTGATAGCGCAGGTAGCTTTCGACCTGGAACTCGACGCTGTGGAAGTCGTAGTTGAGCTTTTCGCTCTTCAGGCCGCGACCGAATTTCTCGCCCATGGAGTCGTCGGACAGGTAAGTGATGTGCCCGACCATCCGCGCCAGCATCAAGCCGCGCTTGGGGATTACACCCGCTTCCTGGAACGAGCCGCCGTGGAACTCCGGGTCGGTGAGGATCGCCTGACGTGCGACTTCGTTGAACGCGATGTTCTGCGCCGACAGCTTCGGTGCCGAGGCGATGGCCAGGCAGTGCCGCACGCGGTCCGGGTAGGTGATGGTCCACTGCAAGGCCTGCATGCCGCCGAGACTGCCGCCGATTACCGCCGCCCATTGGCGGATGCCGAGCAGGTCGGCGAGGCGTGCCTGGCTGTGGACCCAGTCTTCCACGGTCAGTACCGGGAAATCGGCGCCGAATGGCTTGCCGGTTTCCGGATTGACACTGCTGGGGCCGGTGGAGCCATTGCACCCGCCGAGATTATTCAGGCTGACCACGAAGAACTTGTTGGTGTCGATCGGCTTGCCGGGGCCGATGCAGCTGTCCCACCAACCGGGTTTGCGGTCGTCGGGGCTGTGGAAGCCGGCGGCGTGATGGTGACCGGACAAGGCGTGGCAGATCAGCACGGCGTTGCTCGCCGTAGCGTTCAGCGTGCCGTAGGTTTCGTAGATCAGGTCATAAGCGGGCAGCGAACGTCCGCAGGCCAAAGCCAGGGGTTCACTGAAGTGCGCCAGTTGCGGCGTCACCAGACCAACAGAATCGGGGGGGAAGGCAGCTGGCATCGACCCTGCTCTCATTGAAATGAGGCGTAAGTCTAAAGACCGCTGTGGCTAGCGGCAAGCAAAGGCCGGGCCTGATTTCATTCAGTTAGACCGAGGTGCGCCATTCGCGAGCAAGCCCGCTCCCACAGGAGAACGCATTCCATTGTGGGAGCGGGCTTGCTCGCGAATGCAGCGCCTCGGTGGATCAGGTCTGTCGCACCAGATCCGGCAAATCCGGCAGTTTCTTCGGCGAACAAATCCGCACCCGTTTCTGCCGGTTCAGCTCTCCGCTGATCAAACTCACCTGACTCTTGGAAACCCCGAACGCCTTGGCCAGAAACGCCATCAGGTACGCATTGGCCTTGCCTTCAACAGGCGGTGCGGTCAGGCGGATCTTCAGGCGATCACCATGCAGCCCGCAGAAATCATCGCTGCGGGCCGCCGGTTGCAGGTGACATTCCAGAATCAGGTCATCACCGTCCCAGCGAAAGTAGCTCATCAGATCAGGCCGAGCAGCCCCTGCGGCATGAGGGCATAGTACGCAAGGCGTGGGATCAGCCAGCTTTGCAGCAACTGGATCGCGATAAACGCGAAGATCGGCGAGATGTCGAGGCCGCCCAGGTTCGGAATGATTCGGCGGAACGGCGCGAGTACCGGTTCAGTAATCTGCGCGACCAGCTCTGCGCCCGGGTTGTGGCTGCCGGGAGCGACCCAGGACAGGATCACACTGATGATCATCGCGTAGAACAGAACACTCAGGAACAGCGAGAAGATTGCGATCAGTGCCCAAGGCACCAAAAGCAGCAAATCGACCTCGAAGCCCTTCAGCAGCAGGATGACTGCTATCAGCACCATCTGCACGATCAGCGCCAGTACCAGTGACGACATGTCCAGCCCGAACATGCTCGGGATGACCCGGCGCAAGGGCTTGAGCAGCGGTTGAGTGGCTTTCACGATGAACTGGCAGAGCGGATTGTAAAAATTCGCCCGAACCAATTGCAGGATGAAGCGCATCAGCACGATCAGCAGGTACAGGCTGCCCAAGGTTTTGATGATGAAAATGGCAGCGTCATTGAGTCCGAGCATCATTGATTCCTTTGTAAGAGCTGATTAGCGACCCAGTTGTTCGGCCATCTCGGCCGAGCGGTGCGCAGCGGCGCCGAGTGCTTTTTCCACCAGGGCTTCGAAACCACCGGCCTGGAACGACTTGATCGCCGCTTCGGTAGTGCCCGCAGGCGACGTCACGCGACGACGCAGTTCAGCCGCGTCGACATCGCTTGCGACTGCCATGTGTGCAGCACCCAAAGCGGTTTGCACGGTCAGTTGTGCGGCGATGTCCGCTGGCAGGCCGAGCTTCACGCCAGCGGCGGTCATGGCTTCGATCAGCAGGAAGAAATACGCCGGGCCTGAGCCGGAAACGGCGGTGACCGCGTCCAGTTGCTGTTCTTCGTTCAGCCACAGGGCAATGCCAACCGCCGACAGCAGCTCTTCAGCTTGCTGGCGTTGTTCGGCGCTCACTTCGCTGGTGGCGAACAAACCGCTCACGCCCTGACGCAGCAGCGCCGGAGTGTTAGGCATGCAGCGCACGATAGGCTGGGCGCCAAGCCAGTTTTTCATGCTGGCGCAGGTGATGCCGGCCGCAATCGAGACCACCAGTTGATTCGGCGCAAGGCTTGGGCGAATGGCTTCGCACACGGCTTTCATCGCCTGGGGTTTGACCGCCAGCACGATCACGTCCACGCCCTGAATGGCGTCGGCGTTGTCGGCAAACACTTCGATGCCGTGTTCGGCGCTCACGCGGGCACGGGTTTCTTCACCCGGATCGCTGGCGCGGATTTGCGCGGCGTCCAGACCTTTGGCGCGCAGGCCGCCGATCAGGCTGGCGGCCATGTTGCCGGCTCCGATAAAGGCAATACGAGTCTTGCTCATGTCAGGTCCTTATAAAGAGAGGTGTCAGCCATTGTTTCAAGACTGGCCGTAGTCGCGGGCACCAAACAGGGCCGTTCCGATACGGACCCAAGTGGCGCCCATGGCAATGGCCGACTCGAGGTCGTGGCTCATGCCCATGGAAAGTGTGTCGAGTGGCAGGTTCAGGCTGGCTTGCAGGCTCTGCACGGCAGCAAAGGCTGCATCCTGGGCGGCGCGATCTTCAGTCGGCTCCGGAATCGCCATCAGCCCGCGTAATTTCAAGCGCGGCAGAGCGCTGATGGCATTGGCCAAGGCGGGCAGATCGGCCGGGGTGCAGCCGGACTTGCTGGCTTCACCACTGACGTTGACCTGGATGCAGATGTTCAATGGAGGCAAATCGGCGGGACGTTGTTCGGACAGCCGTTGTGCGATTTTCAAGCGATCCACGGAATGCACCCAGTCGAAATGCTCGGCGATAGCGCGAGTCTTGTTCGATTGAATGGGGCCGATGAAGTGCCAGATCAAGGGCAGGTCGGCCAATTCGAGCTGTTTGCCCAAGGCTTCCTGCAGGTAGTTTTCGCCAAAGTCGCGGATCCCGGCGGCGTGGGCTTCACGCAGGGCTTCGGCGGGTTTGGTCTTGCTCACGGCTAGCAGCTGGATGCTGTGCTCGTTGCGCCCGGCGGCGAGGGCGGCAGCACGGATGCGTGAACTAACCTGAGCGATGTTGTCTGCTATCGTGGACATCAAGAGGCGCCAGCGGTCTGAAGGTTCGCGGCATTCTACTGGAATTGAGGAGCGCTATGGATATCACTGAGCTGCTGGCTTTCAGCGCCAAACAAGGCGCGTCTGACCTGCACCTGTCCGCCGGCCTGCCGCCGATGATCCGTGTCGACGGCGATGTGCGACGCATCAACCTGCCGGCCCTGGATCACAAGGAAGTGCATGAGCTGATCTACGACATCATGAACGACCTCCAGCGGGTGGACTTCGAGAAGCATCTTGAAACCGACTTTTCCTTCGAAGTGCCCGGCGTGGCGCGTTTTCGGGTCAATGCCTTCAACCAGAATCGGGGTGCGGGCGCGGTATTCCGGACCATCCCGTCCAAGGTTCTGAGCATGGACGATCTGGGGATGGGGGAAGTGTTTCGCAAGATTACCGAAGCGCCCCGGGGCCTGGTGCTGGTGACCGGCCCGACCGGTTCGGGCAAGTCCACCACGTTGGCGGCGATGATCGATTACCTGAACAACCATCGCCATCACCACATCCTCACCATCGAAGACCCGATCGAGTTCGTCCACGAATCGCGCAAATGCCTGATCAATCAGCGCGAAGTCCATCGCGATACCCGCAGCTTCGCCACGGCGCTGCGCTCGGCCCTGCGCGAAGACCCGGACGTGATTCTGGTAGGGGAAATGCGGGATCTGGAGACTATTCGGCTGGCATTGACTGCCGCCGAAACGGGTCACCTGGTATTCGGCACGCTGCACACCACGTCGGCGGCGAAAACCATCGACCGGGTGGTGGACGTGTTTCCGGGCGACGAAAAATCGATGGTGCGCTCGATGCTCTCCGAGTCGTTGCTGGCGGTGGTGTCGCAGACATTGATCAAGAAAATCGGCGGCGGGCGAATTGCCGCCCACGAAATCATGCTCGGCACTTCGGCGATCCGTAACCTGATCCGCGAAGACAAGGTGGCGCAGATGTATTCGTCGATTCAGACCGGAGGGTCGCTGGGGATGCAGACGCTGGATATGTGCCTGAAGGAGTTGGTGACCAAGGGCGTGATCAGCCGCGAGCATGCGCGGGAGAAGGCGCGCTCGCCAGATAATTTTTGAGGGGGAGTTGTAGCGCTTTCACAGACGCCTTCGCGAGCAAGCCCGCTCCCACATTGGAACGCATTCTAATGTGGGAGCGGGCTTGCTCGCGAAGAGGCCATCATGTTCAAGGCAGATCTCGGGTCTGCTCCGGAGCGCTCAAATCAGCGCTGAACAACCCGCAATTCGTTCTGTTCTTTCGGCAGAACCCGCTTGGCAACCACGTAGTGGCTTTCCCAATACGGTTTCTTCAGCGTGTCGATGCTCACCGACTTGCCACGGCGTGGTGCGTGGATGAAGCGGTCGTTGCCCAGGTAGATGGCAACATGATTGACCCGGCGGCTCTTGATGTTGAAGAAAATCAGGTCGCCTGGCTTCAGATCGTTGCGATCGACCTTCTCGCCATGGCCGCTGGCCATGGCGTTGGAGGTACGAGGCAGGTCAAACGTGGCGTCGTTGAACGCGTATTTCACCAGACCGCTGCAATCGAACCCTTTACTAGGGCTGCTGCCGCCCCAACGATAAGGCGTACCGAGCACGTTTACCGCGCGGCTCAACACGTTGCTGCTTTCCTTGCTGGCCATTGGCGGTACCAGCTTGCGGTTAGCGCTGCTCAGTTGGGTGGAGCGTTTTACTGTCTGTTTGTTGTTTTTGCTTGAAGGAGCAGAAACATGGGATTTTGGGGTGTAACCATTAACGTTAGGAAGACGTTGCTCACGATTGGTGGCGTGGGCGGCCAGGGGCAATAATAGGCAAATGGTTAGCCATGTCTTGAAAAATGGACGCATTAGGCAGGGCTCATATGGGTGAACGCGCAACTTTATAACAGCTTTTTTGGCCCTTCCGAGGCCGTTGGTCGATTCAAACGGCGGGCCACGGAACTAAATAAGCGGAAAAATTGACGCGGTTGTCGGACAAAAGTCAGGTATTACAAGGCTTTGACAGGAATGAAGTTAGCATTTGCCGTATGTCGGCCGCCTGTAAAAAAGTCACAAAGAATTCAAGAATATTTCTCTATCGTGTGAGTCGAGGTCATCCATGAACACCTATCAACACCCCGTTTCAGAGCAAGACACACACAGCAAAGTGATTGGTTACCTGTTGTGGATTTTCGGTTTTACCGGGGCTCACCGCTTCTATTACGGCAAGCCGGTGACCGGGACAATCTGGTTTTTTACCTTCGGTTTGCTGGGTATCGGCTGGTTGATCGACCTGTTTCTGATCCCCTCCATGGACCGTGAAGCGGACCTGCGCTTTACCGCTGGCCCCATCGAATACAACGTTGCGTGGATTCTGCTGACGTTTCTGGGGGTATTCGGTGTGCACCGGATGTATCAGGGGAAATGGATCAGCGGTTTGCTGTATCTGGTGACAGGCGGGGTGTTCTTTCTGGGGGTGTTGTATGACTTCTGGACGTTGAATGACCAGGTGTCTATTCGCAATGCGCAGAACAGAGGCGCCTTCCAGTAAGCCTTCGCGAGCAAGCCCGCTCCCACATGTGTTTTCGGTCGTACACAAATTCTGTGTTCGCTGAAGGTCAAATGTGGGAGCGGGCTTGCTCGCGAATGCAGGCAGCGCGATGTTAAGCCTGGTGGCTGATCCGCCCATCCACCAGGGTGTAACGCACCACACCCGGCAGGCTGTGGCCAATGAACGGGCAGTTTTCGCCCTTCGACAGCCAGGTTTCACCGGCCACGGTCGAGGCCGCAGGGTCGAACAGCACGATATCTGCCGGCCCTCCCACCGCCAATTTGCCCGCTGGTAAACGCAATGCTTCGGCAGGACCGGCGCTCAAGCGTGCGAGTAGCGTTGGCAGATCCAGCAAACCGTCTTCTACCAATGTCATTGCCAGCGGCAGCAGCAGTTCAACACTGCTGATGCCCGCTTCGGTGGCACCGAACGGCGCCAGTTTGGCATCGCGTTCATGGGGCTGGTGATGGCTGGAGATGGCTGACACCACCCCCGACTTCACCGCTGCCCGCAGGCCGTCGCGGTCCGCACGAGTGCGCAGCGGCGGCTGGACGTGATAGAGGCTGCTGAAGTCGATCAGCGCTTCGTCGGTGAGGATCAGTTGATACAACGCCACGTCCGCCGTGACCTTCAGGCCACGGGCCTGGGCTTGGGCGATCAGCGCCACACCGCGGGCGCTGGTGAGCTGGCTGAAGTGTGCGCGCACGCCGCTTTGCTCGACCAGCAGCAGATCGCGGGCCAGGGCTACGGTTTCAGCGGTTTCCGGAATGCCCGGCAAACCGAGGAAACTCGCAGTCGGGCCTTCGTGAGCCAGGCCACCTTCGGCCAGATCATGGTCCTGCGAGTTGAAAATTACCGTCAGGTCGAACGTCGCTGCGTATTCCAGCGCCCGACACAGGGTGCGGGTGTTGCGAAAGCTCTCCAGACCGTTGCCGAAGGCCACACAACCGGCATCGCGCAAGGCGACCAGTTCGGCCAGCTGTTCGCCATCCAGGCCTTTGCTCAGGGCGCCGATCGGGAAGACTTTGGTGTTGCCGGCTTCGCGGGCGCGGTCGAGGATCAGTTCGGCCACGGCGGAGGTGTCCAGCACCGGTTTGGTTTTCGGCGGGCAGCACAGGCTGGTCACGCCACCGGCAGCAGCTGCGCGGGTTTCGCTGGCGATCGAGCCTTTGCGGCTGTAACCCGGCTCGCGCAGGGCGACGTTCAGGTCAACCAGGCCGGGGGCGGCCACCAGACCTTTGGCGTCGATGGTGTCTACTGCAACGAAACCCGCCGGAGCGGCGCCGAGGGCGACGATCTTGCAGGCTTCAACGTGGATATCAGTCACTTGATCCAGGCCGCTGGCCGGATCGATAACGCGTGCGCCGAGAATGCTGAGCTTCACTGGGCGTTCTCCTGCTCGAATTGGCGCTGGGCTGTTTGCCCGCTCATGGCCATGGACAGCACAGCCATACGAATCGCGATGCCGTAGGTCACCTGGTTGAGGATCACCGAGTGCGGACCGTCGGCCACCGCCGACTCAATCTCTACTCCACGGTTGATCGGCCCCGGGTGCATGACGATGCAATCCGGTTTGGCCCCGGCCAGGCGCGCGGTGGTCAGGCCGAACAGGCGGTAGAACTCGCCTTCGCTCGGCAGCAGGCCGCCGGTCATGCGTTCACGCTGCAGGCGCAGCATGATCACCACGTCGACGTCTTTCAGGCCTTCGGTCATGTCGGTGTAGACCTTCACACCGTACTGCTCGATGCCGATCGGCAGCAGGGTTTTCGGCGCGATCACGCGGATGTCCGGGCAGCCGAGGGTTTTCAGGGCCAGCATGTTCGAGCGCGCTACCCGCGAGTGCAGGATGTCGCCGACGATGGCCACCGAAAGGTTTTCGAAGCCGCCCTTGTGCCGACGAATAGTGAGCATGTCGAGCATGCCCTGGGTCGGGTGGGCATGACGGCCGTCGCCGCCGTTGATGATCGCCACTTGCGGGCAGACATGCTCGGCGATGAAGTGCGCCGCGCCGGAATCACCGTGACGCACGACGAACATGTCGGCGGCCATGGCTTCCAGGTTGCGCAGGGTGTCGAGCAGGGTTTCGCCCTTGCTCGCCGACGACGTGGACACGTTCAGGGTGATCACGTCGGCCGACAGCCGTTGGGCCGCCAGTTCGAAGGTGGTGCGGGTGCGGGTGGAGTTCTCGAAGAACACGTTGCACACGGTCTTGCCGCGCAGCAACGGGACTTTCTTCACCGCCCGGGCGCCGACTTCGAGGAACGAGTCGGCGGTGTCGAGGATTTCCGTCAGCAGCTCGCGGCGCAAACCGTCGAGCGAGAGGAAGTGGCGCAGCTGGCCCTGATCATTGAGCTGCAGCGGGCGCTTGGTTTCTAGAGGCGTCATCGCGAGGGGGACTCTCAATAGGGCGAATTAAAGGGCGAGGTCTTGAAGTTCGAGCTTGAGTTCCGGGCCGGACAGTTTCACGCGTTCGTGGGCCGCCAGCGACAGCGTCGCGCCAACCACGTTCGGCCGGATCGGCAGTTCACCGGCATCCAGGTCCAGCAGGCATACCAGCGTCACACTGGCCGGGCGGCCATAGTCGAAGAGTTCGTTCATCGCGGCGCGAATGGTCCGACCGCTCATCAGCACGTCATCGATCAGCACCAGGTGCTGGCCTTCGATCTCGAACGGCAGCGCCGATGGGCGTACTTGTGGGTGCAGGCCGTTCTGGCTGAAGTCGTCGCGGTAGAACGAAACATCCAGGGTGCCCAGGGGCGAATCGCTACCCAGTTCATCGAGCAACGCCTGCGCGACCCAGACGCCACCGGTCCGAATGCCGATGTAACGCGGTTCGCTGATGCCCCGTTTGGCCAGATAGGTGTCAAGACGGATCGCCATCTGGCTGATCAGTTCGGCGGGATTGGGCAGGCTCATGGTTTGCTCCTTCTTTGTCCCGAGCCGGATGCCGCTTGAGTGGTGGCTCGGGTTGTAGCTAAGGGAGACGCCGCAGCGGCTCTTCAGAATTAGGTGCGGTCAGGATTCGAACAGCGCTGTGTTTTCGTCGAGCCAGCCTTGCAGCAGCAGGGCGGCGGCGATGGCATCGACCGGGTTGTCGCGGTAACTGCCTTTCTGGCCGCCACGGACCAGGCGTTCGCCCTTGGCCTCGAAGGTGGTCAGGCGCTCGTCGTGAGTATAAAAGGGCAGGTTGTAGCGGCCATTCAAGCGCCGGGCGAACTTCTCGGCCCGCAGGCACATGTCGCTGGGTGTGCCGTCCATGTTCAGCGGCAGGCCGACCACCACAGCGTCGGGTTTCCACTCTTTAATCAGCGCTTCGACCTGATTCCAGTCAGGAATGCCGTTTTGCGCCTTCAAGGTGCACAGCTCGCGGGCCTGGCCGGTAATCACCTGACCGACCGCAACGCCGATCTGTTTGGTGCCGTAGTCGAAACCCAAAATCAACCGCAGGGCCATCAGGCGTGCCCCGCCTGGCTGGTGAGCAGACTGAGGTTGATACCCAGATGCTTGGCCGCCGCTTCAAGGCGTAATTCGCTGCTGGTATTGAACAGGATGTCGGCGTTGAACGGGCAGGTCAGCCAGGCGTTGTCGGCCAGTTCGGCTTCCAGTTGCCCGGCTTCCCAACCGGCGTAGCCAAGGGTGATCACACTTTTCGTGGGGCCAACGCCGTCGGCGATGGCGAACAGCACGTCCTGGGAGGTCGACAGGGACAATTCGCCTTCCAGATCAACGGTCGCCTGAAAAGATTTGCCCGATGGGTGCAGGACAAAACCGCGATCGGTTTGCACCGGGCCACCCATAAAGATAGGCACATGCTGGCAGAGCACTGGTGGTTCGATATCGGGGCGCAATTGCTCGAGGATATCGGCCAGGTTCAGATCCTGCGGGCGGTTGACCACCAGCCCCATGGCACCATTGGCCGTGTGCTCGACGATGTAGGTCAAGGTGTGCGCAAAGTTCGGGTCGGCCATGTGAGGCATGGCGATCAGGAAGTGATGCTTGAGGTAGCTGGGGCTGACGTTCTTCATGAGCGCTAGTGTGGCGTTGGAGGGGCGAACTGACAAGCTGAGGATGCACAGGAAATGCCCCAAATACTCCTGATAACACAGATCAAATGTGGGAGCGGGCTTGCTCGCGAAGAGGCCGGCCCATTCAACATTGATGTCGACTGACCCGACGCCTTCGCGAGCAAGCCCGCTCCCACAAGGGTTTTACGCGGGTCAATTACTGGACAACCGGTCCCCACGCGCAAATTTCCACGTCCGAATAATTTCCAGACGATCGATGTCTGACAGATCCCCGGTAAACGGTGCAAACGGCGCCGCGAGCCTTACGATGCGCTGCGCCGCCTGGTCCAGCAGCGGCTGGCCGGAAGATTCCAGCACCAGCACTTCATACAGCGAGCCGTCGCGGTTGATCGAGACCATCAGTCGCAAATTCCCATAAATCTGTTTGCGTCGGGCTTCGTCGGGGTAGTTGAGGTTGCCGATGCGCTCGACCTTCTTGCGCCATTCATCTTTGTACCAGGCGCCCTTGTCGCGCATGGTCGACGCGGCGCTCAAGCGGTGGATGCGCGGGCGCTTGGCGTACAGCTGTTGTTCACTGGCCAGTTCCGCTTCCAGGCTGGCGATGTCGCTGGACAGCTGTGCGCTGTCGAAGGTAGGTGCCACGACCTTGGGTTTGGTCTCGGTCTTGATCTCTTCGCGCTTGGTCGCGGTTTTTTTCGGTTTCGGCGCGACGGTCGTCACGGCTGCCTTGGGGGCTGCTTCCGGCACTTGAGGCGTGGCGGTTGGCGGTGGGGTGACTGGCTGCACCTTGTTGTCCTGGAAGGGCGCGACCTCGGTGGTCTTGGGCGTCGCCTTTTTTTCCAGGGTGCCGCTGCCTTCCTGGTTTTCCTGGGCGAGAAAGTCAGCTTTTTCCGGCTTCTTTTCGCTTTTGAACGTGGCGAGGGTGATTTCCAGGGTTTTGCTGATTTGCTGGGGTTCGACCATGGAGAACCCGACGCCCAACAGCAAGGCCAGGTGAATCAGCGCCGCGAGAAACAGGGTGAAACCGAGGCGATCAGCCGGGCGCACACCAAGGTGGGCGAGTTCAGGGGGCAGATCGGACGGGAGTGTCATAACCAAAAACCAACATAGAGTTTTCACGAGCCCGGCATGATAACGCAATGTTGGTTTTTAGCTTCAAGCTACAAGTTTCAAGCGACAAGCTGTATGCCGCGTGCTTCAAGCTTGCGGCTTGAGGCTTGCAACTTGCAGCTTTTTCTCTATGGCATCCATCAGAAGGCCACCAATGTCGGTGCCGAACGCGTTATCGATCTCGCGAATGCAGGTCGGGCTGGTGACGTTGATTTCGGTCAGATGCTCACCGATCACGTCGAGACCGACGAACAGCAAGCCCTTCTCACGCAGGGTCGGGCCGACTTGCGCGGCGATCCAGCGATCTTTCTCTGTCAGCGGTCGGGCTTCGCCACGGCCACCGGCGGCGAGGTTGCCACGGGTTTCACCGAGCGCGGGAATCCGTGCCAGGCAGTAATCCACTGGTTCGCCATCGATCATCAGGATGCGCTTGTCGCCATCAACGATTGCCGGCAGGTAACCCTGGATCATGATTTGCTGACGGCCATGCAAGGTCAGGGTTTCGAGGATCACCGACAGGTTCGGGTGGCCAGCGGTGTGACGGAAGATCGACGAGCCGCCCATGCCGTCCAGCGGCTTGAGGATCACGTCACCGTGATGGTCGGCGAATTCACGCAACACGTCGGGGCGACGGCTGACGATGGTCGGCGGCGTGCACTGCGGGAACAGCGTGGCGAAGAGCTTTTCGTTGCAGTCACGCAGGCTTTGCGGCTTGTTGACCACCAGTACGCCAGCACTTTCCGCTTGTTCCAGCAAATACGTGGAGTAGACGAACTCCATGTCGAACGGCGGATCCTTGCGCATCAGGATCACGTCCAGATCGCTCAGCAGCGCGTCGCTTTCGGTACCCAGTTCAAACCATTTTTCCGGGTTGGCGAACACCTTCAGCGGACGCATCCGTCCGCGAGCCTCGCCTTCAGCCTGATACAAATCGCGCTGTTCCATATAGAACAGTTCCCAGCCACGCTTTTGCGCGGCCAGCAGCATGGCCAGCGAGCTATCCTTTTTATAGGAGATGCTGGCGATAGGATCCATGACAATCCCGACGCGAACGCTCATGGGGTTTTCCTCGAAATTGGGGTGGAAAGTGTTGTGAAAAAGTGGCGTCAGAGTGGCGCTGAGTGTGTTCCCGGTCAAGGAAAAACCACCGCCGGGGTCGCCCGATAGATTGGATGGGGAGACTGTGCTAAAAAGGCTGCCATGCCCTGTTGGCCCTTAAGTATCAAGGGTTTCGAGCCAGCGATGAGCGGCAAACGGACAATTTGATTCACAAAGGCGACGGTAGAGCCACTATGGAACAGCATTCCAGCGCCTTGAAGGTCATGGTGATCGATGATTCGAAAACGATTCGTCGCACCGCCGAAACGCTGTTGAAAAACGTGGGCTGTGAAGTCATCACCGCAATCGATGGTTTCGATGCCCTGGCCAAGATTGCCGACAATCACCCCGGCATCATCTTTGTCGACATCATGATGCCGCGTCTGGATGGTTATCAGACCTGCGCTTTAATCAAGAACAACAGTGCGTTCAAGTCCACGCCAGTGATTATGCTGTCGTCCAAGGACGGGTTGTTCGACAAGGCCAAGGGGCGGATCGTCGGTTCCGACCAGTTTTTGACCAAGCCTTTCAGCAAGGAAGAACTGCTGAACGCGATTCAGGCCCATGTACCGGGCTTCACCGCCGTTTCGCCGCAGTAGGACACGCACAGTGACGCTCGGCCATGGGGCCCGGTGTCGACAAGAATGGGGAAGACCATGGCACGTATTCTGATCGTCGATGACTCGCCGACCGAAATGTACAAACTGACCGGCATGCTCGAAAAGCACGGTCATGAGGTGTTGAAAGCCGAAAACGGCGCCGACGGCGTGGCCCTGGCCCGTCAGGAAAAACCCGATGCGGTGTTGATGGACATCGTCATGCCCGGCCTTAACGGTTTCCAGGCGACCCGTCAGCTGACCAAAGACCCGGAAACCGGGCACATTCCGGTGATCATCATTACCACCAAGGATCAGGAAACCGACAAAGTCTGGGGCACGCGCCAGGGCGCCAAGGACTACCTGACCAAACCGGTCGACGAAGAGACCCTGATCAAGACTCTGAACAACGTGCTGGCCGGTTGATCGTCCGGTCATGACCGAGTCGCTGACGGCTTTCGAATTGCTGCTGCAGATCGACCAGCGCTGTCGTCTGCTGGCGGCGGACTTGCCGTCCCAGCCAACCCGACAGGACAGCTGGAGCGGCATCGGCTTTCGCTTGGGCGAGCATTGGTACGTCGCGCCCATGGGCGAAGTCAGCGAAGTCCTGCACGAACCGCGTGTTACCCAATTGCCGGGCGTCAAGCCCTGGGTCAAGGGCGTGGCTAACCTGCGCGGGCGATTGTTGCCGATCATGGATTTGAGTGGCTTCATCGGTCATGAACTGTCGAATCTGCGCAAGCAGCGGCGGGTTTTGGTGGTGGAGCACAACGAGGTGTTTGCCGGGTTACTGGTCGATGAAGTGTTTGGCTTGCAGCACTTTGCCCAGGACAGTCTGGAACCGGTAGATACCTTGAGCGGCCCGATTGCACCGTTCATCAAAGGCCGGTTTCAGCGTGAGCAGAATTGGCAGGTATTCAGCCCGTTTGCGTTGGCGCAGTCGCAGAGCTTCATGAACGTAGCGCTGTAACCGGAATGACGCAGATCCAATGTGGGAGCGGGCTTGCTCGCGAAGGCGGTGGGTCAGTCGGCATTGATGTTGAATGAATGACCGCTTTCGCGAGCAAGCCCGCTCCCACAGGGTTCTCGGCAAGGTTCACAGATGTTGGTTAACAGGCGAGGACCGATGATAAAAGCTAAAACAGGCAAGCCAGAAGGGTCGCGCAGTCGGTCGCAGATCATCGCGCTGTTCATCGCGTTGATCGTCTTCATCATGCTGCTGTTCGCCAACTTCGCGTACCTCAACACCCAGGCGAATTACGACAAACAGTACATCGGCCACGCCGGTGAGCTGCGCGTGCTGTCCCAACGCATCGCCAAGAACGCCACCGAAGCCGCCGCAGGCAAGGCCGCGGCGTTCAAGTTGCTCAGCGATGCGCGCAACGACTTCGCCCAGCGTTGGGGCTATCTGAAGAAAGGCGATCCTTCCACCGGCCTGCCGCCGGCACCGTCCACCGTGCGCCCGGAAATGCGCGCCGTGCAGCTGGATTGGGAGCGTTTGCTGAAAAACACCGACGCCATTCTCTCCAGCGAGCAGACCGTGTTGTCTTTGCATCAAGTCGCCGCAACACTGGCCGAAACCGTGCCGCAGTTGCAGGTCGAGTATGAGAAGGTCGTCGAAACCCTCCTGCAACGTGGCGCCCCGGCCACTCAAGTGGCGATGGCCCAGCGTCAGTCGCTGCTGGCCGAGCGGATTCTTGGTGCGGTGAATACCGTGTTGTCCGGCGATGAAAATTCGCAGCAGGCGGCCGACGCTTTCGGTCGCGACGCGGCGCGTTTCGGCCTGGTGCTCAACGGCATGCTTCAAGGCAATGCGGCACTGAAAATCAGCCAGGTCGAAGACCGTGATGCGCGCGCCCGGCTGACCGAGATTTCCGAACTGTTCGAATTCGTCTCGGGTTCGGTGGATGAAATCCTCGAAACCTCGCCGGAGCTGCTCAAGGTCCGCGAATCGGCCACCAATATTTTTACCCTGTCGCAAACCCTGCTCGATGAAGCTTCACACCTGGCCAGCCGATTCGAAAACCTCGCTGGCGGGCGTAACACCGGCACTATCGGTGGTTATGTACTGGGCTTGCTGGCGCTGATGTCGATCATCCTCATCGGCTTGGTGATGGTGCGCGAAACCAACCGTCAACTGCGTGAAACCGCCGAGAAGAACGAGCGCAACCAGAACGCGATCATGCGTTTGCTGGACGAAATCGAAGACCTCGCCGATGGCGACCTGACCGTGACCGCCTCGGTGACCGAAGACTTCACCGGGACCATCGCTGATTCGATCAACTATTCCGTCGACCAACTGCGCGATCTGGTGGCGACCATCAACCTCACTGCCGGCCAGGTCGCCGCCGCCGTGCAGGAAACCCAGGCCACCGCCATGCACCTGGCCCAGGCTTCGGAGCATCAGGCGCAGCAGATTTCCGAAGCCTCCACGGCCATCAATGACATGGCCCAGTCCATCGATCAGGTCTCGGCCAACGCCGCCGAATCCTCAGCGGTGGCCGAACGCTCGGTGGAGATCGCCAACAAGGGCAACGAAGTGGTGCACAACACCATTCATGGCATGGACAATATTCGCGAGCAGATTCAGGACACCGCCAAGCGCATCAAGCGGCTGGGTGAGTCTTCTCAGGAAATTGGCGACATTGTCAGCCTGATCGATGACATTGCCGATCAGACCAACATCCTCGCCCTCAACGCGGCGATTCAGGCGTCCATGGCCGGTGACGCCGGGCGCGGTTTTGCGGTGGTGGCCGACGAAGTACAGCGTCTGGCCGAACGTTCATCCGCGGCGACCCGACAGATCGAAACGCTGGTGCGGGCGATTCAGGCCGACACCAACGAAGCGGTGATTTCCATGGAACAGACCACCACCGAAGTGGTGCGCGGCGCGCGTCTGGCGCAGGATG
This sequence comes from Pseudomonas sp. GM79, assembly GCF_000282495.1. Classification (GTDB taxonomy): domain Bacteria; phylum Pseudomonadota; class Gammaproteobacteria; order Pseudomonadales; family Pseudomonadaceae; genus Aquipseudomonas. The sequence goes on from NZ_AKJE01000021.1 coordinate 113,665, forward strand.
CCGGGGTGGCCCTGGAAGAAATCGAAGGCGTATCGAAGACCCTTGCGGCATTGATCCAGAGTATTTCCAACGCCGCGCAGCAACAGACTTCGTCGGCCGGCCAGATTTCCCTGACGATGAACGTGATCCAGCAGATCACCACGCAGACCTCGTCCGGCTCCACCGCCACCGCCGAGAGCATCGGTAACCTGGCGAAAATGGCCAGCCAACTGCGGCGTTCGGTGTCCGGTTTCACCTTGCCGGCCGCTAAAGCGCAGGCTGTGGACAAAGCTTGAACCGCCTCAGGGCGTATGCATTTGATTGGAGTAGTTATGGGTGATCGGCACGACTATGTGGCCCTCGAGTGGGTCAAAGGCGAGATTGCCGAAACGCTGAAACAGGCTCATCAGGCGATCGAAACCCTGATCGACGATCCACAGGCGACGCACACGCTGAGTGAGTGTCTGGCCTGTGTCCATCAGGTCCACGGTAGCTTGCAGATGGTCGAGTTCTACGGCGCGGCCTTGCTCGCCGAAGAGATCGAGCAGTTGACCAGCGCCTTGCAGCAGAACCGCGTCAGCCATCGTGACGAGGCGATCCATCTGTTACTGCAAGCCCTGGGGCAATTGCCGACTTACCTCGACCGGGTGCAAGGTGCCCGTCGTGACTTACCGCTGGTGGTGTTGCCGCTGCTCAACGACCTGCGCAGCGCCCGTGGCGAAAGCCTGTTGTCGGAAACCAGCCTGTTCAGCCCGCAACTGCCGGAGCTGCTACCTCTGGGCCCAGAGGCCTTGGCGCTGCTGGAACCGTCCGACTTGCCGAATGTGCTGCGCAAATTGCGGCAAATGTTGCAGATGTCCCTGGTCGGTTTGTTGCGCGAACAGGATGACGAAACCCACTTCGGTTATCTGGCGAGGGTTTTTGCGCGCCTCGAAGCGCTGTGCGACAACGCGCCCTTGAGCCCGTTATGGCAAGTCGCTTCAGCACTGGTCGAAGGCATGCGCAATGGCTCGATTGCCAACAGCCCGGCGTTGCGCAGCTTGTTCAAGGACGCCGACAAAGAGCTCAAGCGTTTGCTCGAACAGGGCATGCCCGCAATCAATCAACCGGCACCGCCGGAGCTGCTCAAGAGTTTGTTGTTCTATATTGCCAAGGCCGAACACCCCACCGGGCAGATGCTGACCATGAAAGATCGCTACTCACTTGACGATGCGCTACCCGACGGCGCGATGGTCGATGAAGAACGGGCAAGGCTGGCCGGCCCTGACCGCGACGCCATGCGTTCGGTATTGGCGGCGCTGTGCGAAGAGCTGGTGCGGGTCAAGGAGCGCCTGGACTTGTTCGTGCGCAGCGACCGTCAGCACACCTCGGACCTCGAAAGCCTGCTGGCGCCCCTGCGGCAAATCGCCGACACCCTGGCGGTGCTCGGTTTCGGCCAGCCGCGCAAGGTCATCATCGATCAACTGGCAGTGGTGCTGAGCCTCGCTCAGGGCCAGCGTGAACCCAACGACGCGACCCTCATGGACGTCGCCGGGGCCTTGCTTTACGTCGAAGCGACCCTGGCCGGCATGGTCGGTACCGTGGAGCCGGAAAGCCAGGAAGACAGCCGTCTGCCGACCACCGACCTGACGCAGATCCACCAGATCGTGATCAAGGAAGCACGCATTTGCCTGCAACAGGCCAAGGACATGATCGTCGACTACATCGACGCCGACTGGGACCGCCAGCATTTGCAACCCTTGCCGGCGTTGCTGACCCAGGTGCGCGGCGCGTTGGCGATGATTCCGCTGGCCCGCGCGGCGAGCCTGGTCGAGACCTGCAACGGCTTCATCCGCGAACATCTGCTGGTGGACCCGGGCCAGCCCGGCTGGCAGCAACTGGACAGCTTGGCCGACGTCATCACCAGCATCGAATATTACCTGGAGCGCCTCAGCGACGACCCCGAAGCGCCGGGGGAACACCTGCTCGACGTCGCGGAAAAAGGCCTGGCCTCGCTCGGCTTCTTTCCCATCGAACAGCAGCCGATGCTCAAGGATGTGCTCAGCCCCAGTGAAGCCCTGGTCATGCAGGACATGCAGGAGCTGGACGACCCCGAAACCGTTCAGTCTCTGGCCGATGTGCTGGCCAGCCCGGTGTCGTCCGTCAACCCGCCAGCCCTGACGACGCCGGGTAGCCTGTTGCCGCCGCCCGCCGGTGAAGAACCGGTGGACGATGAGCTGCGGGACGTCTTCCTCGAAGAGACTGACGAGGTGCTGGAAATCCTCGAGGAGTATCTGCCGCGCTGGTCGGCCAGTCCCGACAGCACATCGGTCTTGAGTGAACTACGCCGCGCCTTCCACACCCTCAAAGGCAGTGGCCGGATGGTCCGCGCGCTGGTGCTGGGTGAGTTGGCCTGGGCGGTGGAAAACCTGCTCAATCGCGTGCTGGAACACAGCGTTGCACCTTCGCCTGCAGTGCAACAACTGGTGGGCGATGCGCTGAAGCTGTTGCCGGAACTGGTGGCCGAGTTCGCCGCCAATGCCCAGCGCCAACGCAACGATGTCGATCAATTGGCCGCCCGCGCCCATGCCCTCGCCAAGGGTGATAAGCCGGTGTCCGATGAGGACGTGCAGGATGTCGCGGCGCTCGATCCACTGTTGCTGGAGATCTTCCGCAACGAAGCCGAAACTCATTTGAGCAGCCTCAATCGCTTCCTCGACCAAGCTGCCGAACACGTACCGCTTCAGGCCAGCGACGAGTTGCAGCGGGCCTTGCACACCCTGAAGGGCAGCGCCTCGATGGCCGGCGTGCTGCCGATTGCCGAGTTGGCGGCGTCGCTGGATGAACTGGCCCGGGAGTACAAGGCGCACCGGATTGCCCTCGACCTGGACGAAGTTGAATTGCTGCTGGAAGCCGAAGGGCTGTTCCGCCTTGGGCTGCGACAACTCAAGAGCGACCCGCTGGCTGAAATCCCCGACGCTCGCTCGCTGATTGAGCGAACCCAGGCATTGCTGGCCGAGCGTCTGCAAAGCCTGTTGAGCACGCCCAATACGAAGCAGCGCATCAAGCGCGATCCGCAACTGATCAACAACTTTCTCGCTCAGGGCATGGACATCCTGCTGGACGCCGAAAGCCTGTTGCAGCGCTGGCAGCAGCATCCCGGCGAGCGGCAGGAACTCAGTGCGCTGCTCGACGAACTGACCACCCTCGGCGAAGGCGCGCACTTGGCCGATCTGCATCCGGTGGATGAACTCTGCGAAGCATTGCTCGATCTGTATGGCGCGGTGGAAGAAAGCAGCCTGGCGGTCAGCGACCGATTTTTTCATGAGGCGCAAAGTGCCCATGAAGCGCTGATCAACATGCTCGACGAACTGGCCGCCGGCCAGGAAGTCACTGCCCAACCGCAGCGGGTGCGGGCCTTGCGCGGCTTGCTCGATGAGAGTCTCGATCCATCCGCCATGGGCCTGATCCGCAGTGACGGCAGCCGCACCCTGAGCATCCGCGAACTGGGCAGCGCCACCGCCGAACTGGAGCAGAGCGCGACGCAGGTGGAGCTGGACGACGAAATCGTTTCGATCTTCCTTGAAGAAGCGGTGGATATCCTCGAGAGCGCTGGTCAGGCTTTGCAGCGCTGGCTGAGTGACCCGGACAACGCCGCGCCGTTGTTGTCCTTGCAGCGCGATTTGCACACCCTCAAGGGCGGTGCGCGGATGGCCGAGGTCGAACCGGTCGGCGATCTGGCCCATGAACTTGAAAGCCTTTACGAAGGCCTGGTGGACCGCCGTTACAGTCACAGCGAAACGCTGGCGCAGTTGCTGCAGCAGAGCCATGACCGACTGGCCATGTTCCTTGATCAGTTGCAGCACAACCGTCCATTGGGTGATCCGGGCGAGTTGATCCAAGCCATTCGCGAGTTTCGTCAGGGCAATGCCGGCAGCGCCGAGGTGATCGAACCAGCGGCGAGCAATGACTCGGCGGGTCATGATTCCGAGCTTCTGGAGATCTTCCTCGAGGAAGGTTTCGACATCATTGAAAACTCCGGTGCGGCGCTGTTGCGCTGGCAGGCCGAGCCGTCGAGTCGCCAGGAAATGGAAACCCTGCTACGCGACTTGCACACCCTCAAGGGTGGCGCGCGAATGGTGGAAATTGCGCCGATTGGCGACCTGGCCCATGAGCTGGAATTTCTCTACGAAGGCTTGTCGGCTGGCATGCTGCAACCCACCGCCGAGCTGTTCTCGCTGTTGCAACGCAGCCATGACCGACTGGCGCAGATGCTCGACGCCACCCGCGCCGGTCAGCCATTGCCGCCGGCCGATCGGCTGATCGATGCGATCAAGAATTTCAGCCATCCGGCGGTGCCCGAAACATCGGCACCCGTGACGCAGCCCGTAGCGCCCAAAGCCGAGCCAACCGCGCTGCAACCCGAAGGCACCGATACGGTCAAGGTCTCGGCGGAATTGCTCGATGACTTGGTCAATCTGGCCGGGGAAACTTCAATCTTCCGCGGGCGCATCGAACAACAGGTCAACGACGCACGGGTGGCGCTGAGCGAGATGGAAACCACCATCGAGCGCATGCGCGATCAGTTACGCCGCCTCGATACCGAAACCCAGGGGCGGATTCTCAGCCGTCAGCAAGTCGACGCCGAACGCCTGGGCTACGAAGAATTTGACCCGCTGGAGATGGACCGTCACTCGCAGCTGCAACAGTTGTCGCGGGCGCTGTTCGAGTCTGCCTCCGACCTGCTCGACCTCAAGGAAACCCTCGAACGGCGCAATCACGACGCGGAAAACCTGCTGCAACAGCAGGGCCGCATCAACACCGAATTGCAGGAAGGCCTGATGCGTACGCGCATGGTGCCGTTCGAGCGAATGCTGCCGCGTTTGAAACGCATCGTTCGGCAGGTCGCCAGCGAACTGGGCAAGGACGTGGACTTCATCGTTGGCAACGCCGAAGGCGAGATGGACCGCAACGTCCTCGAACGCATGGCCGCGCCGTTGGAACACATGCTGCGCAATGCCGTCGACCATGGGCTGGAATCGGCCGAGGTACGTATTGCGGCCGGCAAACCGGCTCAGGGCAAGATCACCCTCGACCTGTCGCGAGAGGGCGGCGACATCATTTTCGACATCCGCGACGACGGTGCCGGCGTGCCGCTGGACGCCGTGCGGCGCAAGGCGATCAAGCGCGGGTTGCTCGACCCGGACAGCGACATCAGCGACCGCGACGTGCTGCAATTCATCCTGCAACCGGGGTTCTCCACCGCCGAGAAAATCACTCAGATCTCCGGGCGTGGCGTCGGCATGGACGTGGTTCACGAAGAAGTCCGGCAGCTCGGCGGCGGCATGACCATAGACTCTGTGCCAGGGCAGGGCGTGCACTTCCGGATTCGCCTGCCGTTCACCGTGTCGGTCAACCGCGCGTTGATGGTGCAATGCGGGGAGGATCAATACGCGATCCCGCTGAACACCATCGACGGCATCGTTCGTGTGTTGCCCAACGAACTCGAAGGGCATTACCGGCTCGATCCGCCGACCTACGAATACGCCGGGCAACGTTACGAGTTGTGCTACCTCGGCGAGCTGCTGAAAACCAGCACCCGCCCAAAACTGCTGGGCCAGAGCCTGCCGTTGCCGGTGTTGCTGGTGCAGTGCAACGAGCGACATGTCGCGGTGCAGGTGGATGCCATGGCCGGTACCCGGGAAATCGTGGTCAAAAGCCTTGGCCCGCAGTTCGCCGCAGTGCAGGGTTTGTCCGGCGCGACGATTCTGGGCGATGGCCGGGTGGTGCTGATTCTCGACTTGCTGGCGCCGATCCGCGCGATGCAAGCACAGGTGCCGAAGCGGCCTGTGACTCAAGAGGTCGAGCCCGAGCCGCAACGGCCGTTGCTGGTGCTGGTGGTCGACGATTCGGTCACCGTGCGCAAGGTCACCAGCCGTTTGCTGGAACGCCACGGTATGAACGTGCTGATCGCCAAGGACGGTGTCGACGCCATGTTGCTGCTCGAAGAGCACATGCCCGACCTGATGCTGCTGGACATCGAAATGCCGCGCATGGACGGCTTCGAAGTGGCGACCCAGGTGCGCGCCGACGAACGCTTGCGGCATCTGCCGATCATCATGATCACCTCCCGTACCGGCCAGAAACACCGCGACCGCGCCATGGCCATCGGCGTCAACGACTACCTCGGCAAGCCATATCAGGAATCGGTGCTGCTCGACAGCATCGCCCGCTGGAGCAAAACCCATGCATGAACACCGCTCCAGCAACCTCACTGGGCTTTTATTGCCCTTGGCTGATCGCAACCTGATCCTGCCCAACGTCGCTGTCGCCGAACTCATTGATTACCAACCCGGCGCCTTCGACCTCGATACACCTCCGTGGTATCTGGGGTTGGTGAAGTGGCGGGATCGGCAGATTCCGTTGCTTAGTTTTGAGTCGGCGTGTGGCAACAAAGTGGTGATCGGTGAGCGAGCACGGATCGTCATCCTCAATGCCCTCGGTGGGCGGCCTGAGCTGAAGTTCATTGCGTTGCTGGTGCAGGGGATTCCGCGGTCTTACAAGCTGGATAGCCAGTTGAGCTATGTGGATGTGCCGTTATGTGCGCTGGAGCAGGCAGCGGTGCAGGTGGGGGAGCAAGTGGCCAAGGTGCCTGACTTGCTCGCGCTGGAGGAGCTGTTGGTTACAGCTGGTTTGGCCAACTGATCCGGATATTGTGGTGATTTCACCGGCCTCATCGCGGGCAAGCCCGCTCCCACAGGTATTGTGGATGACTCAGGATTTGAGCACGGCACGGACACTGTGGGAGCGGGCTTGCCCGCGAAGGCGGCCTTCAACTTGCCAAAGACCTCACTGTTAAGCCCTGGCCCGAGCCTTCATCTGCAACGACTC
>NZ_AKJE01000022.1 GCF_000282495.1 Pseudomonas sp. GM79
AATGCCAGTCAGTCAAGGCGCGAAACCTGTGGGAGCGGGCTTGCTCGCGAAGGCGATGTGTCAGGCAACATCAATGTTGACTGTGCCGCCGTCTTCGCGAGCAAGCCCGCTCCCACATGGATTGCGCATAACTGACTGGCATTGAGTTTCTAGAGATCGCCCATTTTTTTGCTTAACGCGATCATCCGCTGAGAGCACTTCAAGCGTCAGCTAACGAGACTATCTGCCAGCCTCATGGCCTGCTGAGTCGCGGCCTTGCGCGCACTCAGGTCAACGTCTTCCCCCAGGATGGTTTTCTCGACAATCACCGAGTGCACATCGCTCACGCCGATAAATTGCAGCCAGGCTTCCACGTAGGGCTTCTGAAAGTCGAAGCGCTCCGCTGGCGTGATCGACTGCGCCGAAAAATCCAGGCCGCGGGCGTACATCACCACGGCGGTTTTATTGTGCAGCATGCCTTCCAGACCGCGCTCCGGGTCGAAGCTGAATAAAATGTCTTTCTGCGACACCAGGTCGATGAAGTGTTTGAGCTTGTACGGGATGCTGAAATTCCACAGTGGCACGGACATCACCAGGACGTCTGCGCGGTGCAGGAACCCGGCCAGGTCTTTCAAGGTGTTCCAGGCGTTTTGCTGCGCCGGGCTCAAGGGCGTGCCATTGAGCCCGGCGTATTTGGCGTCCATTGCCAGCTCGTCGAATTCCGGCAAAACCATATTCCAAAGATCGAGGGTGATGATCTCGGTGTCCGGGGTGTTTTCTTGATAGCGCGCAATGAAGCCGCGGGCGACTTCAAGGGAGGCCGACCGTTGTTTGCGCGGCGAACATTCGATATGCAGAAGGGTGGTCATGGCGTGTCTCGGGCGGGGAAGTTGGATCATTGCAACATAGTTTTATTTGGAATATAAATCGTGAATAAATAAGCCATTAATCACGAATAGAACTATGTTCGATGTGCTGTTGTTAAAAACATTCGTCACCGTCGTCGATGAAGACGGTTTCAGTCGCGCAGCCGAAAAGCTGCACCTGACCCAATCTGCGGTCAGCGGTCACATGCGGCGACTTGAAGAACAAGTCGGTAAACCGCTGTTGAAGCGTACGACCCGTACCCAGCAATTGACGCCCGATGGCGAGCGCCTGATCGCCTATGCGCGGACGATCCTCGCGCTGAACCGCGATGCCTGGGCGCAACTGACGCGCACACCGTTTCACGGACGGGTGCGAGTCGGGGTGTCGGAGGATTTTGTCGAGCCGCGATTGCTGCGGGCTTTGCAGGATTTCGCGGCGCAGTACCCGGGCATGGAAATCGACGTGCAGGTGGGCATTCCTGGCACGTTGCTGAACCTGATGAAGCAAGGCGATCTTGAGCTGGTCATCGGTTCTCTGTGCGAAACCAGCGAAGCGGGGTTACTACTGTGGCAAGAACCGCTGGTGTGGGCCTGGTCGGCGCAGCCCGTCACCCAGTTACCGACACCGTTGCCGCTGGCGCTGTTTCCTGAGCCCTGTCCTTATCGTGAGATAGCGCTGCGGCGGCTGGCTCAGGCGGGGATCGCCCAACGTACGGCGATGTCATGCACCAGCACCGCCGGGCTGCGGGCGGCGGCGCTGGCTGGTTTCGCGGTGGCGCCCATGACGGTCAGTCAATTGGGCCAGGGACTGGCGGCTCTGGGTGCGGAGCAAGGATTGCCGGATTTACCGGATGCGCAGTTTCGGTTGTTTGCCTCTGCTGAAGCGGATCAGGCGATTGTGGCGGCGCTCACTCAGCTCATTGTGGAGTATTGCTCCACGCGAAGGGCTTGATCGTCATTTTCGAGGCGATGATCGGCCCGAGCTCCCTGCGAGGCTGCGATCGTGCGATCGATTGTAGGAGCTGTCGAGCCTGCGAGGCTGCGATCGGCTGCGCAGCAGTCGTAAAACCAGAAGTCGCGGTGTGTCAGGCAGACCGCATCAGCCGGATTCACGACTGCTTCGCAGCCGATCGCAGCCTCGCAGGCTCGACAGCTCCTACGGGGCCGATCGCAGCCTCGCAGGCTCGACAGCTCCTACCGTCGATCAGCGGGCGGCCGGGCGGTCGTGAGATAGACTGATCAGCGGGCATCGGACGGTGGGGGTGACAGGTGGCGCGCTTCAGATGGATTCGCTGATCACCGCTGCAGCGCGTGCGCTTGCGGCGGGTGATCCCCTTGGCGCGCTGAACCGCATCGCCTTGCGCGACGATGCGCCGGCGCTCGCGCTTCGTGGCATCGCGATGGCGCAGCTGGGAGACCTGGTGCGCGCGAAGGCGCTGGTGCGCAGCGCCGCACGTGCTTTCGCGCCGAAAGAGGGGTTGGCCCGCGCGCGATGTGTCGTCGCCGAGGCCGAGATCGCGCTCGCCTCGCGGGACCTGAACTGGCCAACCAAGGCACTCGACGCCGCGCGGGCGACGCTTCAGGCGCACGGCGACTGGGTCAACGCCGCCCATGCGCGGTACCTCGAAATCCGCCGCTTGCTGTTGATCGGGCACCTCGACGAGGCTGAGCACCGGCTCGCCGAACTCGATCCGACACCGTTACCGCCCGCATCGAGGGCAGCCTACGAACTGGTCGTGGCGGGCGTTGCGATGCGTCGCCTGCAAACAAAAACGGCGCGCGCTGCACTCGAACGGGCCGAGCGTGCCGCACAACATGCCGCTATCCCCGCGTTGACGGCCGAGGTCGAAAGCGCCGCCCGCATCCTCGACACACCGGCGGCGCGGCTGATTGTCGGTGGCCAGGAACAGCCGCTGCTGCTCGATGAGATTGAAGCGTTATTGGCATCCCCTAAGCTGGTCGTGGACGCCTGCCGGTATGTCGTGCGCGATGCAGGCTCGGCGGTTTCACTCGCCCGGCGGCCGGTGTTGTTCGCGCTCGCCCGGGCGTTGGGCGAAGCGTGGCCTGCCGACGTGCCGAGGGAGACGCTGATTGCGCGAGCCTTTCGTATGAAAGTCGCGGATGACTCCCATCGCGCGCGGTTGCGCGTCGAGCTCGGGCGGCTGCGCGCGGCGCTGCACCTGATCGCCGATGTCGTCGCGACCCCGCGAGGGTTTGCGTTGGTGCCGCAGGATGCGCGTGACGTCGTGGTGCTGGCGCGGCCTGTCGAAGAGCAGCATGCGACGCTGCTCGCCTTCCTCGCTGACGGCGAATCGTGGTCGAGTTCGGCCCTGGCGTTGGCGCTTGGCGCCAGTCAGCGCACCGTGCAACGAGCCCTCGACACGCTGGCGGTTGCGGGCAAGGTGCAGTCGTTCGGTCATGGTCGGGCCCGTCGCTGGATGACCCCGCCGGTTCCAGGATTCGCGACGGTATTGTTACTCACAGGGTTGCTGCCCAATGACTAGCATCCACTTCACCAACCCAGTGAACGAGGAGCAAGACATGAAACATTCAACAGCCGAAATCATCCGCGAATATGGACCTTTCCCAGGCGTCGACAGCGTGCATGGCGTCACCCATGATGGCCGGCAGGTCTGGTTTGCCACCGGCGACAAACTCAACGCCCTGGACCCTGCGAGCGGCAAGACGCTGCGCTCGATCGATGTCGCCGCCCATGCCGGTACCGCCTTCGACGGTCAGCACCTGTTTCAGATCGCCGAGGATCGCATCCAGAAAATCGACCCACAGACCGGCCGTGTACTCTCCACCATCCCTGCGCCCGGCGGCGGTAATGACTCGGGGCTTGCATGGGCCGAAGGGACACTCTGGGTGGGGGAGTATCGCGAGCGCAAAATCCATCAGGTCGACCCCCAGACCGGGGCAGTGCTGCGCACGCTCGAATCCAACCGCTTCGTCACCGGGGTAACCTGGGTCGAGGGCGACCTATGGCACGGCACCTGGGAGGGTGACGAGAGCGAATTGCGGCGAGTCGATCCGGCAACGGGCGAGGTGTTGGAGAGCGTCCAGATGCCGGCTGGCGTCGGGGTGTCGGGGCTTGAGTTCGATGGCCACGACCGGTTTTTCTGTGGCGGCGGCAACAGCGGGAAGGTGAGGGCGGTGCGCCGGCCTTGATAAGCGTTGGGGGCGGGTATCGGGCCGCAATACCCGCCCAGAAAAAACGAACTTGCGAAGCGGCCGCGTCTCGAATTTAAAAGACTCGAGAAGAAGGCGCCCAATGAGCAAGTCGATCGGCGCAAAAGACCTGAGTGCTCACAGCAGACCTCTGCTGGTCATGACGCCCAAGGAGCATCCGCGATACGACCTGGCGCTGTTGATTGCATTTCTTCTCATCGTCGCAGCGCTGGGTATTTCACCCCATAGCCGAGTGGATTGGGTCCTGGAAAACCTGCTGGCCCTGCTGCTGGTGATGGTCCTGGTGGGCGTCTCTCGACGGTTCCGCCTGTCTGCCGTTTCCATCAGCCTGGTGTTCGTATTTCTCTGTATTCATGAGCTGGGGTCGCACTACACCTATGCGCTGGTGCCCTACGACCGCTGGTGCTCAGCCTTGACCGGGGTCAGCCTGAACAAAACCCTTGGGTTTGAACGCAATCATTACGATCGGCTGGTCCATCTGACGTATGGACTCTTGCTGGTGTATCCGATTCGGGAAGTGCTGGTGCGAATCACGCCGCTGCGGGGTTTCTGGGTGGGTTTTGTCGCGCTGAACATTGTGCTGTCGACCTCGGCTGTCTATGAAATCGTGGAATGGATAGGTGGGCAGTTCCTGGGAAAAGACACGGCGAAGGCATTTGTCGCTGCACAAAATGACCCATGGGACTCTCAAGCCGACATGGCGCTGGCCGGGGCAGGGGCGTTCTTTACGTTGCTGGTTGCCCGGTTCTGGCGAGGTTTTTTCATCAAGACTCTGGATTAAATGACTCCGGAAAAAAATTCATAAAACTTATAGATTGTTGGGGTTTGGAGCAGTTGCTCAGAAGCCTTGATGGCGATGCTCGGTGAGCACCCGGCTTTGTATCAGGATTCTTGCAGAGGCAGCGTGCATGACTGTCGCGGTTGGAGAAAGTTGGAGGTCGTGCCGGAGGGGGGGACGGCCATCACCGATAGGCTCGCGCCCTGAAAACACTGTGGAATATGAGTCATTTTCGATACAACCATTACCCATTCTTTACATTGAAACGGTGCTCAAAGCCCGGTCAACACTGTCTGAAAGGGCGAGAAAGGTTGTTTTTCTCGCCTAAATAGAGAGTGAAGTAATGATGTTGAACAGAGTTGTAAAAGTGGCGTTGGTATTCGCTTTGTTGTCGTCCCTGTCGGGCTGCTGGATGTTCTTCCCGCCGGGTGGTGGTGGTGGTGGTGGTGGTGGTGGTGGTGGTGGTGGTGGTGGTGGCCATCATGGAGGTTTCGGTGGTGGTCCCGGTGGCGGCCCACGCTGACCAGCCATCACAGCATCACCCAGCGTGTCAGAAGGTGAACGCTTGTCCCGCCCGTGACGGATGCTGAGCCATTTCAGTCTCCAGTAGATGCTCAACCAGCACATCATTCAAAAAGCGGAACTGATCGTTTAGCCCGACCACTTCGTTACTGAAGTGGTTGGCCGCTGCCGGCATCAGCAAGGCCTCGAAGTGCTCATCGAACACCAGCGCGACTGCTTTGCGAGACACGACCTGCTGCGAATAATAGTTACTGCCGAACACCGGGAAGCTCACGGCGAGGCTGACGGAATGAATCATGATTTCGGTTCCTCGGTTTGACCGATATCCAGCACGAAGCGGGAAAACAAGGTCAGGGTAACGGCCGTCAGGGCCAGGCAGGTCAGGAGATGGATCAACATGATTTGCCCCTCCGGTGCGGGGTTGAAATAGGGATGAGATTGATCCTGCACCTGATGATTTTTTTGCGGAAGGCATTCGCGGCGATGGTGAATATTGATGTGAATGATGATGGTGATCTTCTGTGGTCTTGAGGGCCTATTCGCGAGCAAGCCCGCTCCCACATTGGATCTCCTGCGTACACAAATTTTGTGTCCGACAGTGATCCAATGTGGGAGCGGGCTTGCTCGCGAAGGCGTCTTTGAGGGCGCCATCCATTCATCTGACGGACGGCCCCCGCCCCCGACCTATACTCAAATCAGTACGCTGTTTAGCGTCGGACACTCCGTTCGACGCAGTCTGTAGGATCCCGCGATCTTGAACCTGCGTTCGCTGATCGTCGCTGTGTTGGTGATATTGGCGGGATGCGCCACGCCCACGCCTGCCCCGGTAATCGTGGTGCCGGTGGTGGTGTCCCAGAGCACCTGGCAGCAGGTGGACCGGGAGATTGTCGCCGCTTCGCAACAGGCCACCGAACAGGCCAGGGTCTACGCCCGCGGGTCCATGGAGCACTGGCGCACGCGGGTTTATCAGCAAACCGAAGAAGTCTTCATTCCGTGGTTCAGCAGCTACTGGACCCAGGAATGGCTGTCGATGAAAGTCAGCTGGTACGCCATCAATGCCGGAGACGAGCAGGATGCGGCAACCAAACGCCTGGCGGCCTATCTGCTGGAGCAATATCACCAGCGCGTGCTGGAACCAGTGGCGGTGGAGATCGATCCCGACGCGATCCTCGGCCAGGCGACAGAGTTTTATGTGCAACTGATGGGGCAGCAGCTCGAAGTTATTTCCAAACGTCATGGCGTGCCAATGGCGCAGCTCAACGGTCGCATCCAGAAAATTCCGGCTATTTCACTGGGCCCGCCGCCTGCCCGTGACGCTTCGCTGTATCAGGTGGTGCATGCCGAACTGAGCAAATTGCCGGCCTATCTGGCACTGATCGAGAAGATCCACACGGCGGGCGGCGAGAAGGGCATCGCCTCGACGGACGCTGGCATGGGGCCGGTAGCCAAGCGTGCCAGTAAGCGAATACAAGCCGAAATGGCCCCGCGAGGGGCGGCCAGTGCGGTGGCGGCAATGGCGGGGAAGGCGGCCGGTGCGCTGATCTCCGTGGGGGTGGCGGGGGTGCGCGCAATTATCCAGGCCAACGACCGGCCCGATAGCGAAGCGCTGATCCGCAGCAGCCTGGGCAATTCGTTCGACAAGGCATGGGTGAAGCTGGTGGATAACCCCGCAACCGGCGTCATGGCCGGAACGCTGTACATGGCCAGGCAAATTGAGGGCAGCCTGGAGGAGACCGTCGAGCCGTCGGTCGGTCTGGATGCAGGAACTGTCGATTTTAGCCACGTTGATTCGACTACCCAGCAGATCACCCCATAACCCGAAGGAGAACGATCATGGCTTACGTTGATGGCTTCGTCGCTGCAGTACCCACCGCCAACCGCGAAAAATTCAAGCAACACGCACAATCCGCTGCCGAAATTTTCAAGGAAAGCGGCGCACTCAGTCTCGCCGAATGCTGGGGCGATGACGTGCCCGATGGCAAACTGACCTCATTTCCCATGGCAGTAAAACTCAAGGAAGACGAAACCGTGGTGTTTTCCTGGATCGTCTGGCCAGACAAGGCCACCCGTGACGCCGGGATGGCGAAACTCATGAGCGATCCGCGGATGCAGCCGGACGTCAATCCGATGCCGTTCGACGGCCAGCGGGCGATTTTTGGCGGTTTCGAGATGCTCGTCAAAGCCTGAACATCGTCGCAGGATCACTCCGGCGTCGGGGTGGTCCTGCAACTCTTGCGGTTACGAATCTGGCTGTCCGTCGGCCGCTCCTTGATGAACTCGAAGCGCGGCTCGCCTTCGTTGTAGTGAACCAGCCAACCCCATTCCAGCTCGGATTCATCCTGGCCGGGCTTGGGCGGCACAGCCCACCATGGCTCTTTGCTGATGACCTGACGCATGGCGCCCTCCCGTCGATTCGGTTGCTTCAACTATAACGCGCCTGCCGGGTGGTGCCAGAAATGCACTTGCTGGTGTGGTATCCCTTTGTAAAATCAAAGGGCCCGAGGCCTTGAGGTGCCAGACATGAGCGATGAATCCCGTGAGCCGTTCAAACGGCTGTTTTTCGCCCTCAACTGCGCCCCCGAACAACGCCGGGCCATCGCCCAATGGCGCAGCGCGCTGGGGCTCAACATCGGACGCCCGGTGCCGGCGGAAAACTTTCATCTGACGCTACTGTTTCTCGGCACGGTGGGGATGGCGCAGATAGCGGGCGTCTGCAAGGCCGCCGCCAATGTCCGGATGCCCGGCATGCCGTTGACGGTTGTGCTTGATCGTCTGGAAGTCTGGCGTCGCTCCGGGGTTCTGTTGCTGGCGCCCGAGCAGGCAGAACCTGCGTTGCTGCGATTGGTGTATGCGCTGGAGCAGGCCATGTTGCCGTTTGGCTTTGAAGACACCCGTCGGGAATTTCGCCCGCATTTGACCCTGATGCGCGACTACCGGGCACCGGTCCCCGAATCCGCTACGCCGCCAGAGTTTTTCCTGCGTGCCGACCGCTTTACCTTGTTCGAATCCCATAAAGGGCGGTACCGGGCGCTGGCGGAATGGCCGCTGGTTTGTGCATGACCCCACACAAAAAAAGGCGCCCGAGGGCGCCCGAAATTCACCTTAACCGAGGAAGCCAGGTGAAACCGTTCTTCTGAGAGGAGTGCAGCGGTGGTAAGGCGCTGCGTGAACGGAAAAGGAGAGAGCACTTCGGTCCTGCATTGGTCTGTGGTGCTCAGATATTCTGTGTCCGAGCCATTACCCCTGTGGGAGCGGGCTTGCTCGCGAAAGCGGTGGGTCAGTCACCGATGATGTTGAATGTGATGGCCTCTTCGCGAGCAAGCCCGCTCCCACATTTTGGTCTGTGTCCGATTTTGAATCACTTACCAAGCTTCACCCGCGTCCAGCCCCGGGTCATCACCCGCTGAATACCGATCGGCATATCTGGAATGGCATACAACGTCGCCATCACTGCTTGCGGCGGATAGGAACCCGGGTCGTCGCGAATTGCTTCATCCACCAGTGGCGTGGCCGCTGCGTTGGCATTGCTGTAGCCGATGTTGTTGGTGACCTCGGCGATGATGTCCGGGCGCATCAGGAAGTTCATGAACAGGTAGGCGTTGTCGACGTTGGCCGCGTCCCGTGGGATGGCAACCATGTCGTAAAAGCTGCCGGCGCCTTCTTTCGGGATGCTGTATTCGATCTTCACCTTGTCGCCGGCTTCCTTGGCGCGGGCCTTGGCTTGCAGCACGTCGCCGGAGTAACCGACCGCTACGCAGATGTTGCCGTTGGCCAGGTCGGAGATGTACTTCGACGAATGGAAATAAGCCACCGACGGGCGAATCTTCATGAACAGCGCTTCGGCTTCGGCGATCTGTACCTTGTCTTGGGAGTTCACCGGGTAGCTCAGATAGTGCAGGGCGGCCGGGAGCATTTCTGTCGGTGAATCAAGGAAGCTGATGCCGCAGGCTTTGAGCTTCGCGGCGTTTTCCGGTTTGAACAGCAAGTCCCAGGAATTCACCGGCGCATCAGTGCCCAGCACTTCCTTGACCTTGGCCGGGTTGTAACCGATGCCGATTGAACCCCACATGTACGGGAAAGCATGGCCATTGTCAGGGTCGCTGGCAGAGGCGTTTTTCAGCAGCACCGGGTTGAGGTTTTTCCAGTTCGGCAGCTTCGATTTATCCAGCGGCTGATAGACGCCAGCCTTGATCTGCTTGGCCAGGAAACTGTTGGACGGCACCACAATGTCGTAGCCGGATTTACCGGCCAGCAAGCGTGCCTCAAGGGTTTCATTACTGTCGAACACATCGTAGGTCACGCGAATGCCGGTCTCGTCTTCGAACTTCTTGACCGTGTCCGGGGCGATGTAATCCGACCAGTTGTAGACGCGCAATACCTTGTCATTGGCCTGGGCACCGGTAGCCATCGCGCCCAATAAGGACAGTGTCAGCAGAGTCCTGCCAAACATTTTCATCGGTACAACTCCATTTTCTTTTTTATTCAAATGACATAGAGCAACGGTGCAGGTGGACACAAACCCTGTGGCGAGGAAGCTTCTGTGGCGAGGGAGCTTGCTCCCGTTCGGCTGCGAAGCAGTCGTAAACCCGCGCACCTCGGTTGCCGGTTTTGGGGTCGCTTCGCAACCCAGCGCGAGCAAGCTCGCTCGCCACAGGTTTTGTGTTCACTTCATTTAACTCAACGGCACTAAGCCGTTGCTTCGACCCGCTGGTTTTTCGGCTGCTGCCAGGACTCGCTGGCGGTCTGGTCCATGGCTTCCTGGATCGCCCGCTTGCGCGTGGCTTCGGCCTTGCGGCTGAAGTACCAGACCATGAACGTGACGAGCGACACCGCCAACAGAATCAGACTGGCCACGGCATTGATCTCAGGCTTCACGCCCAGACGTACCGCCGAGAACACTTCCATCGGCAACGTCGTGGAGCCCGGGCCAGAGACGAAACTCGCCAACACCAGATCATCCAGCGACAAGGCAAACGACATCATGCCGCCCGCCGCCAGCGACGGCGCGATCATCGGAATGGTGATCAAAAAGAACACCTTGAACGGCCGCGCGCCCAAGTCCATGGCTGCTTCTTCGATCGACAGGTCCAGCTCACGCAAACGCGCCGATACAACCACCGCCACATACGCTGCGCAGAATGTGGTGTGAGCGATCCAGATCGTCACCAAACCACGTTCTTGCGGCCAGCCAATCAACTGCGCCATGGCCACGAACAGAAGCAACAGCGACAGACCGGTGATCACTTCCGGCATCACCAACGGCGCCGTCACCAGACCACCAAACAGCGTGCGGCCCTTGAAACGCGTCACGCGGGTAAGCACGAAAGCGGCGAGGGTGCCCAATGCCACGGCGGCAATCGCGGTGTAGCAGGCGATTTCCAGCGAGCGCACCACCGAACCCATCAGTTGCGAGTTGTCGAGCAGGCCGACGTACCACTTCACCGACCAGCCGCCCCACACCGTCACCAGTTTCGAGGCGTTGAACGAGTAGATCACCAGAATCAGCATCGGCAGGTAGATAAACGACAGGCCGAAAATCAGCATGAACTTTGAAAATCCGAAGCGTTTCATCCCCGTCCCTCCATCTCTTTGGCCTGGCTGCGGTTGAACAGCAGAATCGGCACAATCAGGATCGCCAGCATCACCACCGCCAGGGCGGATGCCACCGGCCAGTCGCGGTTGTTGAAGAACTCTTGCCACAGCACCCGGCCGATCATCAGGGTCTCCGGGCCTCCCAACAGTTCCGGGATCACGAACTCGCCGACCACTGGAATGAACACCAGCATGCACCCGGCAATGATGCCGTTCTTGGCCAGCGGCACAGTGATTTTCCAGAAGTTGTTGAAGTTGCTCGAACCCAGGTCCGACGCGGCTTCCAGCAAGCTGTGATCGTGCTTGACGAGGTTGGCGTACAGCGGCAACACCATGAACGGCAAGTAGGCATAGACCACGCCGATGTACACCGCCGTGTTGGTATTGAGGATCTCGATCGGATGCGACGTGAGCCCGGTCCACATCAGGAACGCGTTGAGCAAACCGTTGTTGCTGAGAATGCCCATCCACGCATAGACGCGAATCAGGATCGCGGTCCAGGTCGGCATCATGATCAACAGCAGCAGAACGTTCTGCGTTTCCTTGTTGGCCTTGGTGATCGCATAGGCCATCGGGAAACCGATCACCAGGCACATCAGCGTGCTTAAAAACGCGACCTTCAACGAGCCGAAGTAAGCCGAGATGTACAACTCATCTTCGGTCAGCAGCGAGTAGTTGCCGATGTTCAGCAGCAGCTGAAACTTCTGTTCGGCGAAGGTGTAAATCTCGGAGTAAGGAGGAATGGCCAGGGCCGCTTCCGAGAAGCTGATCTTCATCACCAGGAAGAACGGCAACAGGAAAAACAGGCACAGCCACAGGAACGGAATGCCGATGACCAGTTTGCGACCGCTGGGCACCAGGCGCAGGAACTGCTGATTGAAGGTTCTCATGAGCGCAGTACCACGCCGCTGTCGTCTTCCCACCACACGTAGACCTGATCGTCCCAGGTCGGGCGTGCGCCACGGCGTTCGGCGTTGGCCATGAACGACTGGACGATCTTGCCGCCGGGCAGTTCCACGTAAAACACCGAGTGGCCGCCGAGGTAGGCGATGTCATGCACCTTGCCTTCGGACCAGTTATAGCGAGTCTCGGGCTTGAGGGTGCTGACCAGCATTTTTTCCGGGCGGATGGCGTAGGTGATCGACTTGTCCTGCACCGACGTACTCACGCCGTGGCCGACGTAAATCTTCTGCGCAAGGTCCGGGCTGTGAATGATCGCGTGACCTTCCAGATCCTCGACCACGGTGCCGTCGAAGGCATTCACGTTGCCGATGAATTCGCAGACCATGCGGCTGACTGGCGCTTCATAGATGTCGACCGGGCTGCCGATCTGGGCGATCCAGCCCAGGTGCATGATTGCGATGCGTTCGGCCATGGTCATGGCTTCTTCCTGATCGTGGGTCACCATCACGCAGGTCACGCCCACGCGCTCGATGATTTCCACCAACTCCAGTTGCATCTGCGAGCGCAGTTTTTTATCCAGCGCCCCCATCGGTTCGTCGAGCAACAACAGCTTCGGCCGCTTGGCCAACGAGCGGGCCAACGCCACACGCTGACGCTGACCGCCAGACAACTGATGCGGCTTGCGCTTGGCGTACTGGGTCATGTGCACCAGCCGCAGCATTTCTTCGACACGGGCGTCGATTTCGCTGGCGGGCAAACGGTCCTGCTTGAGGCCGAAGGCGATGTTCTGCGCCACCGTCATGTGCGGGAACAGGGCGTAGGACTGGAACATCATGTTGATCGGCCGTTCGTACGGCGGCATGTCGGTGATGTCGACACCGTCGAGCAGAATCCGCCCTTCGGTCGGGCGCTCGAAGCCGGCGAGCATGCGCAGCAGCGTCGATTTACCCGAGCCTGAGCCGCCGAGCAGGGCGAAGATTTCGCCTTGATGGATCTCCAGGGACACATCGTCCACAGCGGTGGTTTCGTCGAATTTCTTGGTGACGCGGTCGACTTTCACCAACACCTTTTTCGGTGCCTGGTGACCTTCAAGAGCCTTCCTGTAGATGCTGGAGGCGTTTGCCATATGAAACTCCCAACAGGTTTCAGTCGTCGGGCCAACGCGGCCTGACTTAGTAGTTGATTGCAAGCCCAAGCCGTGCGGTGCCAGTCAATTGCGCGAAGATCCCCTGTGGGAGCGGGCTTGCTCGCGAAGGCGGTGTATCAGGCAACATTGATGTCGACTGACACTCCCTCTTCGCGAGCAAGCCCGATCCCACAAGGGGATTTGCATTTGAATCACTGGCCCCGTACCGGCCGGGCTTATTCGGCACCGCCATCCTGGCTGCCTGGTCGTGCTTGTTGTTATTGCGGTTCATCTATTACGTGAGCGACCGGCGCGCAAAGGCACGCCCGCCAGACTCACGGGGGCAGTTAAATCGTTGAATGCTTTTTTGAAGTCAGCGCGTATTACGCAGCGCCGCCCGTTGCCGGCACGCGTCGCCAAACGCCTGGAAAATACTCAAGTAGGGGGGATTCGAAAGCACCTGCCATTCCGGGTGCCATTGCACGCCAACGGCGAAGGCCTTGCTGTGCTCGACCGAAATCGCTTCGATCAAACCATCCGGCGCGACAGCTTCAGCGCGCAGGCCGGGAGCGAGTCGGTCGATGCCCTGGCTGTGAATCGAATTCACCTGAAACACCTGCGGCAGGTCCAGCGCTTCGAACACACCGCCCGGTTGCACATTCACCGCATGGGCCGGTGCGTACTGCACGGCCAAATCCGGATGATCCGCTTCCCGGTGATCGAGCATGCCGGGCAGTTCATGCACCTTCTGATGCAGGCTGCCGCCGAACGCCACGTTCATTTCCTGAAAGCCCCGGCAGATGCCAAGCACCGGAACACCGGCGGCGATGGCTGCGCGCAATAAAGGAAGGGTGGTGGCGTCCCGTTGCGGATCGTGATCCGTACCGGGGGCACTGGCCGGGCCTTGATAGTGGAAGGGTTCCACATTCGACGGCGAGCCGGTCAGCAGCAGACCGTCGAGCTGCGCGAGCAGGTCATCGATTTCGGTCAGTTCGCCTAAGGAAGGAATAACGACGGGCAACCCCAAAGCCGCGACGCTGACAGCACGCAAATACTTGTCGCCGCTGACGTGGTAGGGGTGCAGGCCAATCTGTTTGATGCACGCAGTAACGCCGATCAATGGCTTGAATGCCATTTTTATCACCTCGAAGTTTCACACTTGAACGAGCTTTTCCGGAGCTTAGCCTTGTTGATTTTAATTAACAACTCTCATGTAAAAAATTCTAAACGCCACACGTCAGATCTTCAGGATTTACGCGGTGCGCAAGACTGATCTGGCACTCTTGTGCCCAAAAAAGGCCCGAAAATAAAGGTTGAAAGGCCAGGTGTTCGCTATTGACTTCACTTTGCCTTTCGGATTGACTGGGCTCGTGAAAGGGTAGTGAACATAATAATTAACAGCTAATAGGTGCATCATGTCGGTCCCTCTGCGTGCCGTTCAACTCAACGAAGCAAACGCATTCCTTAAGAAATATCCTGAGGTTTTGTACGTCGACCTTCTGATTGCGGATATGAACGGTGTGGTGCGCGGCAAGCGCATCGAACGCACCAGTCTTCATAAGGTTTACGAAAAAGGCATTAACCTCCCGGCGTCGCTGTTTGCCCTGGACATCAACGGTTCTACGGTGGAAAGCACCGGCCTGGGTCTGGACATCGGCGACTCGGATCGAATCTGCTTCCCCATCCCCAATACCCTCAGCATCGAACCCTGGCAGAAGCGCCCCACCGCGCAGCTGTTAATGACCATGCACGAACTCGAAGGCCAGCCGTTCTTCGCTGACCCTCGCGAAGTGCTGCGTCAGGTGGTGAGCAAGTTCGATGACATGGGCCTGACCATTTGCGCAGCGTTCGAACTGGAGTTCTATCTGATCGACCAGGACAACGTGAACGGTCGTCCGCAGTCGCCGCGCTCGCCGGTGTCCGGCAAACGTCCAATGTCGACTCAGGTCTACCTGATCGACGACTTGGACGAATACGTCGACTGCCTGCAAGACATCCTCGAAGGCGCGAAAGAGCAGGGCATCCCCGCTGACGCCATCGTCAAGGAAAGCGCCCCGGCGCAATTCGAAGTGAACCTGCATCACGTCAACGACCCTATAAAGGCCTGCGACTACGCGGTGTTGCTCAAGCGTCTGGTGAAGAACATCGCCTACGACCACGAGATGGACACCACCTTCATGGCCAAGCCGTATCCGGGCCAGGCGGGCAATGGTTTGCACGTGCACATTTCGATTCTCGACAAAGAAGGCAACAACATCTTTGCCAGCGAGGATCCCGAGCAGAACGCCGCACTGCGTCACGCGATCGGCGGTGTGCTCGAGACCCTGCCGGCGCAGATGGCGTTCCTCTGCCCGAACGTCAACTCGTACCGCCGTTTTGGCGCGCAGTTCTACGTGCCGAACTCGCCAAGTTGGGGCATCGACAACCGTACCGTGGCGGTACGCGTGCCCACCGGTTCAGCGGATGCCGTGCGCATCGAGCACCGCGTAGCCGGCGCCGATGCCAACCCGTACCTGCTGATGGCGTCGGTGCTGGCTGGTATTCACCACGGCTTGACCAACGAAATCGAACCTGGCCCCCCGGTCGAAGGCAACAGCTACGAGCAGAACGAGCAAAGCCTGCCGAACAACCTGCGCGATGCGTTGCGTGAGCTGGACGACAGCGAAGTCATGGCGCGCTACATCGACCCGCTGTACATCGACGTGTTCGTGGCGTGCAAGGAAAGCGAGCTGGCCGAGTTCGAGAACTCCATCTCCGACCTTGAGTACAACTGGTACTTGCATACGGTTTGATGGGGTCAAGTGGTGTACGCATTCTCTGCAGACACCACCAATCAAATGTGGGAGCGGGCTTGCTCGCGAAAGCGGTAGATCAGTCAACACTGATGTCGCCTGACACACCG
This sequence comes from Pseudomonas sp. GM79, assembly GCF_000282495.1. Classification (GTDB taxonomy): domain Bacteria; phylum Pseudomonadota; class Gammaproteobacteria; order Pseudomonadales; family Pseudomonadaceae; genus Aquipseudomonas. Next base: position 15,861 of record NZ_AKJE01000022.1, read on the forward strand.
CCTTCGCGAGCAAGCCCGCTCCCACAGGGGATTGCATTGCAAGTTTCAACGGACGGGCATCAGCCTGACGATCACTTATTCCTCTGCGTAGAGTCACAACCATGACAAACACTCGCAGCGACTGGGAACAACGCTTCCAGTCCCTCACACTAGAAGGCCGCGCATTCATCGACGGCCAATACTGCCCGGCGCTCAGCGGCGACACCTTCGAGTGCATCAGCCCGGTCGACGGCCGCTTCCTGGCGAACATTGCCAGCACCGACGAAGCCGACGCCAATGCGGCAGTGCAGGTTGCACGCCGCACATTCGAATCCGGCATCTGGGCCAAACTGCCCCCGGCCGAGCGCAAGCGCGTCCTGATTCGTTTCGCTGATCTGATTCTGCAAAATCAGGAAGAACTGGCGCTGCTCGAAACCCTGGACATGGGCAAACCGATCAGCGACTCCATGAGCATCGACATCCCAGCGACGGCCAACGCGATCCGCTGGAGCGCAGAAGCCATCGACAAAATCTACGACGAAGTCGCCGCCACACCGCACGACCAACTCGGCCTCATCACCCGTGAACCAGCAGGCGTGGTCGCCGCCATCGTGCCGTGGAATTTCCCGTTGATCATGGCCAGCTGGAAGTTCGCCCCGGCCCTGGCGGCAGGCAATTCGTTCATCCTCAAGCCTTCGGAAAAGTCACCGCTGACGGCGATTCGCATCGCGCAGTTGGCCCTCGAGGCCGGCATCCCCAAAGGCGTGTTCAACGTCCTGCCAGGCTTCGGTCACACCGTCGGCAAGGCGCTGGCGTTGCACATGGACGTCGACGTGCTGGCCTTCACCGGCTCCACCGCGATTGCCAAGCAACTGCTGATCTACGCCGGGCAAAGCAACATGAAACGCGTCTGGCTGGAGGCGGGCGGCAAGAGCCCGAACGTGGTGTTTGCCGACGCGCCGGACTTGCGCGCCGCCGCTCGGGCAGCGGTCAGCGCGATTGCCTTCAACCAGGGCGAAGTCTGCACCGCCGGCTCACGTCTGCTGGTGGAACGCTCGATTCGCGAGCAATTCATTCCGCTGTTGGTGGAAGCGCTGCAAGCCTGGAAACCAGGCCACGCCCTCGATCCTGAAACCACTGTTGGCGCAGTCGTCGATCAGCGCCAACTGGACAACGTGCTGCGCTACATCCAGGTCGGCAAAGACCAGGGCGCGCAACTGATTGCCGGCGGCAATCGTACCCTCGCAGACACCGGTGGCCTGTACGTGGAACCGGCAATTTTCGACGGCGTGACCAACGCCATGACCATCGCCCGGGAAGAAATCTTCGGCCCGGTGCTGTCGCTGATCACCTTCGACACCGCTGAAGAAGCGCTGCAGATCGCCAACGACAGCATCTTCGGTCTGGCGGCCGGCGTATGGACCAGCAACCTCAGCAAGGCCCACACCTTCGCCCGTGGTTTGCGCGCCGGCAGCGTCTGGGTCAACCAGTACGACGGCGGCGACATGACCGCGCCGTTCGGCGGGTTCAAGCAGTCGGGTAATGGTCGGGACAAATCGCTGCACGCGTTCGACAAATACACCGAACTCAAAGCGACCTGGATCAAGCTCTAACACTTTTACAGCGACGGTCGCAGGCGAGAGTTTGCGGCCATCGGAGAAATGTATGAAACAAGACTCTGTTAAACAAAAGCATGTAAACAGCTACTACGCCGCCACCCGCAATCAGACCGGCGATTACCCGATTCTTGAAGAACTGGTGGAATGTGACGTCTGCGTGATCGGCGCCGGCTACACCGGTTTGTCCTCGGCGCTGTTCCTCAGCGAAGCGGGCTACAGCGTGACCGTACTGGAAGCCGCCAAAGTCGGCTTCGGCGCCAGCGGTCGCAACGGTGGCCAACTGGTCAATTCGTATAGCCGCGACGTCGATGTCATTGAGGAGCGCTACGGCGACAAAACCGCCGAAGTGCTCGGCAGCATGATCTTTGAAGGCGCCGATATCATCCGTTCGCGCATCAAAGAGTACGACATCAAATGCGACTACCGCCCCGGCGGCATCTTCGCGGCGCTGAACAAAAAGCAACTCAACGGCCTGGCCGAGCAAAAGAGCAGTTGGGAGCGCTATGGCAACAAGAACCTGAGAATGCTCGACGCCGCTGACATCAAGCGCGAAGTCGGTTGCGACAACTACGTCGGCGGCCTGCTCGACATGCAGGGCGGCCACATTCATCCGCTGAACCTGGCCCTCGGCGAAGCCGCCGCGATCATCCGCCTGGGCGGCAAAATCTACGAACAATCCGCCGCCGTGGAAATCACCTACGGCGAGCCGATCACCGTGCGCACCGCCAAAGGCGTGGTGCGGGCCAAGTACCTGCTGATCGCCGGCAACGCCTACTTGCCTCAAGACCTCGACAACCGCGTCACGCGCAAAAGCATGCCCTGCGGTTCGCAAATCGTCGTCACTGAGCCGCTGTCCGAAAAAGTCGCCCGCAGCCTGATCGCCAACAACTACTGCGTCGAAGACTGCAACTACCTGCTCGACTATTACCGCCTCACCGCCGACAACCGCCTACTGTACGGTGGCGGCGTGGTCTACGGCGCTCGCGAGCCCGACGACATAGAACAACTGATCCGACCGAAAATCCTCAAGACCTTCCCGCAACTCAAGGACGTGAAAATCGACTACCGCTGGACCGGCAACTTCCTGCTGACCATGTCCCGCATGCCGCAATTCGGCCGCATCGAAAAGAACGCCTACTACATGCAAGGCTACAGCGGTCACGGCGTCACCTGCTCGCACCTGGCCGGCAAACTCATCTCGGAAATGATCCGCGGCGACGCCGAACGCTTCGACGCCTTCGCCTCCCTGCCGCACATGCCCATGCTCGGCGGCCGCACCTTCCAGGCCCCGCTCACCGCCATGGGCGCCGCGTATTACGCGCTGCGCGACCGGTTTGGTATCTAAGCCAGACGCAACCCCTGCAGGAGCCGAGCTTGCTCGCGAAGACGGCCGCACAGTCAACATTGCTGTCGACTGACACACCGCCATCGCAAGCAAACTTGGCTCTCCAGGAAATCCAAGGCCGGCACAGAATTGTGGGCGACCGGGACCAAAACTGTGGGAGCGGGCTTGCTCGCGAAGAGGGCGTATCAGTCGCCATTGATGATGCCTGAAACACCGCTTTCGCGAGCAAGCCCGCTCCCACAAGGGAATCGGCGACATACACAAATTTTGCGAACAGCACCGACCACTGTGGGAGCGGGCTTGCTCGCGAAGACGGCGGCCCAGTCAACATTGATGTCACCTGACACACCGCCTTCGCGAGCAAGCCCGCCCCCACAATTCCCGCACCTGACCGACCGGCATCAGGGGCCCGCCGGCTTTTTTCATAGCCGTTTATCGAACCTGCTGAGCAACACCAACAAACGTGATTTAATACCCGCCTTTCACGGTTCCGGGACGGGAAACGGCGTGATCCGCGGCCACCAGTCGCCCGCCACCCACCCCCATTACCCCTTAAGTATTCTTCGCATAAGGCTGTCATGGACACGGGCTCACGACTCAAATTAGTACGCGAAAGCTACAAACTGTCCCAGCGCGAGCTGGCCCGGCGTAGCGGCGTCACCAATGCCACCATCTCCCTGATCGAACAGAATCGCGTCAGTCCCTCCGTCAGCTCCCTGAAAAAACTGCTCGAAGGCATCCCCATGTCTTTGGCGGACTTCTTCACCTTCGACCAACCGCCCCGCGAGCACCAATACGTGTTCCGCGCCAATGAACAGCCGGATCTGGGGCGTCATGGGTTGCGGTTGTTGCTGATCGGCGCTTCGGTGCCGAGCCGGCAGATGCGGCTTTTGCGCGAGCAATACGCGCCTGGGGCGAGTTCGGGTGAAGAGCCCATCGTGCATGCTGAGGGGGAGGAGTGTGGGCTTGTAACCCGTGGCACGGTTGAGCTGACTGTTGATGGTCAGATCAGTGTGTTGAATGCCGGGGATGGGTATTACTTTCCGACGACGCTGCCGCATCGGTTTCGCAATATTGGGCAGGACGAGGCCGAGATCATCAGCGCCAACACCCCGGCGAACTTCTAATCTCCTTGCGCCTTGCGCCTTCGCATTGGGTGCGGGGTTGCTGTCTTTGCGGCGGTGGTTTTTGTTTTTTGGTTTTAGTTATTATGTTTGGAAGCCAGGTTGCAGGCGGTAGTTAGTTTGGCTGGGTTATGATGGCTATGAGGTTATGGCATCGTTAAACTTGGTTTGCCGCGATTGATAAAAGTCCAATTCCAGTTCAGGTGTTGGACTTTTTGTTTTTACGGTTCTAATAAATTTTAATGCTCGACCGAGTTTGCCGGCTTCCAATTTTGAAGGCCTCTATTGCGATAGTTTTTTGATGAATCATTTCTGGGGTTATGGGAATGATGTGTAGGATAAAAAGAAGTGGTGTGTAGGGCTTTTCGGATCGTCGCTCGTTTATGTCGTTTGTTAGAGTGAGTCATATTAATGATGTGGTTATAATTTTTGGCGTGTGCGCTGATTGTATCGAAGCTAAAAAATCTGTCAGACTGTCTGAGGGGTATTAATGCGATTGCGAGTTTTCTTTACCGTTTTAGTTTCGGATTTACTAGCTGTTATGCTTTCCATGCTTTATGCTGCATTTCTTGCTTGGTTAATAGAGAGAGTGATCCCTTTGAACGGGGTTTGTTATTGGTTGGTGCTAGGTGCTTTTTTTGTTTTTTTATTGTTTGTTAATTTTTATTACTGCTCTCCCAGCTATATTGATGTTTCACTTGGGCGCGATATTAATCCCGAAAGAGACTCTGCTTGGGTGGCGTATTTCGGTGCTTTTATCAGTTCTTTGTTCTGGGTTGCTATTATCGTTCTAAAAATTGATCAGGTATTTCCGCTGCAAGGCAAGTTTTCGTTTGTCGTTAGTGCGGCTATTTTCATGTTGGTTTTTGTCTGCTTATGCATTTATATAATGAGGCTGCGTCGAAGAAAGTGATGTGCTCGATAATGTGGTTTATTCTAAAGTTGTTTCTGCTGCTATATGTTTTATTGTGATTGCATCGACCAGGGCTTCAAAGGCCAGCGCCAGTTTTCCCATTTGTCTGTATGCTCGCTCATAGTTGATAGGGTCTTTCCTGAAAAGCTCAAGTGTATAGTTTTTACGCACTAAACTCATTGCGCTGAAAGCTGATAATCCTAAGTCCACAGAGTAATAGATAGTGTTGCCAGTTTTAGTGTTTTCGGCTAGGTGTTGATATGTTTTTCTAATTGGTCCTACTGTGCTTGGTGCGTCAGGTCCGTTGTATATATTTCCTGCGTTTTCATAAATATTATTAGCGCCATGCGCAACGTAGGTTAACCCGCTAGTTAATTTAATACCTCTTGAGTTTCTGAGTAATGAAGCCCCAGTTTGAACTTGCATTGCTCCCGCTAAAATGCCAATGCCATTTTGAGTGTAAAACATCGCTTTGGATGATAATTCGGCATGCTCATCTCTAATTTTTTGCAAACCCTGTCGCGCGCTAATTAAACCTTCATCAACCGCTTGGATAATCTCGTTAGCATAAGATGAAACAATCGAACTAAATTGAAGCTGCAAAAAACTATCGTACAGTTGCGTAGCACCAATAGAGCACCCAAACGCCACAAGATCAGACGCAGCCTTAGTCACGTCGTGAATATCACAGCGCTCGTCATTCATCCTCGTTTCCCCAAGTGCTATAAGCACATGTGCCCGCCTGAATGTGCGTCCAGCTAATGTCGCGATAACGAATGGACACCAATTCTTGCGGTTGTGCATCGTTCATATGAATGGCATGAGGGACTTGAAGACTGATATGTGAAATTTTCGCCCCGGTGAGTTGTATTGAGTAATATTTATCCTGGCCACCCGCTGGGGATGTTCGATAAAAATGGATCGTGCACTCCACTTCTTCGCGCTCATGAAGTGCACTGGCCAGCAACGGTGAAGATTTATCGATATTCTTGGTAATCATAATAGGCAGGTGCTTGCCGCGACTGCCTGAAACTCCGCCGTCGTTGCTTGTAATCATGTTGTGCGAATACGCCAGAATCATGATTTCGTCTTCATGAGCGATCTGACATTTGTTACCGATAGAACTCAAGCCGGAGCAGCCGGCAGAAATCAAGCCTTGTCGTTTACCTGTAATGCTCATGTAGCCGTGGTTAGCCATATATGCCACTCCCTTTAGTCAACTGATGGCTCTATTCCAAGCGTAACAGTTGCTCTGTCAGGAGATTTTTTGTTTGGTTCAGCACCTTAAAAAGTTCGGACTGTTCTTACAGCGAATAAAGAAACTAGTAATGGAAAAAACCTACATCACTGCACGATTAGTCACAACTGTCGAATGGTGTCAACAGGTAGGTGGTCGGGGGAAGACCTCGCAGATTCATCGGGATGTGCAGCCCGCAACATTCCTGATTGCCACGATTGACACTCGTAACGACTTGTAGGAATTTAGCCGCCCGCAGGTAAGGAATATCTGCTGACGGCCAAAAAATGGCCGTTATTCACCACACAAGGAATTGTCTATGCAGGGTTCAAACACCGTTGCTCAACAGGTGTGCGGTCAGCTGGTGCATGAGCGTCAGAACAACGCGCACATGAACATTGCCCAGCAAATTCTCGAATGCCTGTTTCGACGTCGTAGCCTTGCCCCGGGGCAGGATCACGAGCTTTCGTTGCAGGTGCTGGAACCCCATCTGACCAGGGTCATGCAAGCAGTCGAGAGCGGTCGCAAGGTCGAAATGGTCTTGCCAGCCTTTCCCGGCAAGTCGCCCAGCCGCAAGAAAACCCTCAGCCATCTGCCCGATCTTGCCGAACATCATGCCATCGACGAGTTACATCGCCTGTGCAATGAGATCCAGCAGATCTACGCACCAGGGGCGCTGATTCATATCTGCTCCGATGGCTATGTGTTCTCTGACCTGGTGCATGTTCCCGATGCAGACGTCAAAGCCTACACCGACGCTATCCAGGACTACGCCGAACAGCACTATCCCGGCACTTTCGCCCATTTCGATCTGCGGGATGCCTATCCTCCGCTTGATTGTCTGGACGCCATGCGTGAGGAGATGATGATCGAGCACGGCCAGTCATTGGTCTTGTTGCAGCAGCGTTTCAAGGATGAGCCGCACATGATGTTGATGTACTGCGGCATCCATCGCTTCCTGTCCGAGGATTACTCGGGGCTCAAGGTATTCGCCGGCATGAGCCTTAATGCGGTGAAGAAAATCGCCAAACCGGCCTCGCAGCGGGTGATCCAGCGCAGTGAAGCCTGGAGTGCGCTGTTACAGGCGCGCTACCCGCATTGCCTGCGCCTGTCGATTCACCCGCAACTGGCGGTGTCGACGAAAATCGGTATCCGGTTGGTGCCAACCAGTGACCTGTGGCGCACGCCCTGGCATTCGGTGGCGATCAAGCGACGGGGTGTGGTCACCCTCGAAAAACGCAGCAATGTCGATGAGCGTTACCACCGCTTGGTGTTCCGCAAGGGGCGTCCTTGTCACTACGCCAGTGCTCAATGATGGCGTCTCGGATGCGGGTCGAAGCCGTACTTTTCGATTTGGATGGGACCCTGGTCGACACCTTGCCTGACATCACCTGGTGCCTGAACCAGGTGTTGCTCGAACACGGTTGCCCGGCGCAGTCAGCGGAAACGGTGCGGGGTTATATCGGCGGCGGGGTCACGGCGATGATCGAGCAGGTCGCCACGGGGTTTGGCATTGCTGATGCGGCTGCGATGCACCAGCGTTATGTGGCGCTGTATCAAAACAACCTTGTTCAATTTTCCCGACCCTTCAGTGGTGTGCTTGCATTGCTTGAAGGTTGTCGCCAGTTACAAGTGCCGCTGGCAATCGTGACCAACAAGACCGAGGAAATGGCCCTGCAAGTAGCCGATGCGCTGCTTCCACAGAATACCTTCGGGGCGATTTTGGGGCACCGCGCGGGCAGGGCGCTCAAACCTCAACCGGAGGTGGCATGGGAAGCTGCCCGGCGATTATCGGTTGATCCGCAACGCTGTTTGTTCGTCGGTGACACCGAGATCGATTTGAAGACCGCCCGTGCTGCAGGCATGTACTCGGCGGCGGTCACTTGGGGCTATGGCATGACCCCAACCTTGCAGGCCCTGGCCCCGAACTTCTGCTGCGAACAGCCGGCCGGATTGCTGCGCATTCTGCGGCAAGTCTGCGGTACGGCGCATGCATTCACCGAGCATGGCGACACCGTTAAATCCTATTGATACACACACTCTCAAGGAAATTGTTCTATGGAACATAGAGACGCTTGGATCGCTGCCGTCAGCGATTTGCTCGCGGGTTATCTGCTCAAAGGTACGGATGATTGTTTCGACACACAAGGCAGAGCGCATCTCGCGCTACGTTTGGGGCATTGCTTCGATCAGAGCCTGCCGGTGCGTCTGGTTTTGCCTGGTTTTCCCTGCAAGTCGCCAAACGCCACTGACCAGACATTCGGCGTGTTGCCGGACTACGGCGAGGTCATCGCCATCGAGCGCCTCGACCAACTCGGCCAAGCCATTGCCGCGCTGCATGCACCGGGTTGTGTGGTCTCGATCCTCAGTGACGGAACGACCTTCAACGACATCGTCGGGGTGGCCGACGACGTTCGCGAGACCTACAACCGGGCTTTGCGTGAACTGTGCACCACCCACACGATTCAGTGGGTCAGCATGGAAGACCTGTTCCCTCAGGCCCAAAGTGCGGAGTCGGTTCGCGCCAGCCTGATCAAGCAGGCCCGTCTGCCCTGGAAAAACCTTGGGGATCTGATCGAGCAGAGCCGGCACGATGAATCCCTCAGCCAGGCCCATGACCACCTCTGCAGTCACCTCTACAACGACCTGCGTCTGTGCCGTGAAGAGGGGCAGAGCGAGGACGAGTACCTGCAGCAAATCAACTTCAAAGCCTACCAAATGATGTTTCGCGGGCAGGCATTGAATGCGGCAGTGGATCGTTTCTTCGGCGATGACATTCGCTTGTCGGTCCATCAATACAGCAATGCCGGGCCCAAATTCACCTTCGGCCTGGCCGAAGGGCTGACCCGTGTCGACAGCCCCTGGCACGCCGTACCGGTGTGCAACCTCGATGGCAGCCAAACCCTTCGCGCCCGTGCCCAGGTCGACCTCGACCACCATGTGCTGGTCACCTTTGAGGGGCGGCCATGGCTCTACCACCAAACAGAAAACCCGCAGGCCCAAGGCTTCGAATACGAACTGCAAAAACTGCCGCTGTTTGGCCTGGTGGTGCGAGACCCGTTGGGGCTGGGTTTCGAACGGCTGTCCACGGGCCTGCTGGAAGCACTGGTGGAAACCTTCGGTTTCGTCTGCCTCAAGGGCTGCCGCTTCGACGACCAGGACAGTTTTGCTCGCAGCTGCGAACGCTTTGGCACGCTGTACGAATGGGCCTTCGGCGCCGTGCACGTGGTCAAACCGGCGGACAAACCCCAAGGCGTGGTGCACTCGCTGGAGAAAACGCCGTTGCACTGGGACCTGAACATGCTGCCCGACAGCGACGCGCAGGTTCAGCGCAACCCGAAATTCTGCGCCAGCAAATTCATGCTGTATTGCGAGACCGCGCCGCAGCCGGGCGAAGGTCAGACCACCATCGTCGACAGCCGAAACGTACTGCGCAAAGTCGGCCAGCAAGTCGCCCGACAATGGCAGGACGTGAACATCACCTACTACACCAAAATGACCTACTTCGGTGGCTCCCCGCGCATGTACAGCCTGGTGGATCTTCACCCCCGCAGCGGCGAACTGATCCTGCGTTACCAAGAGGGCACCAACTCGACATTGCAGACCCTGAGCCAGGCTGTGCAGGACCATGATGAAGAGGCTCAACAGGCGCTGCTCGAACAGGTCAACTCGCTGGTTTATGACCCGGAGTGCCTGATTGCTCATCAATGGAGTGAGGGTGATCTGGTGCTGATTGATAACTATCGGACGCTGCATGGGCGGTTTCCGATGTCGGCGGCATCGTCTTCGCGGGAGTTGTGGCGGGTGCAGGTTTACTGATCGTTGTTGTTTGGGAGGCCCTGGGAACAGGAGACCTTTTGCCATCGCTGTGCGATGAAGTTGCGAATCGAGAAAAATCGCCCGTACGAATGGTTGCAGCCGTAAAAAACCCGCAATAGCGCGGGTTTTTTTACGACTCAAATAATGGGTCATTGACCCTCAGGCGCATCAAACCCACGCTGCTCAATCACCCGAAACACATCGCACACATCCTGGACCATGATCCGGGCGATGTTGGTAACGGTGTTGATGTCGTGCTCGGCGTAGTCCGGCAGGCTAGTGCAGGCCATGAGGTTGAGGTATTTGAGGACGGCGCTGAGGCGTTCGCTGAGGCAGTTGTGGAGTTCGCGCAGTGGGGCGTCGGCGTCGATGAGGAGGACGGGGTGGTCGGTGGCGAAGTGGGACATGGGGGTGTAGTGGCGGAGCGGGTTGTTCATTTTCATTAGATAAGATTCTTTTTGAAGGGCATGAACTGCCACCTTTTTGCTGCGATACAAAATGGGTGGCAACTGTGCGCGGGTTCGCAGACCAGGAAAGAATCAAACCCGGCAGACTCGAAAGTCTCCCACGCACAGCCGCCATAAACTGCGACGCAGGCGAAGCTCGCCTGGGTGTCTTATGACGGTGCCGGCTGATTCTATTCTGTAGGGCTGCGAAACCCAATCGCTAACTGCTGTCAGCGACGGGTCGAATATAGGCGTCCATTTTTGTGCCTGCAAACGCGGGTGTAGGATCAAAACCCATGTTTGTTGGCTGATGACGGAGATTGCATTCGACTGGGTAGCAGCCGAGAAATCAGAGGTTGTTTAGTGTCAGTTGTACCTTGCGCGCTGGGTTTGCGGCTGCTGCGCAACCGAACGCAGGCTTCGCCAGCTGCTACAGGATGTGGGCACGTTTAAAGATGCGGCAGGATTTGGGTCGGCTTCGCCGCTTAACGGGAGCAAGCTCTCTCGCCACAGAGGGTGGTTTCCTACATGATTTTCGGATGGGAAAATCAAAAGATGCCGTCCAGCGCCGTCGCCGTCGTAGACTCAACGCCAACGGGAATTCAAGGATGGAACGCGCCCATGATCGAAATCGGCAGCCGCAACAACGCCCCCACGCCACAGCACCAAACCCAGGACATTTATCTCTTCCACATCGACCTTTCCCGACCGGACACGCCTTTTTGTTTCGAACAGTCCATCGGTGGCGGTCATTGCGAGCAGGGTGGGGCGGTGTGGTTGGCGGTGTCGGCGCTTGAAGCCTGGCCGGGTGAGTGGCGTCAGCATGTGCAAAAGTCCGGTTGTGGCTGGGTCGCTGAAGTGGTGGATGGTCATCCGGGCGTCGATCAGGCGACGCTGGTGTCGATGATTCTCGAACGCCACGCTGAGGGCGCCAAGCGCAACATTCATGTCGCCGGCCGTTACGGCGTTTAACCCGAGGAGAATCCATGAGTCAGACACTGGAACGCGCCATTGCCATCGCCGCGGCGGCGCATGAGGGGCAGATGGACAAGGGCGGTGCGCCTTACATCCTGCATCCGCTGAGAGTCATGCTGCGGGTGAACACGCTGGAAGAGCGCATCGTCGCGGTGCTGCATGACGTGGTCGAAGACTGCGGCATCAGCTTCGACGATCTGCGTAACGAAGGTTTTAGCGAAACGGTGCTGATGGCGATTGCGTCGGTGACCAAGGTGCCGGATGAGTCGTACGAAGAGTTTATCGAGCGCGTGGCGCAGAACCCGATCGGGCGGGTGGTGAAACTGGCGGATCTGGAAGAGAACAGCGACTTGTCGCGGATTGCCCAGCCGTCCTGGGAGGATCTGGAGCGCGTTGAGAAGTATCGGCGGGCGATTGGGGTGTTGCGGTCGTAGCTATTGTTGGCGAGATTTGCGGAGGGTGTTCCAGCCAGAAACGACAAAGCCCCCAAATCATCAGGGATTTGTTCTTACGCGGCGGGTTTGATGTCTTAGTGGCGCGATGCTGATTTATCGACTGAACTGCTGCTCAGGTTTCAGGAGGACATCAGATGGCGCGGCTCATTCTCGGTCATACCACCGATACGTCGATTAAAGTCTGGGTACGCGCCAGCGAGCGTTGGCCGGTGGCCTTTGTTGATGTAGTGGATTGCGACAACAACGCGACAGGCCCCACCAAGGTGCTCGATGCCCAGCCAATGGAGTTTTACACGGGCGTTCTGGAGTGGAAAAAGCTCAATCCCGATACGCCTTATACCGTGAAGGTGGCCTTCGGTAAGACCCGCGGTGCGGCAGCCGATGAGCGAGTTCGTGATGCCTATACCGAGGGGCGTTTTCGCACCTTTCCCGCGGTAGAACTGACCGGATCATTCTCTTTCGTGCTCGGCTCCTGCAATTTGCATTCGCTCGGGATACTGGAGAGGCCCGACCGCGCCTGGGTCGAGATTTCTCGGGTGGCCAAAAACAACGACGCACGCTTCATGATTCATTGCGGCGACCAGATTTACTCGGACATCCCGCGCCAGCCCTCCATCGATGTGCAGTTCTTTCGTGACAAGTATCTGGATGCCTGGGAGGACTGTGTGCCCGCGCGCCGGACGCTGACAGAGTTATCGCATTACATGATTCTTGACGACCATGAACTGATCAACAACTTCGACACGGCCACCGGTTCGTCCACGCAAGCGCTGGCAAACGCCGCCATCAAGGCGTATTGGGAGTTTCAGCATTCGCACAATCCTTCGAGTCCTCATGCCGAGCATCATTACCACTACGAGTTCAACTACGGCGCGGTGAAGTTCTTTGTCATGGACACCCGGTATTACCGCAGCACGGCGCAAAAGTGTTTGCTTGATGAGGTCCAGGAAGACGACCTGTTGCGCTGGCTGTCGCGTTACCGTGATGACCTGAAGTTCGTTGTCACCAGCGTGCCGTTCGTGGGGGTGGTGAAAAACTCTGAAGGTGACAAATGGTCGGATCCTGCTTTCGAAGAACAGCGAAGCCGCATCCTTGAGCATGTCCTCGAAAAAAACGTGTCACGCCTGACCTTCCTGACGGGCGACATGCACACCTCTTATCACGCCACGCTTGCGGTTTCGCGCGGTGAGAAAAGCACGGTGATCAATGAGTTGATGTCCAGTCCGATAAACCAGTACACCCCAAACATTAGGCCTGAGCAGATCTACAACATGAACCACTCGCACACCCTGCCTAATGGAATTTCCACGCTGTCGTGTATCGATCCGGATTCCTTTTACGGTAATCACTCGAATGTCATGGTGATCGATGTCGATATGACGTCAGCCAGGCAGACGGTGGGCTATAAGATTTTTCGCACAACAAAAACGGGTGCGGGGCCGAGTGGGAAATTCCATCCCTAAAGGGAAAGGAGAGTTCCATTGTGGTGAGGGGATTCCATAGGTGCGCAGCGTTAGTATCTTTCCATTTACCTGTCATTCCCTTAGAAAAGAATCGGTCTAAAAAGCCCGACCCAGACCTCGAACGATTTGCTATTCTGAAACTGTAGGTGAAGACGCAGACTGATGCGCAAAGGGATAGCGAGGAAGCGTGGGGCGCGCTCCCAAGGGTACACGGTTAGAAAGATCTCCGCGCTGAGATCCAGCCCTTATGCCGTGTGAGGCAGAACAGCCTAAAGTTAAAAATCCTGTTCTGTGAGAGGCCCGATAAACCTTGTAAGCCAGAGACCAGCGCTGGCCACCTACATCGATTTCCAAAGCCCGCCTTGTGCGGGCTTTTTCGTGTTTGCGAGTCGGTTAAACCATTTCAGCCACGACGCGTTCTTCGTAGCAGCTGCCGAAGGCTGCGTTCGGCTGCGCAGCAGTCGTAAAATCAGGCACTGCGGTCCGTCAGGCACACTGTGCATTCAGGGTTTACGACTGCTTCGCAGCCGAACGCAGCCTCGCGAGCTCGTCAGCTGCTACAAGCCGAACGCAAGCTTCGGCAGCTGCACCGATCACATTACGATTTAACTCACGGCACTCGCTTTTGCGGTTGGCGCCCGCACATCTGATTCATCACGCTCTGCCTGTCTGACGTGAGCTGCAAACCCAGTCTGATCCGAAGCAATCTCCGCACGCAACGTGAGTTGCGGGATGTCATACGCGCCTGCATTCTGCGGCCGGAAAGGAATCGGTGCGGTCCTCCCGAGGTCATCAAGCCGTTGACCGAGCGCGTCGCAGGTCGTCGAAAATTTCGCTTCATCCATTCGGCTGGTGCGATAGATCACGAACGGTGGCAGCACGTCGAAACCGGGGTAAAACAGCACGCCATGCTGAATCGGGAATAACACATCATCGATGGGCCCATTGATGCCCCGAGGGCTGTAATGAGACTCCCATCCACCCGCGGTGACGATCAGCATCGCCCGTTTGCCCGCCAGCGTGCCTTCTCCATAGCGGTTACCCCAGCGCGCATCGGAATGTTCTCCTACGCCATAGGCAAAACCATAGGCATAGACGCGTTCCACCCAGCCTTTGAGGATCGCCGGCATCGAAAACCACCACAGTGGAAACTGCAGAATGACGGTATCGGCCCAGAGCAGTTTTTCCTGTTCGAGGACGATGTCTTGGCTTTGCCGGCCTTCTTCGAAGGCAAGTTTGGAGTCCAGCGAAGGATTGAACCGCGATTCGGCCGGGCGGCCGGGACTGTCATCGGCATCCAGCGAGGCTTTCCAGTCCATCGCGTATAGATCAGAGACTTGCACCTGGTGGCCGTTAGCTTCCAGGCGTTTGACGGCAAAGTCTTTGAGCGAGCCGTTCAATGATTTTGGTTCGGGATGGGCATAAACGAGCAGAACTTTCATGGCTGAGTCTCCGGTGTCAGGAGGCTGCAGAGTCGGGCTTTGCCAGGTATATTGGAAATGAATAACCAATATGCCAGGTATTACCATGAATAATCTGCGACGCCTGGACATCAATCTGCTGCTGACCCTTGATGTCTTGCTCTCGGAACACAACGTGACCCGTGCGGCGCAACGCCTGAGTTTGTCTCAACCGTCGGTGAGTGTTCATCTCGCCAAGTTGAGGGACATTTTCGGTGATCCACTGTTATTGCCAGGACCACGGGGCATGCGGCCCACGGCCAGGGCCGATGAGTTGCGCGAGCCGTTGCGTCAGGCCCTGGAAGCCCTGGAGCGCGCCGTGTCACCCGCCAGCCCTTTCAACCCGGTTGAGGCACGGCAGACGTGGAACGTCATGGCGTCTGACTACGCTGAGTCGACCATCGTGTTGCCAGCGTTGGCTGGGCTGCGTTCGGCAGCACCGGGCACGCGTTTGGCGGTGTTTGACCTGGTTCCGTCGCAGATCGCCAGGCAAGCGGAGCAGGGGGCAATCGATCTGGCTTTCCACACCAGCGAGGACGCTCCCCTCGGCTTGCGGCGTCGAGCGTTGTTTACCGAGCGGTATGTTTTGGTAGGGCGTGCTGGCCATCCGCAGTTGAAAAAGCGGCCGACACTGGCGCAATTCTGTGAACTCGACCACGTGATCGTGTCACGGGATGGTGGGGCGTTTCAGGGTGTTACCGACCAGGCGCTTTCGGCGGTGGGCATGACACGCCGGGTGGTGCTTTCAGTCCCGCATTTCCTGTTTGTGCGGTCGGTGGTGGAGAGTACTGACATGGTGGCGATGCTGCCGTCACGGCTGGTTCGCGATGCGGGGGCGTTGGAGGTGGTCGAGCCACCGCTTGATGTCCCGGGTTACGAGATGTCGATGCTCTGGCCCGAGCGTGTTCATCGCGACCCTGCGCATCAATGGTTGAGGGAGTTCATTGTGAATGCGTTGTGATTGACGTCAGTTAAACGCAATCCATGTGGGAGCGGGCTTGCTCGCGAAAGCGGTGTGTCAGGCGACATTAATGTTGCCTGACACACCGCTTTCGCGAGCAAGCCCGCTCCCACAGGTTCTGTGCCTGGCATGAGCCTGCATTCTTCTGCTGCCGGTTGTGTTCACTTGAGTGTTTGACTAATCTCGCACAAACACGCAAAAACAGGCATAACCATGCAAGCCGAGCATTCCAGCGCCGAACTCCCGCAGCTGCGCCGTCAGAAAATCCTTTTGATCCTGGAACGCGACGGTAAGGTCATGGCCTCCGAGCTGAGCCAGCATTTTGCTGTGTCCGAAGACACCATCCGCCGGGATCTGTCGGAGCTGGCCAGCGCCGGGCTGGTGCAGCGGGTGCATGGCGGGGCGCTGCCGCGGCCCAAGGATACGGGCAAGGATTACTTCACTCGGGTTGGCGAAACCGATGAGGTGAAAACCCGTCTGGCCCAACTCGCCGCACGCCGGGTGAAAAACGGCCAGATTGTGATTTTCGATTCCGGGAGCACCACGCTGCAGATCGCGCGCTCGCTGCCCGCTGACATCTCCATCACGGCCATTACCGCGTCGCCGATGATCGCGATCACCCTCGCCGAATACAAAGGCATCACGGTGATTGTTGCCGGTGGTCAGCTCAATCCCGCGACGATGTCTTCCGGCGGGCATGAAACCCTGCGGTTGATCGAAGGCATCAAGGCCGATCTGCTGTTCACCGGGGTCTGCGCCATTCATCCGGAAGTCGGCATCAGCTCGCTGCATTTCGATGAGGTGCCGGTGAAGCAGGCGATGCTCGCCAGCGCTTCCCATGTGATTGCCGTCACCACCGCGGACAAACTGGGGGCGGTGGAGCCCTTCGTGGTTGCGCCTTGCAACCGCGTGCATACCCTGATCACCGAACGTCATGTGGCCTCGGGCAATGTCGAGGATTATCAAAAACTGGGGGTCGAGGTGGTGCAGATAGACGCTTGAGCGTCATCGCGCTCAGTGCAGCATGGGTTACGCTGATAGCAACGACGGGAGGAATGCAGCCATGACTGAGCGCCATATGATCCACTCGGAAACGCTATCGAACGGATGCAGCATCGAGGTTAAAGCCGAGATATTGAGAGATGGTTCGCTGAAGATGTTCATGGGTGTCTATTGGCCGGACGGTTCGGCCATCGTTGAGGATAAACACCCGTCGCCGCATCTGCTGGACATGGAAGCGGCGATGGAGTGGGCCATCGAAAAAGCCAAAACCATCGGTAACAGCCAAAGAACGCTGTAAGGCCTAACGTCGTCATCGCAATCTTTGTAGCAGCTTCGCCAGCTACAAGGAGTGCGTTGCGGAATCATTGAGCATCTGGAAGGTCGTATCTGCGGTTTGCACGCTCTTCGATTGAATTCGTGGATAGCGTCAACTCAGCCCCGCAGCTCTGACCTTTGCTTTTAGGATGTTCAAATGAAGCGCACCGCGATAATGACCCTGGCCATTGCAGCTACTCTCTTGTTGGGAGGCTGCTTTCCTCACTGGGAAGATGATGACAGGTACGATCGGGATCACCGCCGTGAATACCGTCGCGACCATGACCGAGGTTATGACCAGCGTGATGATCGACGGTATGACCGGGATTACGACCGGCGTGATGATCGCCGTCGTTACCGTGACCGGGACCGCGACGACCGCGACGACGATTGATACTTGCTCGCCAGCCTTCAGAGCGGGCACCACCGCTCTGATCTGCCGTCAGTCATGCGAGGTGTCACCATGGGAGTTCTGCCTGGACGTTTCACTCGGCATGTCAGCCACTGGTTGATCGCGGCGGGTATCGGCCTGACCGCAGTGGTGCTCAATGTACAGGCGCAAACCCCACCTCAAGCCACTCAGGAAATAAACAGCTTGCTGGACTTTGTCGAGCACAGTGAGTGCCGGTTTGTGCGCAACGGGAGCGAATACCCGGGCGCTCAGGCCCGGGCGCATCTGGAAAAGAAGCTTGAGTATCTCGAAGAGAGGGACAAGATCAATAGCGCAGAAAACTTCATCGACCTGGCGGCCACCCAAAGCAGTGTGAGTGGTCGCGCCTATGAAGTGCGCTGTCCGGCGGGTGTACAACCGGCAGATACGTGGTTGAAGACCGAGCTGCAGAGGCAGCGACAACTTAATTGATCACGTTTGCTGCGCTAGCGCAGCAAATGCACCACCAACCCGATCAGGCCGCACCCCGTCAATACCTCGATCACGCCCCGCTTGAAGCGGAACAAGGCGATGGCCGCCGCAATGGCGATCAGCGCCGAAGGCCAGTCGAGTTGGCCGCTGAAGCCGTTGGGCCAGAGCACGTGGTAGCCGAAAAAACACGCCAGATTAAGGATCACGCCGACCACCGCCGCAGTAATCGCGGTCAGCGGCGCGGTGAGCCGGAGTTCGTTGTGCGTCGACTCCACCAGCGGACCGCCGGCGAGGATGAACAGGAACGATGGCAGAAAGGTGAACCAGGTCACCAGCGTGGCGGCGAGGGCGCCGGCCAGGAACACATGGTCAGGGCCGAACACCTGCTGAACATAGGCGCCGACGAAACCGACGAAGGCCACCACCATGATCAGCGGCCCGGGGGTGGTTTCGCCGAGTGCCAGACCGTCGATCATCTGCGTGGGTGTCAGCCAGCCATAATGGCCGACCGCGCCCTGATACACATAAGGCAGCACGGCGTACGCGCCGCCGAATGTCAGCAATGCCGCTTTGGTAAAGAACCAGGCCATCTGGGTCAGGGTGCCTTCCCAGCCGAACAGCGTGGTGAGAATGCCCATCGGCAATACCCACAACGCCGCACCCACCAGCAACAGACGCAGCAATTTAAAACTGTTGAAGCGGGCGTGTTCGGGAGGCGGGGTATCGTCATCGATCAAGGCGGGGCCGAAGGATTTTTTCGCCGCGCTGTGGCCCCCGGTGCGGAACCGTTCAGGTGCCAGACGTCCGCCGACATAACCGATGATCGCGGCGCCCAGCACAATCAACGGGAACGGCACATTGAACACGAAGATGGCCGTGAATGAAGCCGCGGCGATTCCCCACAGCCAATTGTTCTTCAATGCCCGCGAGCCGATCCGGTGGGCCGCCTGCACCACAATGGCGGTCACGGCAGGCTTGATCCCATAGAAAAGGCCGGCCACCACCGGCACTTCGCCAAAGGCGATGTACAGCCATGACAACGCGATCAGGATGAACAGCGAAGGCAGCACAAACAGCGCGCCGGCAATCAGGCCGCCCCACGTCCGGTGCATCAGCCAGCCGATGTAGGTCGCCAATTGCTGAGCCTCAGGCCCAGGCAACAACATGCAGTAGTTGAGGGCATGCAGAAAGCGCCGTTCCGAGATCCAGCGTCGGCGCTCCACCAACTCCTGGTGCATGATCGAAATCTGTCCGGCCGGTCCGCCGAAACTGATGAAGCCGAGCTTCAACCAGAACAGGAACGCTTCCCGCAGGCTGATGGCCTCAGGCTTCGACAGGTTCTGATCGACGGTCGAAGAGGGGGCTTTATTCAAATGATGATTCCTTTTTCAAAGGGCAATTCAAGCCTTCACGGCGTCCCGAACATCGCCGTCCAGTAAATGCCTGCGTCACTCTTCGGGTCCACCGCGTAAGCCGCACCCAGCTCACGAAATTGCGGGTTCATCAGATTGGCGCAATGGCCTGGGCTGGCTAGCCAGCCATCGACCACTTTGCGCACGGTGTCTTGCCCGGCGGCGATGTTCTCGCCGACCTGTTGACCGGCGTAACCGGCCAGTTCAGCCCGATCACCCGGTGTGCGGCCGTCGCGGTCCTTGTGATCGAAATAGTTATTGTTGGCCATGGCCCGGCTGTGGGTCTCGGCCGCGGAGCCCAGTGTGGCGTTCCAGGCCAGCGGCGTCGTGGCGGTAAAGGCTTGGGTGCCGCACTGGCGCGTCTGGGCGCGGGCGCTGTTCATCGCTTCAAGCAGTTTCTGTCCCTCCGCCTGCCAGTCACCCAATCGCCCGGTCAACAGCGGACGCGCCAGCACAATGCGCCATTCACGGCCATTGCGGCTGACGCCGATGTCGACGAATTGCGGGTCCAGCACCACTTGGCAGAAGCTCTCCTGAATCGCCTTCATGGCGGACGGCGCATCACGCGGGCCGGACAGGCTGATCGCCTGGACATTGACCATCGGATACGCCGCGCGGGCCAGTGCCTGTTGCAAGTCACCGATGCTGTTGGCGGACAGGACCAGACGCGGATCGCTCGCCAGCGGCGGCAGTTCCGCAGACGCTTGGCCGCCGCAGCGCTGCACCTGGCTGCGGTAAACGTTGATCGACTCGACCAGCTGCGTTTCATCGACCGCCGAGGCGGCGACGCTGAACATCAGCCCGAATGACAACACGGCGAGATGCAAAACGGATGACAGGCTGCGCATGAAAATCTCCCTTGAACGGACTAGGGGGGCGTTCTCAATTAGTTTCCCCGCCGCGTTGTCGCCTTAAAGCGGACCAGGCAAGGCGTAGGCCGCTGGGAATGGTTGTTCCCTTTCCAAGGCCTGCAACGCAGGCTGGCCCGCTTTAAGGCACAACCCGAAGGGCCGGGCCTGCTGTTGTGCAGGGCTGCGTTGCTCGAAGCTTATTTGGAATGACCAAACCACGCTTCTCGCGCCTTGCCCTGCACAACAGCAGACCCGGCGCGGCGGGGAAACTAATTGAGAACGCCCCCTTTGCCCATGATGCGCGATTTCCCCCCTGCGAATGCAATGCCTTTTCGCCTCGACATGCAGATTATTGTCAGACGGCTGGAATAACGTGCGGCGACTACAATCACAGCAGGTCAGCGCTACAACATCGCCGTTTCATTGCTCAAGCCAGTGTCATCGGAAGGATCGATCATGCGATTTAAATGGGGACTCACCTGCTTCGCAATCATCCTTTTAGGCGGCCAGGTGTTGGCGACTGAGCAGGAGCAAAAACAGGAAGTGGCTGAAGACAAGGCGCAGGTCCTGGAAGAGAAAGCCGCCGAGAAGGACAGCGAACTTCCGGTGCCCAAGTCCGAGGTCATCACCCCGTCCGAAGTGCAGGCGGTCGATCCGGCAGGCGCAGCCCCTCTGGACGATGCAATCACCTGCCTTGCACGCAGCATCTATTGGGAATCCAAAGGTGTGGCCGGTGCGGATATGGAAGCCGTCGCCAGCGTGGTCATGAACCGGCTCGGCCATGAGGGTTTTCCCGATACGGTGTGCGCCGTGGTCAAGCAAGGCTCTGAAACGGGCTCCTGCCAGTTTTCGTGGTGGTGCGACGGACGTGCGGATCAGGTAAAGGAAGACGACGAGTATGTCATCGCCAAGGAAATCGCGCGCAAGGCGCTCAACAAGCAACTCAAGGACCGAACCCATGGCGCCTTGTATTTCCACGACAGAACGGTGAAGCCCGCCTGGGCGAAGAAATACACCAAGACGGCTGAGACCCGGAAGTTCCTGTTCTATAAACCTCGTGGCGGGACGGCAAAATAGGAGTGAATCGCTTGATGATCATTGGCGGAGGGTGCTGCCCGTACAATTTTACGAATTCTTTACGGTCGATATTCTCCCTCGCGACGATACTTGCCGCGTTTTTTTGATCGTGAATATGCCTGCAATGCTTCTGCGAAACCTGTGGGAGCGGGCTTGCTCGCGAAGACGGTGGCCCAGTCAACATTGATGTCGCCTGACACACCGCTTTCGCGAGCAAGTCGAATCGTCGCACCGCCGCTCCCACATGGATTTCGCTAAACTGACTGGCATTGCAATCCTTCCTCCTTATCGAGAAGCTACCCGTGAGCGAAACAGCGATCCCGGCCCATGAAGAATCCCATTCCAAAACCTCGGGAGTGGGCTTGCTCATCGCCGCGGTGGGCGTGGTTTATGGGGATATCGGCACCAGCCCTCTTTACACCCTGAAGGAAGTGTTCGCCGGTCATTACGGAGTCCAGGCCAATCACGACGGTGTACTGGGCGTTCTGTCGTTGATCTTCTGGTCACTGATCTGGGTCGTCTCGATCAAGTACGTGCTGTTTATCCTTCGTGCCGACAACCAGGGCGAAGGGGGCATCATGGCCTTGACGGCACTGGCACGTCGGGCCGCTGCGCCGTATCCCAAAATGAGCAGGGTCCTGGTATTGCTTGGCCTGTTTGGCGCGGCACTTTTTTACGGCGACAGCATGATCACCCCGGCCATCTCGGTGCTCTCTGCGGTTGAAGGGCTACAGCTTGCGTTCGATGGCATTGAGCATTGGGTGGTTCCGCTGTCCGTGGTCGTCCTGGTAGCACTGTTCCTGATACAGAAACACGGCACGGCTCGTATCGGCATCCTGTTCGGCCCGGTCATGGTGCTGTGGTTTGTGGTGTTGGGCACACTTGGCATTTACGGCATCTTGCAACGGCCGGAAGTTCTGCAAGCGCTGAATCCTGCGTGGGCGGTGCAATTTTTCGTGGTTCATCCGGGCATTGGCGTCGCCATCCTGGGCGCCGTCGTGTTGGCATTGACCGGTGCTGAAGCCCTGTATGCCGATATGGGCCATTTTGGTCGCAAACCCATTGCCCGAGCCTGGTTCATCCTGGTGCTCCCCGGCCTGGTACTCAACTATTTTGGCCAGGGCGCGCTGATCCTCGGGAACCCTGAAGCGGTACGTAATCCGTTCTATCTATTGGCACCTGACTGGGCGTTGCTGCCGATGGTCGCGCTCTCGACACTGGCCACCATCATCGCCTCCCAGGCGGTGATTTCCGGCGCGTTCTCACTGACTCGCCAGGCCATTCAGCTGGGTTACGTGCCGCGGATGTTTATCCAGCACACCTCCAGTCAGGAGCAGGGGCAGATTTACATCGGCATGGTGAACTGGGCGCTGATGGTCGGCGTCGTGTTGCTGGTCATCGGTTTTGAATCGTCCAGTGCACTGGCGGCGGCTTATGGTGTGGCGGTGACGGGGACCATGCTGATTACCACCATTCTGTCCTCGGCTGTCGTATTGCTGCTTTGGAAAACACCTCGTTGGCTGGCTATTCCGATGCTCTTGGGTTTTCTCATAGTGGACAGCCTGTACTTCGCCGCCAATGCGCCGAAGATCTTCCAGGGCGGTGCGTTCCCGGTGATTGCCGGTATTGCCCTGTTCATATTGATGACCACCTGGAAACGGGGCCGAAAGATCATTGTCGAGCGGCTGGACGAAACCTCGCTGCCGCTGCCGTTGTTCATCAGCAGCATTGGCTCGCAACCACCCCATCGTGTGCAGGGTACCGCGGTATTTCTGACGGCCAGGGCGGATGCGGTCCCTCATGCCCTCTTGCACAACCTGTTGCATAACCAGGTGCTGCACGAGCAGGTGGTGTTGCTCACCGTGGTGTCTGAAGACAGCCCGCGCGTGGCGGCGGACCGGCGATTCGAGGTCGAGGCTTATGGTGAAGGGTTCTTTCGAGTGAGTCTGCACTTTGGTTTTATCGAGGAGCCCGACGTGCCTCTGGCGTTGAGCCTATGCCATTTGAAAGAGCTGGATTTCAGTCCGATGCGCACCACTTACTTCCTCAGCCGGGAGACGGTTATCCCGACCAAACGTATCGGCATGGCCCGTTGGCGCGAAAGCCTGTTCGCGTTTTTGCTGAAGAACGCCAACAGCAACCTCAAATACTTCAAGTTGCCGCTCAATCGCGTGATCGAGCTGGGCACGCAGGTTGAGATGTAGACGCGATTCATCCCTGTGGGAGCGGGCTTGCTCGCGAAGAGGCAGTGTCAGCCGACATTAATGTTGCCTGACACACCGCTTTCGCGAGCAAGCCCGCTCCCACAGGTTCTGCACCAACCCTTTAGCCTTGAAGCGCTTCCATCAGCACTTGCACCAACTGCCCACCTTGCGGCGTAGCCCAGCTTCCGGCGAGTTCTGCAATCAGCTGGTTGGTGGTCGTCAGCGTCACGCCGCCTTTATCCATCCGCCGCAGGGCGATGTCATCGGCCATGACACTCGGTGAGCCGCCGCCATCGGCCACCACCTGAACTTCATACCCCTCACGCACCAGACTCAGCGCCGGATACACCGTGCAGACGTCGTTGGTGACGCCGGCAATGATGAGTTTTTTTCGGCCCGTGGCTTTGACCGCGGCGGCGAAGTGTTCATCGTCCATCGCGTTGACGATGCCCAGGCGTTTGACGCGGGAAGCGAATTCGGCGGGCAGGATCTGCTCCAGTTCACTGAGCAGCGGCCCCTGAGCGTATTCCTCCATGCTGGAGGTCAGGACCACCGGAAGCTTCAGAATGCTGGCCGCTTTGGCGAGCATCAGGGCATTGCGTTTCAGCTCTTCGAACGGAATGGATTTCACCCACCCCATCGTCCCCACCTGGTGATCGATCAACAGCAGGGCGGCATTGTCGGCACTGAATTTTTCGTACGTCATGATGATTCTCCTGGCAGTAAGGTTGGGCATGCATCGCAATGGCAGTTTCCTCAGGCGCTCTGTGCCGGGCTCATGGCCGGGTAATCGATATACCCTTGCGCGCCTGGTGCGTAGAACGTGTTTTTGTCCGGCACATTCAGCTCGGCGCCTGTGCGAAAACGCTCGGGCAGGTCGGGGTTGGCGAGGAATGCGCTGCCAAACACCACCGCGTCGGCCCGGCCCTCAGCGATCAGGGCTTCGGCGGCGTTTTGATCGAGTCCGCCACCGATCAGGTAGCTGCCGTCGAACAGTGGGCGCAACAAGGCGTGGTAGTCGACGCTGGCGCCGAACAGGGCAACGTGCAGATAAGCGAGATTCAGTCCGCGCAATTGCTCGACCAGCCAAGTGTAGGTTTCTTGCGGGTTGGCATCGACGATGTCATTGAAGTTCATCTCAGGGGAGAGCTTGATGCCGACGCGATCACTGCCAATTTCCGTCGCCATGGCGTTCAACACCTCCAGTACAAAACGAGCACGGTTTTCAACCGATCCACCGTACTCATCCGTGCGCTGATTGCTACTCGTCGAGAGAAACTGTTCAGGCAGATACCCCGAAGCGGCATGCAGCTCGACACCGTCGAAACCGGCCTCGATGGCCAGGCGTGCGGCCTGACGGTAGCCCTCGATGACCGCGGCAATCTCGACCACGGTCAGCGCCTGTGGGGTGACGAAATCCTGAAGACCTGAGGCTGTCCAGGTCTGGCCGGCGGGTTTGATCGCGGAGGGGGCCTGTGGCAGGGCGCCGCCAGGCAACAGCGAAGGGTGCGATATGCGTCCGCAGTGCATCAATTGCATGAAGATCCGACCGCCGCGAGCATGTACGGCCTCGGTGACGTGCTTCCAGGCGGCCACTTGCTCGGCGGTTTCGATACCGGGAGTACGCACGTAACCCTTGCCCAAGGCCACAGGGAACACCCCTTCAGAGATGATCAACCCGGCACCGGCGCGCTGCGCGTAGTAGGTCGGGACCAGCTCGGTAGGCACCCCGTAATCATCGGAACGCGAACGGGTCATCGGGGCCATGACCATGCGGTTGGTCAGTGTATGGCGACCGATCTGGACCTGAGAAAAAAGCGAATGCATTGCGGTACTCCTCGGTAAACGATGTGGCTATCATTGATCAATCCGAATCCGGGATAAACCGGGTAAAACTGAATTGACTGATCCACTGATGGAGCAATGACATTGGAGTTTCTCAACGACATGGCGTTGTTCGTCGAGGTCGTGAAGGCGCGCAGTTTCCGCCGGGCAGCGGAAGCGATGGGGATGCCGAATTCGACGCTGTCGCGCCGGATAAGTGGCCTCGAGAAGGAAATCGGGCTAAGGCTTTTGCATCGCACCACGCGCAAGATCGAGCTGACCGAGGCGGGGCAGTTGTACTTCGATCGCTGCAAACGCATCGTCGAAGAAGCCCGGCTTGCGCATGAGCAGCTCGGCGAAATGCTTGCCCGACCCAGCGGTGTACTGCGGGCTTCACTCCCGGTGGATTTCGCCAATATCTACCTGGCGCCGCTGATCGCGGAGTTTGCCCGGTTGTATCCCGGTATCAGCTTCGAGTTCGATCTGACCCCGCGTCAGGTCGATCTGGTGAGTGAACCGGTTGATGTGGTCATTCGCATGGGCGAACCCGCGAGTTCGAACCTGATCGCCCGTAAGCTCGCCAGTTTGCGCCGCGGCCTGTATGCCTCACCCCGTTATCTCGAACTGCACGGTGATCCGATTCAACCCACGGACCTGACCCGCCACGAATGCCTGCGTATGCGCGGCACGCGCGCCGACCGCTGGATACTCTCCGGCAGTGAAGGGGAGGTGGAGGTTGAGGTTGGCGGTCGATTCGAACTCAACAGCGTGGGAATGATTCGACGTCTGGCGACGCTGGACCTGGGTATCGCGTTATTGGGGGAAGGTATCGTTGCGCAAGACCTCGCCGATGGCACACTGCGCAGAGTCTTGCCGCAGTGGCAGGCTTCACCCGTCTCGGTTTACGCCCTCACCGAGACGCGGCTGTTGCCGGCGAAAACCCAGCGGTTTATCGAGTTTCTGCGTGAGCGGCTTCAGGATGCGTAGCGTTCCGGGCAGTTCATGGAGTGGGCTCTTTCTCTAATCTCATGCAAAATCACGGGTACAACGTACTCACCGCGTATTGATCGCAGATCCTGCATCAAGCGCCCTGAAATAAAGATGTTAAGCACGTATTGTGGATTATCGACCGCGCTAATGCAGTGCAACGAGAACCAATACGAAAAACCATTTTGAGATGAATGATGTCCTTGAGCCCAACATCCAGTCACCCATCACCCGCCGGCGGTAACAGCATGATTGAGGTCACCGAGGTTTCCATTGCCCAACTGCGTGCTGCGCTCGAATCGGGCCAGACGACGGCGGTTGAACTGGTTCAGGCCTATCTCGCCAGAATCGACGCCTACGACGGCCCCGACACGCCCACCGCCCTCAACGCAGTGGTGGTTCGCAACCCCGATGCGCTCAAGGAAGCGCAGGCGTCCGATGCCCGTCGGGCCAAGGGCGAATCGCTGGGGCCGCTCGATGGCATTCCCTATACGGCCAAGGACAGTTATCTGGTGAAGGGGCTCACCGCAGCCTCCGGAAGTCCCGCCTTCGCGAACCTGATTGCTTATCGCGATGCGTTCACCATCGAACGGCTTCGTGCCGCTGGCGCAATTTGCCTGGGCAAGACCAATATGCCGCCCATGGCCAACGGCGGCATGCAGCGCGGGGTGTATGGCCGGGCCGAGAGCCCGTACAACGCTGACTATCTCACCGCCCCCTTCGCCTCGGGCTCATCGAATGGCGCCGGTACTGCAACCGCCGCCAGCTTCGCGGCATTTGGCCTCGCCGAAGAAACCTGGTCGAGCGGACGTGGCCCTGCGTCGAACAATGGTTTGTGTGCCTATACGCCTTCGCGCGGAGTGATCTCGGTGCGCGGGAACTGGCCGTTAACGCCGACCATGGACGTTGTCGTGCCGTTTGCCAGAACCATGGCCGACCTGCTCGAAGTGCTCGACGTGGTGGTGGCGGATGATCCCGACACACGAGGCGATCTGTGGCGGATGCAACCTTGGGTGCCCATCCCGAGTGTCGCCTCGGTGCGTCCCGCTTCCTATGGGTCGCTTGCCGCGAATACCGATGCCCTCGCTGGCAAACGCTTCGGCGTTCCTCGTATGTACATCAACGCGGATCCCGATGCCGGCACGAGCGATGCGCCGGGTATCGGTGGTCCGACGGGCCAGCGAATCAACACCCGTCCCTCGGTTATCGGGCTCTGGGAAGAGGCTCGCAAGGCACTCGAAGCCTTTGGGGCCGAAGTGATCGAGGTCGATTTCCCGCTGGTCTCCAATTGCGAGGGTGATCGTCCTGGAGCACCGACGGTGTTCAACCGCGGCCTGGTTTCCAAAGAGTTCCTTCACCATGAGTTGTGGGATCTGACGGCTTGGGCGTTCGACGATTTTCTGCAGGCCAACGGCGATCCAAAACTCAATCGCCTGGTCGATGTGAACGGGCCGCTGATTTTCCCGCACGACCCGGGGACGCTGCCCAACCGTGAGGGCGACCTTGCCGCTGGCATGGACGAGTATGTGCGGATGGCCGAGCGCGGCATCACCCCCTGGGACAAGATCGCCACGGTGCCGGACGGGCTACGCGGCCTTGAGCAGACGCGCCGAATCGATCTTGAAGACTGGATGGATCGGTTGGGGCTCGACGCAGTGATCTTCCCGACGGTGGCCGACGTTGGGCCGGCGAATGCCGATGTCGATCCGAAGTCTGCGGACATCGCATGGAGTAACGGTGTCTGGGTCGCCAACGGCAATCTCGCCATCCGCCACTTGGGGGTTCCCACGGTCACGGTGCCGATGGGAATCATGCCGGACATCGGCATGCCCGTCGGACTGACCTTCGCCGGTCGGGCCTATGACGATTCGACGCTGCTGCGCTTGGCTTCGGCGTTTGAGTCGACGGGGACGAAGCGATTGATCCCGCCGCGAACCCCACCGTTGTCGGGTGGTCAGAAATAGGAAGGGCGGGATTGGCGCACGGCACACGCGCCAATCCCGCCCGGTAACGGTAAGCCAGAGCAGTCTGGCTGCACTCAAACCGTCGCTCGCAAAAATAGTGTGCAGCGCAGCCGATGTGTATTCCCGGCAAAGGTGCAGTGTCTTGTCTTTCTAACGCAGTCCTGTCCAGGTTGAAGGGTGGATTTCATGAACAACATCATCTACATCGTCGGGGTAGTTGTTATCGTCGTGGTTATCCTGTCGTTCCTCGGGTTTGCATAGCCTCCAAGACCCTGCAAAAGCCAGTTTCCCTGGCAGCCGTCCCGATGCGCTCGGCTATCGGCCCAGCAGAGGTGCCAGCAGTGCACACATGCTGCGCCAGTGCGAACCCTCCCAGTAAACCCGTTGGCAGGCTTCGCAGCGCAGGAAGTGCGAATAGAGGGCGCCAACGCGGGGCGGCACCTGCAACCGGGCCACTTCCGGGCTGATCTCGTGCAGCGGCAGATTGCAGTGCAGGCACAGGCTGAATGGCCGCGCAGTACGCGCCAGGTCGAGGCGCTCGTACAATTCGCGCAGCTGCAGCGACGGTTTCAGGGCATGCACGTAACAGCCGTGGCTGATGATCCGCCGTTTGAGCAGTTCGCGGTCGCGGGTTAGCACAATGCGTCCTTGCTGCGCTGCGATCTCGGCGATCTCGCCGTCCTCGAAGCCATTGTCGTAGAGGGTGTCGAAGCCGCTCATGCGCAGCAGGTTGGCCAGCCCGCCAAGGTGCGCATCAGCGATAAAGCGCAGTACCCGTAAAGGTTGCGCACGAACCTTGAGCAGCGGGCTAATGTCCAGCGCTTCGAACTTGGGATACACCGCCAGCCGGTCATTGTCGAAAATCACCCGCTCCAAGCCCACCGACTCGCCATTGAGCAGCACCAACTCGACCTCGGTGTGCGGTATTCCGAGCGCTTCGATCATGTGCTTGACCGTCGCCCCGCGTGCGCACTCGCAGGTGAAGGACTGCCGCCGCCGGTCGGCCGGCAGGAAATCGTTGAGCTCCTCGTAGAAGCGGAAGGTTGCACGGGTCATGTTAAACAGTATGGCAGGGCTGCAGCGCTGGTTAACCTTTCAACGCCGCTTCAATCGCAGCGATGTCGATCTTGCCCATCCCCATCATGGCGTCGAATGCACGCTTGGCCGCCGCTCGATCAGGATTGGCTATCGCGGCGGTCAGCACGCGTGGCGTGATCTGCCACGACAGTCCCCACTTGTCCTTGCACCAGCCGCATACATTTTCCTGGCCGCCGTTTCCGACGATCGCTTTCCACAAGCGGTCGGTTTCGGCCTGGTCGTCGGTCGCCACCTGGAACGAGAAAGCCTCGTTGTGCTTGATCTCCGGCCCGCCGTTCAGCCCCAGACAAGGGATACCCATCACCGTGAACTCCACCGTCAAGACATCGCCCTGTTTGCCCGCCGGATAGTCGCCAGGCGCGCGAAGGACAGTTCCCACGGCGCTGTCCGGGAATGTCTGGGCGTAGAACGTCGCAGCGTCCAGCGCGGTGCCGTCGTACCAGAGACAGATCGTGTTCTTGCTGATCATCTTGGTTCTCCAGAATTGGCGTGTTATTCAGTGCCCTCGGTCATGACCGACGGGTGTTTGTTCAGACGATTGACCGCGAACAGAATGGACCGTTTCGATGACGCTCTATTAATTTTTGCACTCCGACAACACTACCTGGCAGGTATTGGGCGTACCCCCGGATCGGCCAGCATAACGAATGCAATTATCCATGGATTTTTTGCGAGCCATGCTCAAGGTATCGCCCCAAGCCAGGCCGCCCTCGCCGGCAGTGGGTATCGCTTTTGCGTAGCAGTTTGAGCCTGTATTTGAGGCTGAATAGCGAGCCGTGGAAGCTTTGCCTGCACATCCCGCCATCAGCGCCAGGTTGATCGCGAGCAGGGAGGGCAGGACCCATGACGAACACTGGTGCGCTTTTCCGGTCATCCCGTTTCCCCTGAGGCTAGAGGCGTGTTTGTGCTGGTGCTCTACTCAGATTAGTCGACCCATGGCCGTGGCTTCGCTACTATTTTCATAGTTTGCAAAGTCACAACCGTCGCTTGATCAGAGGAGACGCAGCATGGACCGATTCACCGGCGGTTGCCTGTGCGGCAACGTCCGAATCGAGGCGTCGGGACACCCATACCGGGTCGGCCTTTGCCACTGTCTCGATTGCCGCAAACATCATGGGGCTCTGTTTCACGCCTGCGCGATATTCCCTCAGGACGCGGTGACGATCGAGGGCGAAACACGCGACTATGCCGGGCGGTTTTTCTGTCCTCGCTGCGGCTCCTCCGTTTTCGCCCGCACCGGCGACGAAATCGAAGTGAGCCTGGGATCCCTGGATACCCCTGACCAACTGACACCTACCTACGAAAGCTGGATCGTGCGTCGCGAATCCTGGTTGCCGCCGTTTCCGCTAACGCGACGATACGAGCACGATCGTGACGCCACGGGGCGCTTTGAGGAGTAGGTCGGATGTACGGTGCGAAGACGCCGAGAACGGACACCGCCGTGTGGCCGAAGAGATCAATCGGCATATCCAGCAGATTTACGACGAGGCGCGGCTGGTCGAAAGCCTGGCCAACTCTGCGCAAGAAGACTCAGGCTGGCTTTCGCTTCTCTCGAATGAACTGAACGGGCTGGTGGGGCGCTTCAAGTCGTAGAGGCAAGCCGATAGCTGCCTCTCGTGAGGGGCTGCTATCGACCGAGGCTGTGTAAAAAACGTTATCTCCAGTTGTCAGGAGAAGTCAGTAGCTCCTCTCCTGGCAAAACTCACCCGTCCCGCAACAGTTCCAGGGCACGATCAAAGTCGAACAGCTCCACCTGCTCCGCGACCAGAACCAGGCGTTTGGCCAAGGCGCGATCGAGTGACAGATTGCGCAGTTCGGTAAGCGCTTCCATGGCCGCCGTGTCACTTTCGGCCAAAAGACCTTTGAGCCTGTTCAGTTGCTCGCTCAACTTGGGGCCATTCTGCAGGCCATCGCTCATCGATGCAGGGGCGTTTGCAGTCAGGTCAGCCAGGGCCGCCAAGGTCGGCAGCAGGCAACTCTCGACCTCCGTCGCCAGCTCTTGCATCACCGTAGTGGACTCGCCGTTCTGGCAGGCCTGTTCCAGCACAGCGGCAGCCTGCGCCACGGTTTTAGCACCGATGTTGCCGGCCGTGCCACGCAGGCTGTGAGCCACTCGTCTGGCCGCGCCAGCATCCGGGTCAGCCAGTGCCGCCTGGAAATGCTCGGCAAAGCCTGTCTGAGAGTCGCGAAACTTGCAGAGCAGACGAAGATAGAGTTCTCGCCGGCCCATGCAGGTGGCTAGGCCTGCAACCATATCAATGTTCGCAAGACGATCCGGCAACCCATCCGGCAGGCCTGCATTTGGCGATGATGGTGCTGCCTGGGCAGCGGTGTGTGGCCTGATCCATTTTGCCAGTGTGGCGAACATGTCATCGACATCGAGTGGCTTGGATATATGGTCGTTCATGCCACTGCTCAGGGCTTGCTCGCGGTCACCGTCCATGGCGTTGGCAGTCATGGCGATCACCGGCAAAGCGTTAAAGCGCGGCTGCTGGCGAATCCGCTGGGTGGCGGTGTAACCGTCCATCACTGGCATCTGGCAATCCATCAACACGCCGTCGAAGTTGCCATCCTCGGCCAGGATGTCCAGAGCCTCCTGGCCGTGCCTGGCCAGTTTCAGCCGTATTCCGACACTCTCCAGCAGCTCGCAGGCCAGTTCCTGATTCAGCTCGTTATCTTCCACCAGCAGCAGCCGGGCTCCATTCAGGCTGGCTAAAGTGCTGGCATTCTGTTGGGAGCGTTCGCCGGCCCGAGTATCGCCCTGCGGGCCTTTGCCCAGCACCACACCGATGGCTTCGAGCAAAGAGGACGGCGTTACTGGCTTGGTCAGCACCACCGGTAACTGGATGCCCTGGCGCTCGGCTTCCTCGCGCGCCTCTTCGCGGCCGAAGGCGGTGACCATAATGACCGACGGCGTATGCATCAGGCTGGCGGAATGCATTCTGCTCACGGTTTCCACGCCATCCATGCCGGGCATCCGCCAGTCCATCAGCACCAGATCGTAGGGCAGCGCCTTATGCTCGGCGTCGGCCAACATGCGCAGCGCCAGACTACCGTTATGCGCGACATCCACTTCCAGGCCAAAGCTGCGCGCCATGCCCGAGAGGATTTCACGGGCACTGGCGTTGTCGTCCACGACCAGCACCCGCATACCCAGCAGTTCATCGGCCTTGAACATACGACGAGGCTGAACGCCTTGCTGCACGCCGAGGCGCACCTGGAAATGGAACGTGGAGCCGACTCCCGGCTCGCTCTCAACCCAAATGTGGCCGTCCATCAGCTCCACCAACTTCTTCGAGATGGACAAACCCAGCCCAGTGCCGCCGTATTTGCGCGTGGTCGAGCTGTCGGCCTGACTAAACGACTGAAACATGCGCGAACACTGATCGACGGTCATGCCGATGCCCGTGTCGCGCACCCAGAAATGCAGTTGCACGCGGTCGTCCTGCACACCAACTTCTTCCATACCAACCACAATTTCGCCGCGTTCGGTGAACTTGGCAGCGTTATTACCCAAGTTAATCAGCACTTGCCCCAGGCGCAGGGGGTCTCCGAGTAGTGCAGTGGGTAGATCGGGCGGGGTCTGGAACAACAATTCCAGGCCCTTGTCCTCGGTTTTCAGGCCAATCATGGCGGCGAAGCTGTCGAGTACGTCCTCCAGGCGGAAGGGGGTCTGTTCGAGGCTCATCCTGCCGGCCTCGATCTTGGAAAAATCGAGGATGTCGTTGATGATCCCCAGCAGGTTCTCCGCCGAGCGGTGCACCTTTTCAATGTAGTTGCGCTGGCGACTATCCAGATCGGTACGCAGCGCCAAGTGGCTCATGCCGATGATGGCGTTCATGGGCGTGCGGATCTCGTGGCTCATGTTGGCGAGGAACTCGCTCTTGGCCTGGGTCGCGTCCTCGGCCGCCGCCCTTGCCTCTGCCAGTGCAGTCACGTCGATGTTGATGCCGGTTGCGCGCAAGGGCTTGCCGTCAGGTGTACGTGAGAAGCGGGTGAGCGATTTGAATGTGCGCACCCGCCCATCGTTTTGCCGCACGATGCGAAAGTCGAACTCGGTGCGATCATCATCACTTTGGATTGCGCGCTCGAACGTGCTACTGGCACGCGCCATGTCATCCGGATGCACCAGCGCCTTCCAGTGCTCCAGAGTGCCACCGAATTCGCCAGGCTCAAGCCCGAACAGCGTTTCGAGCTGTGGCGTCCAATAGTTTTTGCCGCTGATCAGATCAACGTCGAACAAACCGATGTCGCCGGCCTCCTGCGCCAGGTTCAGGCGATCGCTGGCAATACGCAGCTTGGCCTCCATCGCCCTGCGCTCGCTCACGTCGCGCACCGAGGCACAAACGCAGACGCCACGGCCCTCCAGGCGGGGCAGATGGGACAGGCCAATTTCCACGGAGAACAGGCTGCCGTCCTTGCGCACACCGCTCAGATCATCCAGGTCGCCGCCCATCTGCCGGGTGCCGCCGCTGGCAATGAACCCGTCGCGTAACTTGACATGCCGCTCGCGGGCAGCCTGCGGCACCAGGCGCTCGATGCTGGCACCGATCAGTTCGCCCTGTTCATAGCCAAACAGCGTGTCCATTTGCGGATTGGTCATCAGGATGCGGCCGTCGGCCCCCAGCACCAGCATACCGTCCGGTGCCGCCTCGATAATGCCGCGGTACCAGGCTTCGGTGGCGCGCAGTGCTGCCTGCTGGGCCTCCAGTTCACTGGCCTGGCGTTCCAGTTGCAAGGTTTGGGCCCCCATCTCGTCAGCCTGGCGGCGAGTTTCCTGCAGCAACGCCTGGGCCGCCTCGCTGCGTTCCATAATGGCCATGGCACCGGCCAGCCTTGGTAGCACTTCCTGCAGCAGCAACGCCTCGTTCTCTTCCAACGGGCGAAAGCCGGCCATTTCCATAACCCCCAGCAGACGCTCGCCACGCAGTACGGGCTGAACCAGCAGATGGCTGGCGGGAGCTTCGCCCAACTGTGTGCGCACACGCCAGAACTGCTCAGGCAGATCCTTGATCTGGCGGGGTTGGCGATCCAGCGCACACTGGCCAAGTAGCCCTTCACCGAGCTCGAGTTCAGCGCGCAGCGGCCGCTCACTGTCCACCGCATAACCACCCAACAATTGCAGGCGTGGCGCGCCTTCATAAAGCACGTACAGCGCCCCTTGGCACATGCCCAGCTGTGGCGCGATGCGGCCGAAAAAAACCTGGGCCAACTGTTGCGGCGTCTCTGCCTGTTGCAGATCCACTTGCAGGAGCGAGGCGTGGGCTTTGACCCAGCGTTGGCGCTCAAGTTGACAAGCCTCCAGTTGCAACGTGGCGATGGCGCGCGCCAGGTCGCCGGTTTCGTTGCGAAGGTCGGTGTGAGGGATCTGACCGTCCAATTTACCGGATGCCAGCTCGTCAACCGCCGCGCGTACGCGATTCAGCGGCACGCGGATGGAGTGACTGACCAGCCAGGTCAACAGCAAGGCCAGCGTCAATCCGCCCAGCAGCAACACATAAGTGATCGTGCTGCTGTGCTGCGCATATTCGGCCAGATTCTTCGCCGTATCGTAGATGTCGGCTTCCTTGTTTTTTTCTATCTGCAGAAGCAGCTCTTCGCTTTCCTGCTCCCGCGCGAGAAATTCCTTACTGTTGAGTAACATCAGCGCCTGACCCAGGGAGCCCTTGCCAGCCAGTTCCAGTGCTTCATCGCCATTTTTCTGCAGGCGCTGCAAGACCACCTCAAACTCCAGCAAGCTGTTGAGGCTGCTCTGTCGCCGCAGCGTTGGGCGAACCTGCTCCAGGGCCTCGTGCAGACGCTCCTGGGCGACGTCCATCTGCGCTCTGGCGCTGATGCGGATGTCCGCGTTGCTGGTAGCGACGGCGCGTTGCAGTGCCAGCAACAGATGCGGAAGCCGCACCCGAATCTCCTGCACATGCTGGATACCGACCAGATCCTGTTGGTACAACTGCTGCATTTCGTACCTGAGTGAATACTGGGTGCGCAGGCTTTGCACGCCAAGCACCAGGATCAATACCAGCAACGCAGCGAAACCGATAATCAATTTATTGCGCAGGGACAGGCGCTCGAGCAGCTCGAACAGTCTGTTCATATACCGCCTCATTCAGCTGGGTGTGCATAAGGATGCAAGGGCTCAGGGCTGCTCAGCGATCTTCTCCAGCGAGGCTAACTGCTTGGCCATGTCCTGATCGCTGTCGGCGAACCGCTCGGCAATTTCCCGGAACCGTTCGGCATTGGCCAGAAAGGTATCGCAGATGTCTGGGTCGAAATGCGAACCCCGGCCTTCGCGCATAATTTCCACCGCCTGCTCATGGGGCATACCGGGCTTGTACACGCGGCGGCTGATCAGCGCATCGTAGACATCCGCCACGGCCATCAAACGGGCGCTGATGGGGATGTCGTCGGTGGCCACCCCTTGCGGATAGCCACTGCCATCCCATTTTTCCTGGTGGCCATAAGCGATTTCCTTGGCCAGATGAAGGAAGTCGACGCCTATCCCTAACTGATCCTCGGCGTGTTGGATGGCATCGCGCCCCAACGTCGTGTGGGTCTTCATGATCTCGAACTCTTCCGGAGTGAGACGTCCCGGCTTGAGCAGGATGCGATCGGGAATGCCGATCTTGCCGATATCGTGCAGCGGTGCCGACTTGAACAGCAGCTTGATGGTTTCCTCGTCGAGGAAGTGGCGGAAGCGAGGATGCTCGCGCAGTAGCTCGGCCAGCAGTTTGATGTAGTGCTGGGTACGGCGAATGTGGTTGCCGGTTTCGTTGTCGCGGGTTTCGGCCAGCGATGCCATGGCGTGGATGGTGACGTCCTGGATGGCAATCACTTCGCGGGTGCGGCGCTGCACCTCCTGCTCCAGGAATTCGTTCTTGTCACGCAGGAAATCCGCAGCCGCCTTGATCTTGATCTGGGTAGCGACCCTGGCCATGAGCACCGGGGGGATGATCGGTTTGGTGATGTAGTCCGCGGCGCCCAGGCTCAAGCCGCGAATCTCGTCCTCTGTGGCAGCCATGGAGGTCAGGAAAATGATTGGAATATGGCGAGTGCGGGGGGCAAGCTGGAGCTGCCCGGCAACCTCGTAGCCGGACAGGCCCGGCATCATGATGTCCAGCAGGATCAGGTCTGGAAGTGGGTCGCTCTGGAGAAGACGCAACGCTTTCTCGCCGCTGTTGGCTGCCTTGACCCGATAGCTGTCCTTGAGTAACTCGGCTATCAACATCAGGTTGTCGGGGGTGTCGTCGACTACCAGAACGGTGGCTGATGGATAAACGCTCTGCATGCTATCCATAGATGTTGGCTCCCTAGCCTGACAATTAAGGAGAGGCCGTACATACGCCATTCCCTTGCTGGCAAGCGTAGCTAGGAAAATCTGCAATCGCTAGGAGAAAGTCGGAGGCTTGTGGGTGTCCGTTTCTGGCTGATTTCTGCCTGTTGCGACTGACCGAAATCGGACCCAATGCGGACATCAGGCATCAGTCGTTGACCTGCCTCGCCTGTTATTTCGAGTCACGTCCCTTGAGTACCTCACCCAACGCCAAAGAGGACCTGATCGCAGTACAGAAAGGGCTGGAAGAGGAGGCCCAAAGGCGCCGCGAAGCAGAGATGGCCGCCGCTGAACAATCCACTCCGGATGCGGCCAATACCCAAAGTACCAAAAGTCGCCGAGCAGCGATCAGGCAAGGCGACTTTTCGCATGAAAGCCTAAGACGAAGCGACGGCCAATTTGAATCATCTTCAAATTCTGCCGTTTGACGCTATTTATAATGCTGCTCAAACACCGCCACCTGATCCGGCGTGATCAGCTGAAAGGGCACCCAGACATCCGTCTCGACCGGCTCCCCTTTGATCATCTTGATGGCCGCTTGCAGCGCGCTGGTCGCTTGCGCTTTGGGGTCTTGAAAGACCGAGGCTACGAGCATTCCACGCTTGATGGCCGCCAGACCGTCAGGCAGGCCGTCGATGCCGACAATTGCAATCTCGCCCTTGGCTTTGCCGGCTTGCTGCAGTGCCATGGCGGCGCCGATGGCCATCTCGTCGTTGTTGGCCACGATGGCATCGAAGTTGGCGCCGGCCAGCAGCCAGTTGCTGGTCAGGTCCATCCCTTTGTTGCGCTGCCACTCGGCACTTTGTTGTTCGACGATCTTGATCCCGGGATAGTCCTTGAGCACTTGATTGACGCCTTCGGTGCGGTCGTGCGTGGAGTTTTGCGCCAGGTCGCCCTTGATGATCGCAATGTTGCCTTTGCCCGCCATCTTTTCAGCCAGGTAGCGCATTTGCAGTTGCCCGGCCTCAACGTCGTTGGACGCCACCGTGACCACGCCTTTGGGCAGGACGCGTTCGTCCGGATGGCGGTTGACGTAGACCAGCGGTATTTTCGCTTCGACGGCGGCGCGAGTCATGTTGGCGGTGGCGGCGGTGTCCACGGGCAGGACGATGACGGCATCCACTTTCTGGCCGAGAAAGCCCTGAATCTGATTGAGCTGGCGAACCACATCGCCCTGGGCATCCTCGAACTGGATCTGGACGTTCTCCTTCCTGGCGGCATCTTCCAGGCCGCTGCGCACATAGGTCATGAAATTGTCGTCAACCCTGGCAATGCTGACGCCGATGCGATAGCTGGCGGCGGCCCATTGGCTGAAGAGGAATAACAGCGTGGCAAAAAGAAGTGTGCAGCGACGCATGATGGTTTTTCCTTTTTTGTTATGAGTTGAAATTCATCAAGATCAAAAAAATGCGTAATGCGATCTGTAGCAGCTGTCGAGCCTGCGAGGCTGCGATCGGCTGCGAAGCAGTCGTGAATCCGGCTGATGCGGTCTGCCTGACACACCGCG
>NZ_AKJE01000023.1 GCF_000282495.1 Pseudomonas sp. GM79
CCGATGCTGGCGGCGAAAGCCGTTGTGTTCGGTCAGCAGGTATTCACCCTTGAGCTGCGCGGTATGAGCGTCGGCATCGCCCAGGGTCAGCGCCCGGTCTTGCTCTTCGCAACTCAAATGCAGGGTGATTTCTGTTGGCAGTCCGGCACGGAATCCGTTGCCAATACCCCAAGGCGAACTCAGGTCATCAGCGCGGGTCGTGCTCGACTGGCTCTGGGCAAATGCCTGCGCGGCCGCTTGCCAGAATTCATCGCTGAGGTCTGAAGGTGCTGGCAGCAGTTGTTCCTGATAACGCGGAATAAACCCGGTATCCAGCTCCGCCGCGGCAAATGCCGGGTGGCCGACGATTCGGCGCAGGAAGTTGATGTTGGTTTTCAGCCCGCCGATGGCAAACTCATCGAGCATGCTCAGCAAACGCAGCCGTGCCTGTTCACGGTCTTCGCCCCAGGCAATCAGCTTGCCGAGCATCGGGTCGTAGAAGGGCGAAATCTCGTCGCCTTCTTCAACACCACTGTCGACGCGACGCCCCGGTCCTGCGGCGGATTCACGATACAACGCCAGACGCCCGGTCGCCGGTAGAAAGTCGTTGCCCGGGTCTTCGGCATACAGCCGCACTTCAATCGCATGGCCGATCAGCGGCACCTGGTCTTGAGTCATCGGCAGCGCTTCACCGCGGGCCACGCGAATCTGCCAGGCCACCAGGTCGAGGCCGGTGATGGCTTCGGTGACCGGGTGTTCAACTTGCAGACGCGTGTTCATCTCCATGAAGAAGAACTCACCGCGCGCATCCAGCAAAAACTCCACGGTGCCGGCGCCGACGTAACCGATGGCCTGTGCCGAGCGCACGGCGGCTTCGCCCATGGCTCGACGCAGTTCCGGGCTCAGACCCGGCGCCGGGGCTTCTTCGACGACTTTCTGATGCCGACGCTGGATCGAGCAATCACGTTCGTTGAGGTATAGGCAGTTGCCATGCTGGTCGGCGAATACCTGGATTTCCACGTGGCGTGGCTTGAGCAGGTACTTCTCCACCAACATCCGCGAGTCGCCGAACGAGGACAGCGCTTCACGTTGCGCCGAGGCCAGGGCTTCGGCCAGTTGGCTGACGTCCTCGACCACTTTCATGCCTTTGCCACCGCCGCCCGCCGTGGCCTTGAGCAGCACCGGATAACCGATGCGTGCGCAGGCATCGCGGAAGGTGTCGAGGTCTTGGGCTTCGCCATGATAGCCGGGTACCAGTGGCACGCCTGCGGTTTCCATCAAGGCTTTGGCCGCGGACTTGCTGCCCATGGCGTCGATGGCCGAGGCGGGCGGGCCGAGAAAAATCAGGCCGGCCGCTTCGATTGCGCGGGCGAACCCGGCGTTTTCCGAGAGAAAACCATAACCGGGATGAATTGCCTGAGCGCCGCTGGCTTTCGCAGCGGCGATCAGTTTGTCGATTTGCAGGTAACTGTCGGCGGCTTTGCTGCCGCCCAGGTCAACGCGGATATCGGCTTCGCGGCTGTGCCGGGCATCCCGGTCGGTGGCGCTGTGCACGGCCACGGTGGTCAGGCCCAGGGCTTTGGCGGTGCGCATCACCCGGCAAGCGATTTCGCCGCGGTTGGCCACCAGCAAGGTGGTGAGAACAGGTGCGCTCATCAACGCGGCTCCTTGAGGGTGGTTTCGGCTTGCCAGGTTGGCGAGCGTTTTTGCAGGAAGGCGCGAAGGCCCTCCTGGCCTTCGGGGCTGACGCGGATTCGGGCGATGGCGTTTTCGGTGTAGCGTCGCAGCGCCGGAGTCAGCGCGCCGTGGCCGACTTCACGCAGCAAGTCCTTGCTGGCGCGCATGGCCGCCGGACTGTTGAGCAGCAGGTTGTCGATCCACTGATCGACTTTCTGTTCCAGTTCAGCCATCGGATAACTCTCCGACAACAGGCCGATTTCCCGAGCCCGTTGCCCGCCGAAACGTTCGGCGGTCAAGGCATAGCGCCGTGCCGCGCGCTCGCCGATGGCTTGCACCACGAACGGGCTGATGACCGCCGGTGCCAGGCCGATGCGCACTTCCGACAGGCAGAACTGCGCGTCATCGGCGCCGATGGCCATGTCGCAGCAACTGATCAGGCCCAGCGCGCCGCCATAGGCCGCGCCTTGTACCACCGCCACGGTCGGGATTTTCAGCTTGGCGAGGTTGTACATCAACTCCGCCAGTTCCCGGGCGTCGTCGAGGTTGGTGTGGTAATCGAGTTCGGCCGATTGCTGCATCCAGGCCAGATCAGCGCCGGCGCTGAAGTGTTTGCCACGCCCGCGGATCAACAGAAAACGCAGGCTGGCATCGCTCGACACTTTGTCCAGCGCGAGGATCAGTTCGCGGATCATTTCGGCGTTGAAGGCGTTGTTTTTTTCTTCACGGCTGAGCCACAAGGTCGCAAAACCCCTTGGATCGCTCAGCAGTTCGAGGGTGTTGAAGTCGCTCATGTTTGTCCGTCTCCACAACTCATGTGGGAGCGGGCTTGCTCGCGAAGAACGATAACGCGGTGCATCAGGTAAACCGCGGTGAATCCTTCGCGAGCAAGCCCGCTCCCACAGAAAATCACATCCGGAACACGCCGAAGCGGCTCGGTTCTATTGGCGCATTCAGCGATGCCGACAAGGCCAGGGCCAGCACGTCGCGGGTCTGCGCCGGGTCGATGACACCGTCGTCCCACAGCCGCGCACTGGAATAATAGGGATGCCCCTGTTCTTCGTACTGATCGAGGATCGGTTGCTTGATCTCGGCTTCTTGCTCGGCGCTGAAACCATGGCCACTGCGCTCAGCCTGCTCACGCTTGACCTGCACCAGTACGCCCGCCGCCTGTTCGGCACCCATCACGCCAATCCGCGCGTTCGGCCACATCCACAGGAAGCGTGGATCGTAAGCCCGACCGCACATGCCGTAGTTACCGGCGCCGAAGCTGCCGCCGATGATCACGGTGAATTTCGGCACCTTCGCGCAGGCCACGGCGGTCACCAGTTTCGCGCCGTGCTTGGCGATGCCGCCGGCTTCGTATTTCTGGCCGACCATGAAACCGGTGATGTTTTGCAGGAACAGCAACGGGATGCCGCGCTGGCAGGCCAGTTCGATGAAGTGCGCGCCTTTCTGCGCGGCTTCGGCGAACAGGATGCCGTTGTTGGCGAGGATCGCGATCGGGTAACCGTGCAGGTGGGCAAAGCCGCACACCAGCGTAGTTCCGAACAACGCCTTGAACTCATCGAACACCGAGCCGTCCACCAGCCGCGCGATCACTTCGCGCACGTCGAACGGTTGCTTGGCGTCCGCCGACACCACGCCGTACAACTCGTCGCTGCTGTACAGCGGCGCGATCGGCGCGCGTTGTTGCAGTTCACCGAGCTTGCGCCAATTGAGGTTGGCGACGCTGCGCCGGGCCAATGCGAGGGCATGTTCATCGCTCTCGGCGTAATGGTCGGCGACACCGGAAATCTTGCAGTGCACATCGGCCCCGCCGAGGTCTTCGGCGCTGACCACTTCACCCGTCGCGGCTTTCACCAGCGGTGGGCCGGCAAGGAAAATTGTCGCCTGCTGACGAACCATGATCGCTTCATCGGCCATCGCTGGTACATAAGCGCCACCGGCGGTGCAGGAGCCCATGACCACCGCAATCTGCGGAATGCCCAAGGCGCTCATGTTGGCCTGGTTGAAGAAGATCCGCCCGAAGTGTTCGCGGTCCGGGAACACTTCATCCTGACGCGGCAAGTTGGCGCCGCCGGAGTCCACCAGATAAATGCAGGGCAGGCGATTCTGTTGGGCGATGGTTTGTGCGCGTAGGTGTTTTTTCACGGTCAGCGGGTAGTACGAGCCACCTTTCACGGTGGCATCGTTGGCGACGATCATGCATTCGACGCCTTCCACCCGGCCGATTCCGGCAATCACGCCAGCGGCGGGAACGTCTTCGCCGTACACCGCGTAGGCCGCCAATTGGCTGATTTCGAGAAATGGCGAACCCGGATCGAGCAGGCGATTGATCCGCTCACGGGGCAGCAGTTTGCCCCGCGATGTATGCCGCTCCTGGGCCTTCGGGCCGCCACCTTGCTGCACTTGCGCGAGCAGGGTGTGCAGGGCGTCGACCTGTTTGAGCATTGCCGCGCTGTTGGCCGCGAACTCCGCCGAACGGGGGTTGAGCTGGGTATGCAGGATAGCCATGTGCAGCTCCGTTTAGCGGGTTTCGTTGAACAGTTCGCGACCGATGAGCATGCGACGGATCTCACTGGTGCCGGCACCGATTTCATACAGCTTGGCGTCACGCAGCAGACGA
Organism: Pseudomonas sp. GM79; assembly: GCF_000282495.1. Lineage (GTDB taxonomy): Bacteria > Pseudomonadota > Gammaproteobacteria > Pseudomonadales > Pseudomonadaceae > Aquipseudomonas. The sequence continues at coordinate 4,286 of NZ_AKJE01000023.1, forward strand.
CCGGCCGGGAATTCGTTGATGTAGCCGTTACCACCGAGAATCTGGATCGCGTCGAGGGCCATTCGGGTCGCGCATTCGGCGCTGTAGAGGATGACTCCGGCGGCGTCCTTGCGGGCGGTTTCGCCACGCTCGCACGCCTGGGCCACCGCATAGAGGTAGGCGCGACTGGCATTGAGTTGGGTGTACATGTCGGCGACTTTGCCCTGGATCAGCTGGAATTCGCCGATGCTCTGGCCGAACTGTTTGCGGTCGTGAATGTACGGAACGATCAAGTCCATGCAGGCCTGCATGATCCCGGTCGGGCCACCGGAAAGCACCACGCGCTCGTAGTCGAGGCCGCTCATCAGTACTTTCACGCCACCGTTGAGCACGCCGAGGATGTTTTCTTCCGGGACTTCGACGTCATCGAAAAACAGCTCGCAGGTGTTCGACCCGCGCATGCCGAGCTTGTCGAATTTGTTGCTGCGGCTGAAGCCTTTGGAATCACGTTCAACGATGAACGCGGTGATGCCGTGCGGCCCTTTTTCCAGGTCGGTCTTGGCGTAGATCACGTAGGTGTTGGCGTCAGGGCCGTTGGTGATCCAGGTTTTGCTGCCGTTGAGTACGTAGTGGTCGCCACGTTTATCGGCGCGCAGTTTCATCGACACCACGTCGGAACCGGCATTCGGTTCGCTCATGGCCAAGGCACCGATGTGCTCGCCGCTGATCAGTTTTGGCAGGTATTTGCTTTTCTGTTCGTGAGTGCCGTTGCGGTTGATCTGGTTGACGCAAAGGTTGGAGTGGGCGCCGTAGGACAGGGCGACCGAGGCCGAGCCACGGCTGATTTCTTCCATGGCGACGACGTGCGCCAGGTAACCCAGGCCCGCACCGCCGTACTCTTCAGGCACGGTGATACCCAGCAGGCCCATGTCGCCGAATTTGCGCCACAGGTCAGCGGGGAACAGGTTGTCGATGTCGATCTGAGCGGCGCGCGGGGCGATCTCTTTGGCGACGAAGGACTGAACCTGATCGCGCAGCATGTCGATGGTTTCACCGAGGGCAAAGTTCAGGGATGGGTAGCTCATGGGGCACCTTTTGGCTTTTTTGTAGGGTGGGGAGGGCAGTGATCCGGCTCTCACCTTTACGTTAACGTAAGCCTGTGACGAATGGCTGTCAATCACCCTTTACGTTAACGTCAACTTGAGCGAGAGTAGAGCCAGTTTCGACACGGTAAAGCGGACCGACTCTGTAGGAGATTCTATGGTTGAGGGCTTCCCCTCAACCATAGAATCTCCCACAGGTGACGTTCGGCAACCCACTAATAAAGACAATAGGGGTCGTCATGGATCAACCCAGTGCAAGCCCGCAGCGCAGCTATACCCGTGGTTCCCAGGACAAAGCCTTGCTGGCGATGACCATCGGTCAGGCGTTTGATAACACGGTCGCGCAACACCCGAACGGGGAGGCGCTGGTCGTGCGCCATCAGCAGTTGCGCTGCACCTGGCAGCAGCTGTCAGAGACCGTCGACCTGCACGCCAGAGCATTTTTGGCGCTGGGCTTGCAGACCGGTGACCGGCTCGGCATCTGGGCGCCGAACTGTGCCCAGTGGTGCATCAGCCAGTTCGCCAGCGCGAAAATCGGTGTGATCCTGGTCAACATCAATCCGGCTTACCGCAGTTCCGAACTCGAATACGTGTTGAAGCAGTCCGGTTGCCAATGGCTGGTCTGTGCCGGTGCCTTCAAGACCTCCGACTATCACGGCATGTTGCAAGGATTGATTCCGGAACTGGCGGAGCAATCCATCGGCCAGTTGCAGAGCGAACGCCTGCCGGAACTGCGCGGGGTGATCAGCCTGGATGCGCAGCCGCCATCGGGTTTCCTGCCGTGGTCGCAGCTGATCGATCTGGCGGCCAGCGTGTCAGTCGAGCAATTGCGCGAACGTCAGGACAGTCTGCATTTCGATCAAGCGGTAAACATCCAATACACCTCCGGCACCACCGGTTTCCCCAAGGGCGCGACTCTCAGCCACTACAACATTCTCAACAACGGCTACATGGTCGGCGAAAGCCTAGGGCTGACGGCCAATGATCGGCTAGTGATTCCGGTGCCGCTGTATCACTGCTTCGGGATGGTCATGGGCAATCTCGGCTGCGTCACCCACGGCAGTACCATGATTTATCCCAACGACGCTTTCGATCCATTGCTGACGCTGAGCACCGTCGCCGAAGAAAAAGCCACCGCGCTTTACGGCGTGCCGACCATGTTCATCGCCATGCTCGATCAGCCCAAGCGCGCCGAGTTTGATTTGTCGAGCCTGCGCACCGGGATCATGGCCGGGGCGACGTGTCCGATCGAGGTGATGCGCCGGGTTATCAATGAAATGCACATGAGCGAAGTGCAGATTGCCTACGGCATGACGGAAACCAGCCCCGTGTCTTTGCAGACCGGTCCGTCAGACGAGCTGGAATTGCGCGTCACCACCGTTGGCAGAACACAGCCGCAACTGGAAAGCAAAATCATCGACGAGGCGGGCAACCTGGTGCCACGTGGCACCATCGGTGAGCTGTGTACCCGGGGCTACAGCGTGATGCTCGGCTACTGGAACAACCCGCAAGGCACCGCCGAGGCTATCGATGAGGCGGGCTGGATGCACACCGGCGATCTGGCGAGCATGAACGACGAAGGCTACGTGTGCATTGCCGGGCGTAACAAAGACATGATCATCCGCGGCGGTGAGAATATTTACCCAAGGGAGCTGGAAGAGTTCTTCTTCACCCACCCGGCGGTCGCCGACGTGCAGGTGATCGGCATTCCTTGCTCCCGGTACGGCGAAGAGATCGTCGCCTGGATCAAGTTCCATCCCGGCCACAACGCCACCGAGCAGGAGTTGCAAGCCTGGTGCAAGGAGCGCATTGCGCACTTCAAGACGCCGCGTTACTTCAAGTTCGTCGAGGAGTTTCCGATGACGGTGACCGGCAAGATCCAGAAGTTCCGGATGCGTGAGATCAGCATTGAGGAATTGGCCTCAACGGATCGCCACGAGGTTTGAATGCCCTGACCGGTAATACCGGCCAGGGCACACTCAGCCTATGAGTGGGTTGCAATTTGCGGAGCTCGCTTGTCGCGCGCTTTCAGTTCTTCCAGCCGCGCGAGGCGATTCTGCTCGTGGATGCGTCGGGTGGTGATTCGATCCGGGTAGCAGCGCATGAACATATGGGTGAAGTGCTCGCCGTAATGAATGCGCTCTTGGCTGCCTGGTTCGAACAACGGTCGGGCAGAAGCTTCGAAACCCGGTTCGTGGAAGTACGCGCAGGCGAAGCGTTCACGAGTATTGAGCTTGACCTTGTGTGGGGTGGAAAGCAGGTAGCCATTGGTCATGAACTGCATGATGTCGCCAGGGAACACCGTCCACACCCTTGGCGTGGGTGTCACGAAAGTCCAGGGTTCCTCGTGTTCGAACAAGCCTGCCGAACTTTCTTCCGGCAGCCAGTTGCGGTTGCGCTTCTCGCCCTCGACCGGTGGGCGAATGTACAGACCGCCGACATCGTCTTGGGCTGCGATGACCAGCAGGCCATAGTCCGTGTGTGCACCAATGCCTCGGGACGATTTGGACGTTTCGGTCGGGAAGCGCAGTACGCGCATGTGGTGCCAGCCATCGCGTGTCAGGTCGGTGAAGGTGCTGATTGGCAGGTTCATGCCCAGCGCCGTGAGCTTGAGTAGTTTCTCGCCTTCTGCGCCGAGCTCGTCCATGAACGCTTTCATGCGTTTGTGATAAACGCTATCGGGCCATGGCACCGGACCATGGCAAGGCCAGCCGTTTCGAACGCGCGGGTCACTCTCGGGCAAGTCTTTGCAAATGGTGAAAATCTCCGAGTAATCCGCCTGGCCGGCAGTGATTTCCTCGCCGGAAGCGATATAGCCGCTGTAGGCTGAATCGTTGATGCAACCGCTTTTGAAGGTTTGAGGTTTCTTGAAAAAGCGCTTGCTGACGGCTATTGCCGCTTGCGTCTTGCGATCCTGTTCGACACGAGTCTTGATCTGGAAAATGCCATCTGTCTGCCAGGCGCGGATCAGTTGTTCTCCCAACGTGATATCGGCGGTACTGCCCGTTACCTTGGCGGGCAGCTTGAAGGTTTTCAACGTGATCATGTTCGTCTCCTTTTATCCAGTAAAGGGACGTGTACTCATTCGAGAGACGTTGACGAACAGCGGTGGCCAACGGAACAGCTCCAGACCTTCATGGCATGGATCATGAGTGTCCCTGCAATCCCCGGAGGGAAGGCGATTTATAGGACATCCGGGTTTTGATTTGACCTGTCATTTATGACAGTTTCGACGAGCGGGCAGTCAGAGGGTGTTGCGCAGGGGGTATACAAGGGGCAGAAAGCACAAAGGGGAGCCGAAGCTCCCCTTTAATTTTGTCGTTACGTGCTCTTTTTTTATTATTGAGGGGCGGTCTGTTGTTGTTTTTGGCAACCGTGGCCCTTTACCGCTGTTTTTGTCGATCCCCATCCGGGATCAAGAGCAAACGTATTTTTTTGAGCGCTGATCTACTTTTTCGCTAAGCGATCCAACCAGTTCGGGAGCTACCTGAAGGTAGTTTTATTGTTCTCTGCCCGGTTGCGGGTTACTTCGAAAAGCACCCTGAAAAGCACACCTTCTCCAAAAAAATCTGTTAGCTGCGTCTCTGCCGTGTTGTTCTTGTTATGTCAGAGTCGTTACGTCTTATTTTTATTGGTTTGCAGTTTTTATTCTTGTTATGCCATAGAGATAGCAGAAGCCGTGCCAACTTTTAAAAACCCTTTAAATTCAACAAGTTGAGTTTTTCGTGGGGTTTTTCATCCGACCCAAACCCGACAATTTGTTTCCGTGTTACTCGCTTGCGCCCACGTTTCAGCACACGCGGTAACACCTGGACACATCCACATTGTCACTGCGCGCTGCGGGCCTTGGCCACGCGTGAACCGGTAGGGCGCCCCAGCACCGCGCAAATCTGCTGGCCGGCGCGGATCAAGGCGTCCAGGTCGATTCCGGTCTCGATACCCAGGCCGTTGAGCAGGTAAACCACGTCTTCGGTCGCGACATTACCGCTGGCGCCCTTGGCGTACGGGCAGCCGCCGAGGCCGGCGATGGAGCTGTCGAACACCGCGATGCCTTCCAGCAGGCTGGCGTAGATGTTGGCCATGGCCTGGCCGTAGGTATCGTGAAAGTGCCCGGCCAGTTTTTCACGTGGTACATCGGCCGATACCACTTCGAACATCTTGCGGGTCGCGCCAGCGGTGCCGGTGCCGATGGTGTCTCCCAGCGAAACCTCGTAGCAGCCCATCGCATAGAGCTCACGAGCAACCCGGGCGACTTGTTCCGGTGCGATGTCCCCTTCGTAAGGGCAGCCCAGCACGCAGGACACGTAACCGCGCACGCTGACGCCATGTTGTTTGGCGGCGTCCATGATCGGCACGAAGCGCTCAAGGCTCTCGCTGATCGAGCAATTGATGTTGCGCTGGGAAAACGATTCGGACGCTGCGGCAAACACAGCGACTTCCTTGACCCCGGCGGCGATGGCGTCTTCAAAACCCCGCAGGTTGGGGGCGAGGGCGCCATAGGTCACGCCCGGCTTGCGCTGGATCTGCGCGAAGACCTCGGCGGAGCCGGCCATTTGCGGCACCCATTTGGGCGAGACGAAACTGCCGACTTCTATATAACCCAGGCCTGCGGCGGTCAGTGCGTCGACCAGTTGCACCTTGTCTGCAACGCTGATGGGCTGGGCTTCGTTTTGCAGACCGTCGCGGGGGCCGACTTCGACCAGGCGTACGTGGGAGGGTAGGGACATGGAGGATTCACCTGTAGTAGTGGGCGAACGACGATCTACTGTGGGAGCGGGCTTGCTCGCGAAGGCGTCGGGCCAGCCGACATCAGTGTTGAATGACAGACCGCTTTCGCGAGCAAGCCCGCTCCCACATTAAATCGTTGTACGGTTATTGGACGGCCTGCTGGCTCTTGATTGTCTGTTCCAGCGCCTGAGTGCAGCGCTCTTCGGCCGTATCGAGTTCCAGTTTCATCTGTTCGATGTCCAGCAATTGCTGTTCGAGTTGTTCCCGACGCTCGGCGATTTTCGCCAGCATGCTGTGCAGTTGCTTGGTGTTACCGCTGGAGGGGTCATAAAGCTCGATCAGCTCGCGGCATTCGGCCAGGGAAAAACCAATGCGCTTGCCCCGCAGAATAAGCTTCAGGCTGACCTTGTCACGGGGCGAATAAATGCGTTCCTGACCGCGGCGCTCGGGGCTGAGCAGGCCTTGCTCTTCATAGAAGCGAATAGCCCGGGTGGTGATGTCGAGCTCGCGGGCGAGGTCGGAAATGCTATAGGTCTGGCTGCTCATGGAAGCGCTCGAAAAAGGTCATGGCGCTAAGCTAATGGCAGGTTGACGTTTACGTCAAGGGGCATGGATCTTCGTTGGTATCACCGGCCTCTTCGCGAGCAAGCCCGCTCCCACAGGTGATCGCGTTCTCTCAGGGGAATGCGATCACCTGTGGGAGCGGGCTTGCCCGCGAAGAACGATTACACGGTCCAAAAACCCTACACCTTATCCAGCTTCTTCTCATGCGCCGTAACCTGTTGGCACAACTCGATCATCTGCTCGCGCATCCAGCGGTTGGCCGGGTCCTGGTCAGTACTTTCGTGCCAGTAGAGGTGGGTTTCCACCGGCGGAACCTCTTTAACCGGCAGGTTCACCGAGTACAAGTCATGGCGACGGGCGAAGCGTTCCGGCACGGTCATGACCATGTCGGTCTGCTGCAACACCTGGGACGCCATCAAATAATGCTGGGAGCGCAGGGCAATCTTGCGCTGGATGCCCATTTTGCCCAGGGCCAGGTCGACATAGCCCAGGCCGCTGCGCCGGCTGGAGATATGGATGTGGGTCAGGGACAGATAATCGTCGAGGGTGAATTTCTCTTTGCCCGCCAACGGATGGCCCTTGCGCATGGCGCACACGTAACGGTCCTCCATCAACTTGACGTGACGCACCTGCGGGTCGGTGTTGAGTGGCGCATCCACCGCAAAATCGAGACGCCCGGCCGCCAGTTCCTTGGTGGTCTCACGACGTTTGGACAAGAAGCTTTCGATGATCACCGTCGGCGCCAAGCGTCGCAGGCGCTGGAACAGCGGCGGCAGGATCACCGCTTCGGTGAGGTCGGTCATGCTGATGCGGTAGGTCTTGACCGCCTGTAACGGGTTGAAGATCCGGCTTTCCTGCACCGACACCCGCAGCAAGGAGAGGGCGTTGCGCACGGGGCCGATGATGTTCTGTGCCATCGGCGTGGGCACCATGCCTTGGGCGGTGCGCACGAAAAGCGGATCGTTGAAGGTCTCGCGCAGGCGGGCCAGAGCGTTCGAGACTGCCGGTTGAGTAATGCCGACAATCTGCCCGGCGCGCGTCAGGTTGGCTTCGGTGTAGATCGCGTCGAAGACGATGAAAAGGTTGAGGTCGACCTTGCTCAGATTCATTGCGCTGCGCTCTCTGCTCTTGTTTTAGGAAGGTGGCTCGATCAGTCGATCATATATCGGTGATGAATGTTAATACACGCCGAGAATAGGCTAGGTAAATTATCAACGCTGTTCTAGCATCGATTGCATGACCTGAACAACCTCCCTTTAGAAGGTAGCTGCCCATGGATTTCGCTTATTCGCCCAAAGTGCAAGAACTGCGTGAGCGCGTGACCGCGTTCATGGACACCTACGTTTATCCCGCTGAAGCGGTGTTCGAACGCCAGGTCGCCGAGGGCGATCGCTGGCAGCCGACAGCGATCATGGAAGAACTCAAACTCAAGGCCAAAGCGGAAGGCCTGTGGAATCTGTTTCTGCCTGAATCCGAACTCGGCGCCGGCCTGACCAACCTCGAATACGCGCCATTGGCGGAAATCATGGGCCGCTCGCTGCTGGGCCCTGAGCCGTTCAACTGCTCTGCGCCGGACACCGGCAACATGGAAGTGCTGGTGCGTTACGCCAATGAAGAACAGAAGCAACGCTGGCTCGAACCGCTGTTGCGCGGCGAGATTCGCTCGGCGTTCGCCATGACCGAGCCGGACGTGGCCTCGTCTGATGCCACCAACATGGCCGCCCGCGCTGTGCGTGATGGCGACGAATGGGTGATCAACGGCAAGAAATGGTGGACCTCTGGCGCCTGCGATCCACGCTGCAAGATCCTGATCTTCATGGGCCTGAGCAATCCGGATGCGCCGCGCCACGCGCAGCACTCGATGATTCTGGTGCCGGTGGATACCCCAGGCGTGAAGATTGTGCGTCCGCTGCCGGTGTTCGGTTACGACGACGCGCCTCACGGTCACGCCGAAGTGCTGTTCGAAAACGTCCGGGTGCCGTACGAAAACGTCCTGTTGGGTGAAGGCCGCGGCTTCGAAATTGCTCAGGGTCGCCTCGGCCCGGGCCGGATTCACCACTGTATGCGTTCGATCGGCATGGCCGAGCGAGCGTTGGAGCTGATGTGCAAACGTGCGGTCAACCGCGCAGCGTTCGGCAAACCCCTGGCGCGTCTGGGCGGTAACATCGACAAAATCGCCGACTCGCGGATGGAGATCGACATGGCGCGCCTGCTGACGTTGAAAGCGGCATACATGATGGACACCGTTGGCAACAAGGTGGCGAAGAGCGAAATCGCGCAGATCAAAGTCGTCGCACCGAACGTGGCATTGCGGGTGATCGATCGGGCGATCCAGATCCATGGCGGGGCAGGGGTTTCCAACGATTTCCCGCTGGCCTACATGTATGCCATGCAACGCACCCTGCGCCTGGCCGACGGCCCGGACGAAGTGCACCGCGCGGCGATCGGCAAGTTCGAGATCGGCAAGTATGTGCCTAAAGAAATGATGCGTAGCGGTCAGTAAATCCGCGGCGCCTGCCATTCGCGAGCAAGCCCGCTCCCACATTTGACCGCACTCCCCTGAGAGAACTCGGTCACCTGTGGGAGCGGGCTTGCTCGCGAATGCGTCGGACCTTTCACCGCGAGGGTGTCTGATTCAATACACCCAAACCTCAACCCGCCGATTCTTGATCCGCCCTTCATCCCCGCTGTTGGTCGCCACCGGCATTTCGGCGCCGAACCCGCGAATCTCGCGAAACACCACGCCGCTTTTCACCAATTCTCGCCGCACCGCCATGGCCCGCAGTTTCGACAGCAGGTCAGCCCGCGCCGGGTCGCTCTTGGCGTCGCCAAACCCTACCAGCGTCACCTGCCGATTGGTTTTGTCGTGCTGCTTTATATAGTCGAGCACCCGCGACAGGTCCTGTCGGGCCTTGTTGTCCAGCGTTGCGCTGCCTTCTTCGAAACGAAAGTTCACCGTCAGCCGCTGGGCATGACGGCTGAGTGCCTGATAACCCTCGGGCATCAACGCATTCGGCGTGACCGCCATGGCCTGAACAGTCTGTGCGATAAAGCCATTGGCCGCGACGATCGCCTGGCCTTTGCTGCTTTGCGCGAACTTCACCAAGGCCTTGGCCCAGGGACTTTTCCCATTCGGTGGCAGGTAAAAGAACAGCCGACGGGACAGCGGGTAATCTTCCGTCGCGATCAGGCTATTGACCGGCAGCATGGCTTGGGAGTCGCCATCGACAATCGCTACAGCTTTGGCCTGGCGCACATAAGGCAAACCGATGAAACCGATGCCTTGCGGGTCCAGACTGACGGCATCCGACAATTGCTCGCTGGATTCGAAGCGTTTCGCGTTGCTGCTCAGGGTTTTCCCACGCGGGCTGAGGACCAGTTCCTTGAACGTGTCGTAGGTGCCCGATTGATCATCCCGCGCATAGAGATGAATCGTCCCACCGCTGCCGCCGAGTGCTTCCCAGGTTTTCGCTTCGCCGCTGAAAATACGCGCCAGTTGCACGGTGTTGAGTTGCTTCAGCGGATTGTGCGGATGAAGGATGATTGCCAGCCCATCGATGGCGATGACTTGTTCGGCAACCGGGCTTTTCAGATCGCCTAGCGGTTCGAGATCCACCCGTTCGCTGTCCTTGATCGGGCGCGACGAGGCCGCGAGATCGGCCCAGGCGTTTTTCAGGGCTTTGAACCCGGTGCTGGAACCATGGGCCGCGACCTCCACCTCGACTCGGCGTCCCTGAACGGTTTCGCCTACGATGCGTTGTTCGTTGGCCTTGTCCGGGGTTTCGCGATGAACCTTGAGCAAGCCCTGTTCACGCATCAGGCCCTCGACCAGCGCCGGGCCCAATGCTGCGCCAATGGTGTTGGAGCCCTGGATGCGCAACACCGGCCCACGTTCGGACGTCGGCAAGTCGCCGGCCGACGCCGACGCCGGCAGCACAGCGCCGAGCAGCAACAGGAACAACACGCGCAGCGTCATGCCGGTACCTAATGAAGCCAAAGAAAGTGCCGGGAGAATAAGTCAGTAAGGTTGCTGAACGATGACAATTAACAAATGTGGGAGCGGGCTTGCTCGCGAAGGCGCTGGGTCAGTCGACATCAATGTTGAATGATTGACCGCCTTCGCGAGCAAGCCCGCTCCCACATTAGCTTTGTGTAGATTTTGTAGGATCAGCTCAACTCAAGCCAGATCGGTGCGTGATCGGAGGGCTTTTCCATTGCGCGCAAATCGTAATCCACGCCGGCATCCTTCACTCGCGGCAATAACCCATGGGACGCCATGATCAAGTCAATCCGCAGCCCGCGCTTGGGCTCATCTTCAAACCCGCGGCTGCGGTAGTCGAACCAACTGAAACGGTCGGCAACGTCTGGGTGCAAGTGACGGAAACTGTCGACCAGGCCCCAATTCTTCAGGCGAGCCATCCATTCGCGTTCTTCCGGCAGGAAGCTGCATTTGCCGGTTTTCAGCCAGCGCTTCATGTTGTCCGGGCCGATGCCGATGTCGCAGTCTTCCGGGGAAATGTTCACATCGCCCATCACCACAATCGGCTGGTCGTTACTGAACTGGCTTTCCAGCAACTGCTGCAAATCGCTGTAGAAACGTTCCTTGGCCGGGAATTTGGTGGGGTGGTCGCGGCTTTCGCCCTGTGGGAAATAGCCGTTCATGATGGTCACCGGCAGGCCATTGGCATCGGCGAAAGTGCCCCAGATGAAGCGTCGCTGAGCGTCTTCTTCGTCAGTGGTGAAACCCTTGTACAACGCAATCGGTTCCTGGCGCGAGAGCAGGGCCACGCCGTAATGGCCTTTTTGTCCATGGAAATGCACGTGATAACCCAGTGCCTGAACCTCGGCCAGGGGGAACTGATCATCGTGGACCTTGGTTTCCTGCAACCCGATCACGTCCGGATTATGCTTTTCAATCAGCGCCGCCAGCTGATGCGGGCGAGCGCGCAGCCCGTTGATGTTGAAGGAGACGATCTTCATGGTCGGCAGTCCTGGCAAAAGTGCGATGCTAGCTGACATGTAGGAATGGGGCCAGCCTTGGGGTGAGGCGATTCGTTGTGTTCTGTCAGAGATGTGTTGGCAGATCGGGCCTCTTCGCGGGCAAGCCCGCTCCCACAGTATCCGTGCCGTACACAAAATCTGTGAACGCCACTGAAACTGTGGGACGTGGCTTGCCAGCGAAGGCGTCAGCCCAGTCGATGAAGATCCTGGCTTGGTCTATACCTGTGTGGGGAACTGTGAAGCCACCCAAAGGCTCGTACCAATAAGAACGCGGCCTTCTGAGCCGCGCCCAGGGGAGAACTACCGTTATGCCCGAAACCTCAACCGTCATCGCCGATATTCACATGCTCGACAGTGGCTATTCCCGCGAAGCACGCTCCTTGTTGTATCAGGCGTACCGGCACGAGCCGACGTTCGGCTACCTGTTCGAAGCCGAACGCCCCGGTTATGAACAGCGAGTACGGGCCACGGTGCGCGAACTGGTCAAGCAACACTTTCTTCAGGAGTTGCCAGCCATCGGCCTGCTAGTGAATGACCGCTTGATCGGCATCGCCCTGATCGCACCACCACAACGCCGCCTGGGCATTACCGAAAGCTGGGCCTGGCGCCTGCGGATGGTGCTCAGCACCGGGTTTCGCTGTACCCGACGCTACCTCGATTACCACGCCGCCGTGATGGCGTGCGTGCCGTCCGACTCGGTGCATGTCCTGCCATTACTGGGGGTTCATCCGCAATTCCAGGGCAAGCACTTCGGCGAACAATTGCTACAAGCGGTCCACAACTGGTGCGCGGTCGATGAACACTCCCAAGGCGTGATCCTCGACACCGGGAATCCTCGTTATCTGGAGTTCTATAAGCGTCAGGGCTACGAGGAAATCGGTGAAGTGGCCGTAGGACCGATTCGTGAACACGTATTTTTCCACGCCAACCCGCAGGTGTTACAAACAGCAACGGGATAAAGGTAGAACTTTCAGCGCACGCCAGGCTCTATCACGCTCCCAAGCTCGTGATAGCATCCGCGCCTATGAAGTTTCCACGAAGATTTACCAGTGGCGTGCTGATGCTGATCTCCAGCTGCGCGGCGCTGGCGCAAAGTGAATTGGATGTGCGGATCAAACCGTCCAACGATGAACTGAAAGCCAATATAGAAGGCTATATCGGTAGCCTTGGCGATCGCGATGAAGAAGCCTTGCTGCGCTTCAGTCGTGGCGCCGAAGAACAGGCGCGCAAGGCCGCCCAGGCCTTGGGTTATTACCAGCCGCAAATCGACAGCGACGTGAAGGGCGGCAAGACGCCGCGCCTGGTGTTGAATATCGACCCTGGCGAGCCGATCCATTTGCGCAACGTCACGGTGCGCATCGATGGTCCGGCGGCCTCGTTCAAATCCTTTCGTGTACCGAAAAGCGACCTGCTCAAACCCGGCGCGGTGCTTAACCATGGCCGTTACGAAGACGCCAAGCGGCTGATCCAGAACCAGGCCTCGCGCTACGGCTATTTCAGTGGGCGCTTCACCCGCCAGAAACTGTTGGTGGACCCGCAGGCTGGTGTCGCCGACATCGAATTGATCTACGACAGCGGCCCGCGCTATGCGCTGGGCAAGGTCAGTTTTGAAGGCGACACGCCGTTCGACGAAGACCTGCTGCAACGCATGGTGCCGTTCAAGGCCGGTGCGCCCTATGACTCTGAACTGATCGCCGAACTCAATCAGGCGCTGCAATCGAGCGGCTATTTCGAGGGCGTTCGCGTGGACGCGGCGCCGACCGCGTCCAAGGACGACGTGATCCCGGTGGCAGTCAAACTGGAAACCCGCAAGCCACGGACCATGGGCCTCGGTCTGGGCTTTTCCACGGACGTCGGTCCACGGGCCAAAGCCAACTGGACTCGGCATTGGGTCAATCCTCAAGGGCACAGTTACGGCTGGGAGGCGGAGATTTCGGCGCCACGGCAGAACGTCGGGCTGTTTTATGACGTTCCTCTGGACCCGCCATTGACCGACAAACTGCGCTTTGCCGGTGGTTATCAATATGAAGAAATCGCTGGCACCGACACCCTCAGCAAGCTGCTGACCCTCGGCCCCGAATGGCACAGCAAGTTGCCCAGCGGCTGGCAGCGGGTGGTGTCGCTCAAATGGCAGCGCGAGGAATACAAACTGGGCGACGACTCGGGGCTCAGCACCTTGCTGATGCCCGGCGTGAGCTATTCGTACCTCAAAAGCGACAACCGCATCGACCCGCACAACGGTTATCGCCTGCAATTCGAAACCAAGGTCGCCAAGGAAGGGTTGGGTTCGGACACCAACCTGGTCTACGGTACGGCGCTGGTCAAAGGCCTGACCACGGTCTTCGACAAACACCGTTTGCTCGGTCGGGTGCAGGTCGGCGGCAGCGCCACCAACGGCTACAAATCGGTGCCGCCGTCCTTGCGCTTCTTCGCCGGTGGCGATCAGAGCGTGCGCGGTTACGACTACCAGAGCCTGTCTCCGGAAAACTCCGATGGCGACCGTATCGGTGGCCGCTACATGGTGGCCGGCAGCGTCGAGTATCAATACTCCATCGCCGAAAAATGGCGGGTCGCGACCTTCATCGACCAGGGCAACTCCTTCAACACACTTGAACTGCCGAACCTCAAGACCGGGGTCGGTATTGGTGTGCGCTGGGTCTCACCGGTGGGGCCGATTCGCCTCGACCTGGCCCACGCGATGGACGACGACGGCGGCATTCGATTGCACTTTTCCATGGGGCCTGAGCTGTGAAGCGTGGTTTGAAAATAACGCTGCTGGCGATTCCGGCGCTGTTGATGCTGATCGTGCTGACACTGGTCAGCGTGCTAGGCACTCCGACGGGCAGTCGCTGGGCGCTCGGGTTTGTGCCGGGTTTGACCGTGGAGAATTTCCAGGGCCGTTTGGGTGGGCAGTGGAGCGCCGATCATCTGGTGTGGCAGCAGGACAACAGCCGGGTTGAGCTGAACAAAGCGATTTTCGCCTGGTCGCCGCTGTGCCTGATGCGCATGACGTTGTGCATCGAGCAATTGCAGGCGGAGCAGGTCAGCCTGCAATTCCCGCCGGGCGTGGAAGAGGAAAGCAGCGGGCCGATCAGTCTGCCGGACTTGAAATTGCCGCTGGCCATCGAATTGGGCGACGTCAAAATCGGCCGCCTGCTGTTCAACGGCAGTGAAGAGCTCAAGGGCCTGCAACTGGCAGCGCACTGGACCGAGAAGGGTTTGCAGATCGACTCGGTGCACTTGCAGCGTGATGAGCTGAGCCTGAACCTGTCCGGCCTGTTGCAACCGAGCGGTAACTGGCCGCTGACCGCTGAAGGCAAACTGACCTTGCCGGCGCCGGGTACCGAACCATGGGCACTGGCCTTGAAGGTCGATGGCGATCTGCTGAAAACCCTGAACCTGAAAGCCGACAGCAGCGGCTACCTGAACGGGCAACTCACCGGCGAGTTGCAACCGCTGGTGGAAAACCTCCCGGCCAAAGTGCGCATCTCCGCCGACGGCTTCAAACCTGGCGCCGATCTGCCGGATACCTTGCAACTCAATCAACTGGAGCTCACCGGCGACGGCGACCTGAAAAACGGTTACCAATTGCTCGGCAAAGCCACGTTACCCGCAGAGCAAGGCCCGGTTGCGCTGTTGCTGCAAGGCAAGGTCGACGCCAAGGGCGCGCAGATCGCCGGTCTTGATTTGACGGCCAACGACAAACAAAGCCTCAAGCTCAACGGGCAAGTGGACTGGAGCAAAGGCCTGAGTGCTGAAGCGAAAATCGACTGGCTGGATTTCCCGTGGCGCCGTCTCTATCCGCTGATCGACGAGCCGCAAGTGGCGCTGCGCAGCTTCAACGGTGAGGTCTCTTATACCGACGGCAACTACATCGGTAACTTCAAAGCCGCACTGGATGGCCCGGCGGGGGCGTTCAGTCTGAACAGCCCGTTCAGCGGCAACCTAACCCAAATCCATCTGCCGCAATTCAAGCTTGAAGCCGGGCAGGGCAAGGCCGAAGGGCACTTGAATCTGCAGTTTGCCGACGGTATCGCCTGGGATACGGCGCTGGACCTCTCGGCAATCAACCCGGCGTACTGGCTCGCGGAGTTGCCAGGCACCTTGGCTGGGCCATTGCGTAGCAAAGGTGAGATGAAGAACGAAACGCTCAGCCTGACCGCCGACCTGGACCTGAAAGGCAAGCTGCGCGGGCAACCGGCGGTGTTGCAAGCCAAGGCTGATGGCGCCGGCGAGCAGTGGAACCTCAATACCTTGCAGATTCGCCTCGGAGACAACAGCATCAACGGCAAAGGCAGCCTGCAACAGAAACTTGCCGGGCAGATCGACATTAAAATGCCGCGCCTGGCCCAGCTCTGGCCGCAGCTGCGCGGTCAGCTCAATGGCCGGGTCGATGTCGCCGGCACACTCAAGGCGCCACAAGGCAAGCTCGGTCTGCAAGGTACGCAACTGGCCTTCCAAGACAATCGCCTGCAAAGCCTCAATCTGGACGCCACCCTCGACAGCGCCCAGCGGGCGAAAATCGACCTCAAGGGCAGCGGCATTCAGACCGGCGACACGTCACTGGGCACATTGACCGCCAGCGGTCAGGGTGACATCAAAAACCAGAAACTGGCCCTCGACCTGCAAGGACCAAAGCTGAAACTGGCGCTCGGTCTCGACGGCGCGCTGGACAAGGGCAATTGGCGTGGACGTCTGGCCAGTGGCGATATCCAGGCCGGCGGTCAGGACTGGAAACTGCAAAACCCGGCGAAGCTTGAGCGACTGGCGGACGGCAAGATCAACTTCGGCGCCCATTGCTGGATGTCCGGCCCGGCTAGCCTGTGCGGCGAAGACCAGCGCTTGATGCCCGAGCCAAAACTGCGTTACCACCTCAAGCAGTTCCCCATCGACAGCCTCGCACAGTGGTTGCCGAAGGATTTTGCCTGGAAGGGCAAGCTCAACGCCGACCTGCAACTGGACTTGCCGGCCAGCGGTCCGAACGGCCAGATCAGCATCGACGCCAGCGGCGGCACCTTGCGTATGCGCGAGAAGGAGCAATGGCTGGACTTCCCGTACCAGACCCTGAAACTCACCAGCAAACTCACGCCAAAACGCATCGACACCGACCTCAACTTTGTCGGCGGCAAGCTCGGTGAACTGATGGTTCAGGCGCAAATCAATCCGCTACCGAAGAACAAACCGCTGACCGGTTCATTCCGCCTCAGTGGTCTGGACTTGTCGGTGGCGCGGCCGTTTGTGCCGATGGTCGAGAAACTCACCGGGCATTTGAGCGGCAGCGGCACATTGTCCGGCGGACTGCTGGCGCCGCTGGTCAATGGCAACCTTGAGCTGCGCGACGGTGAGATCTCCGGGCCTGAGTTGCCGATGGCGCTCGAAGCCTTGCATCTTCAAGCTGTGATTGCCGGCGAAACCGTGCAACTGAACGGCGGCTGGAAAAGCGGCAAGAGCGGGCAGGGCAGCCTCAATGGCAACATCGCCTGGGGTCAGGCGCTGGTGGTGGATCTGGCACTCAAGGGCTCGCAGTTGCCGGTCACCGTCGAGCCCTACGCCGCGCTGGAAGTCGCGCCGGACCTGAAGATCTCCATGAAGGACGACAGACTGGCAGTCGTCGGCAAAGTGCTGGTGCCCAAGGGTGAAATCACCGTGCGCGAACTGCCGCCGTCGACCGTCAAGGTCTCCGATGACACGGTGATCGTCGGTCAGCAGACTGAAGAGGGTAAACCGCCGATGGCCATGGCGATGGACATCGATGTGGTGGTGGGGCAGGACAAACTCAGCTTTGCCGGGTTCGGCCTGACCGCCAACCTGCAAGGTCAGGTGCACATCGGCGACAACATGGACACCCGTGGTGAGCTGTGGCTCAACGACGGGCGTTACCGCGCCTACGGTCAGCGACTGACGGTGCGCCGGGCGCGTCTGTTGTTTGCAGGTCCCATCGATCAGCCGTATCTGGATATCGAAGCAATTCGCCAGACCGACGATGTCATTGCCGGCATTCGCCTGAGTGGCAGCGCCGAGCAGCCGACCACACAGATCTTTTCCGAACCGACGATGAGTCAGGAGCAGGCATTGTCCTATCTGGTGCTGGGGCGTCCGCTGAGCACCACCGGTGAAGACAACAACATGCTCGCCCAGGCCGCCCTCGGGTTGGGCTTGATGGGCAGTTCCGGGGTGACCAGCGGCTTGGCCAAGGACCTGGGCATTCAGGACTTCCAACTCGACACCCAAGGCAGCGGCACCAGCACCGCCGTAGTGGCCAGCGGCAACATCTCGGAAAAACTCAGCCTGCGTTATGGCGTAGGCGTATTCGAACCGGCCAACACCATTGCCTTGCGCTACAAACTGAGCAAAAAGGTCTACCTCGAAGCCGCCAGCGGCGTGGCCAGTTCGCTGGACATCTTCTACAAGCGGGATTTCTAGACCCGCCCACTTCATAACCGAGTCGCTGCCTTCGCGAGCAAGCCCGCTCCCACATTCGACCGAGTCGCTACATAAGCATGCGATCAAATGTGGGAGCGGGCTTGCTCGCGAAGGCGGCAGTGTGGTCACTACAAATCCCGTCGCCACTTATCAACTAAATACAAAGCTCCCTAACTATTGCGTTGACATTATCTGCCTAGGCAGTAACATCTCGACATACATTCACTGCCTAGGCAGCTAATCGGTGGTCAGATGAAGCATTTCACCCCAGAAAATTTCCAGCATTGCCATCTCGGCCTCTTGCTCGGGCGCGCCGCGCTGCTCAAGGACCGGATCATCGACACGCACATGGAGCCCCACGGCATTACCGCCGCGCAGTTCAAAGTGCTGATTATCATGGCCCAGTTCGGCGTCGATACCCCGGCCGAGCTGTGCCGTCACTTGTCGCTGGACAGCGGTTCGATGACCCGCATGCTCGATCGTCTGGAACAGAAAGGTTTCCTCGCCCGCCAACGCAGCGAGGCGGACCGGCGTCAGGTTCAACTGGTGCTGACTGAACAGGGCCAGCAGCTGACCGACCAGCTGCCGCAGATCGGTGCCGACGCCATGAATGAACTGGCCGGCGCCATCACCCCGCAAGAATTGAAAACCCTGGAACAGATCCTGAAGAAAATTCTGGTAGCCGCGGGTGACTCGATCACTCTGCTGCGGGTAGGTGGCCATGAACAGTAAAAGCCTGCGTAGCGGCCTGAGCCTGGTGCTGTTGGCCATGAGCCTCGCCGGTTGCGCCAGTTACAGCGGCCTGACCACCGAAAGCGTCAGCCTCGATGCGAAAAATCTCAAAGCCGCGCAATCCCTCAACGGTGTAACTCTGTCGCCCGCGGCGTGGCCGAAAAGCGACTGGTGGAAAAGCCTCGGCGATCCGCAGCTCGACGGCCTGATCCGCGAAGCCCTGCACGACAGCCCCGACATGCAAATCGCCGACGCCCGGGCCCATCAGGCCAGTGCTGCCGCGTATGCCGCCGACGCTGCGCGGATGCCGATCCTGGATGCCAGCGCCGGTGTCAGCCGTTCGCGTCTGGCCCGCGATCAGGACCCGAGCGGGCAGGGCGGCACCTATTCCACCGTGCGTAATCTCGGTGCGAGTTTCAATTACAACTTCGACCTTTGGGGCGGCCAGCGCGATGCCTGGGAAGCCGCATTGGGCCAGGCCCGTGCCGCCGAAGTCGATCAGCAGGCCGCGCAGCTGACCTTGTCCGCCGATGTCGCCCGCGCCTACAGCGATCTGGGGCAGGCGCACATCATCCATGACCTGGCCAGCGAAGACCTCAAGCGCACCCAACAAATGCTCGACCTCAGCCAGCGTCGCCTGAGCTCGGGGATCGACAGCCAGTACCAGTTCCAGCAGACCGAAAGCCTGGAAGCCAGCGCCGAAGCCAGCTTGATCGACGCCGAGAAACGCCTGCAAAGCGCGAAAATCGCCTTGGCGGTGCTGTTGGGTAAAGGCCCGGACCGCGGCAATGAAATCGCCCGCCCGAAAGTGCTTCAGACCAGCGCCGTGGCGTTGCCGTCGGTGCTGCCGGCGGAGTTGCTCGGTCGTCGCCCGGACCTGGTGGCGGCGCGCTGGCGGGTTGAAGCCGCGAGCAAAAACATCGCGGCGGGCAAGACCCGGTTTTACCCCAACCTCAACCTGAGTGCGGCGGCGGGTGTGGAGTCGTTGCTGGGCGATGCGATGTTCGGTTCGGCGAGTCGTTTCTTCAACGTCGCGCCGACGATCTCGGTGCCGATTTTCGACGGTGGCCGTTTGCGGGCCGATCTCGATTCCCGCGACGCCGATTACGACCTCGCGGTGGCGCAGTACAACAAAAGTCTGGTGAAAGCCCTGGGCGATGTCAGCGACACCATCAACCAGTTGCGCGATATCGGCCGGCAAATCGGCGCCCAGCAACATGCCACCGACATTGCCCAGGATTCTTACAACACCGTGGTCCAGCGCTACGGTTCCGGTATCGGTAATTACCTGGATGTGCTCAGCATCGAGCAGCAATTGCTCCAGGCCCAGCGTCAACTGGCCAACCTGAATGCCGAGCAGATCGACCTGTCGATTCAACTGATGCAAGCGCTGGGCGGCGGCTTCCAGGGCAAAACCCTGACCGCAGCCAACGCAACCCCAGCCACGCAGCACAACTAATTCAAGGTACCCGTCATGGCCACTGTTGATATATCCCAAGCCCCTGACAACGCTCAAGACACGAGCAATCTACGCAAACGCAAAGTGATGCTGTTTGCCCTGACCATCGTGGTGGTTCTCGCCGGGCTCGGCGTCTGGGGTTATCAAGAATTTTACGGTCGCTGGAATGAAAGCACCGACGACGCCTATGTGAACGGCAACGTGGTGGAAATCACCCCGCTGGTCACTGGCACCGTGGTCAGCATCGGCGCCGATGATGGCGACCTGGTTCACGAAGGCCAGGTGCTGGTCAACTTCGACCCGAACGACGCGGAAGTCGGTCTGCAAAGTGCCCAGGCCAATCTGGCTCGCACCGTGCGCCAGGTGCGCGGTTTGTACAGCAATGTCGACGGCATGAAAGCCCAGGTCAATGCGCAACAGGCCGAAGTGCAAAAGGCCCAGGACAACTTCAATCGCCGGAAAAACCTCGCCGCTGGCGGGGCGATTTCCCAGGAAGAACTGTCCCACGCCCGCGATGACCTGACCTCGGCGCAAAACGCCCTGGCCAACGCCAAACAACAGCTCATGACCACCAGCGCGCTGGTGGATGACACCGTGGTGTCGTCGCACCCGGACGTGATGTCCGCCGCCGCGCAATTGCGTCAGGCGTACCTGACCCATGCCCGCAGCACCTTGATCGCGCCGGTCACCGGTTACGTTGCCAAACGCAGCGTGCAACTGGGGCAGCGGGTCCAGCCGGGCACCGCGCTGATGGCGGTGATCCCGTTGGATCAGCTGTGGATCGACGCCAACTTCAAGGAAACCCAACTGCGTGACATGCGCATCGGTCAGCCGGTGGACATCGAGGCCGACCTCTACGGCAGCGACGTCAAATACAGCGGCACCATCGACAGCCTCGGCGCCGGGACCGGCAGCGCGTTTGCCTTGCTACCGGCACAGAACGCCACCGGTAACTGGATCAAGATCGTGCAGCGGGTGCCGGTGCGGATTCACATCAATGCCGAAGAGCTGGCCAGGCACCCATTGCGGGTTGGCCTGTCGACTCAGGTCGATGTGAACCTGCGTGACCAGAGTGGTCCGGTGCTGGCCCAACAGTCGCCGCAAAAGGCTTCGTTCAGCACCGGCATCTACGACCGTCAGTTGGCCGAGGCCGACGCGATGATCACCCAATTGATTCACGACAACAGCGCCGCGGTCAGTAAAACCGCACAGCGCTGATTGGTCATCACACCGACCCTGTGGGAGTGAGCCTTTGTGGCGAGGGAGCTTGCTCCCGCTGGGTCGCGAAGCGACCCCAAAAGCTCTGCGACTGCTTCGCAGCCGAGCGGGAGCAAGCTCCCTCGCCACAAAAGCTCGCTCCCATAAGGTCAGCTGCGTCAGTAACAGGCGCCGTGCCAATCAGGTTTCAAAGGATTCGCGATGAGCAATAACGCGTCTTTCACGCCGCCCAGCCTGCTGCTCAGTACCATCGGCCTGTCGCTGGCGACCTTCATGCAGGTGCTCGACACCACCATCGCCAACGTGGCCTTGCCGACGATTTCCGGTAACCTGGGCGTGAGTTCGGAGCAGGGCACCTGGGTCATCACCTCGTTTGCCGTGAGCAACGCCATTGCGCTGCCGCTGACCGGTTGGCTCAGCCGGCGTTTTGGTGAGGTGAAGCTGTTTCTCTGGGCGACAATGCTGTTCGTGCTGGCCTCGTTTCTCTGTGGCATCTCGACCTCGATGCCAGAGCTGATCGGCTTTCGGGTGCTTCAAGGCCTGGTAGCAGGTCCCTTGTACCCGATGACCCAGACGTTACTGATTGCAGTCTATCCGCCCGCCAGGCGAGGCATGGCCCTGGCGTTGCTGGCGATGGTTACGGTGGTGGCGCCGATTGCAGGGCCGATCCTCGGCGGCTGGATCACCGACAGTTACAGCTGGCCGTGGATTTTCTTTATCAACGTACCGATCGGGGTTTTCGCGGTGATGGTCGTGCGCTCGCAGCTCAAGGCGCGGCCGGTGGTGACCAGTTACCAGCCAATGGATTACGTCGGTTTGATCACCTTGATCATCGGTGTCGGCGCGTTGCAGGTGATCCTCGACAAGGGCAATGATCTGGACTGGTTCGAATCGAACTTCATCATCGTCGGCGCGGCTATTTCAGTGATTGCGCTGGCGGTGTTCGTGATCTGGGAAATGACCGACAAACACCCGGTGGTCAACCTGCGGCTGTTCGCTTACCGCAACTTCCGTATCGGCACCATCGTGCTGGTGGGCGGTTATGCCGGGTTCTTCGGTATCAACCTGATCCTGCCGCAATGGCTGCAAACCCAGATGGGCTATACCGCGACTTGGGCGGGTCTGGCGGTGGCGCCGATCGGTATTTTGCCGGTGCTGTTGTCGCCGTTTGTCGGTAAGTATGCGCATAAGTTCGACCTGCGACTGCTGGCCGGTGGCGCGTTCCTCTGCATCGGTTTGAGTTGTTTCATGCGCGCCGGGTTTACCAACGAAGTGGACTTCCAGCACATCGCTTTGGTGCAGTTGTTCATGGGCATCGGGGTGGCGCTGTTCTTCATGCCGACCCTGAGCATTTTGATGTCGGACTTGCCACCGAGCCAGATTGCCGACGGCGCAGGCCTTGCGACCTTCCTGCGGACCCTGGGCGGTAGTTTTGCGGCATCGTTGACCACCTGGATCTGGATTCGCCGCGCCGATCAACACCATGCATATTTGAGTGAAAGCATTACCACGTATGAGCCGGCGACCCGGGAGGCGTTGAACACGCTCGGCGGGGCGGGTAACCCGGCTTACGCGCAACTGGATCATGTGCTGACCAGCCAGGCGTACATGCTCTCCACCGTGGATTACTTCACGTTGCTGGGGTGGGCGTTCATGGGGTTGATTCTGTTGGTGTGGCTGGCGAAACCGCCGTTTGCGGCGAAGGCGGGGCCGGCCTCGGCTGGGCATTGATTTTAGCGGCGCCTGGTTAAAAGATCGCAGCCTCGTTTCACTCGACAGCTCCTACACAGCTCCTACATTGACCGCGTTACCTGTAGGAGTTGTCGAGCGAAACGAGGCTGCGATCTTTTGATCTTTGGTTTTTATGGCGTAACGAAATCAAACGGCGCCAACGCAAACCCTTGCTCATCCACCTGCAACGCCCAGCCCTGACGGTCCCAATCCCCCAACACAATGCGTTTGGCCGCCTGCTCGCCAATCTGCAACTTGTGGATGGCCGGGCGGTGGGTGTGCCCGTGGATCAAGGTTTTCACGCCATATTGCTGCATGACCCGCGGCACTTCTTCCGGCGTGACATCGACAATGTCATTGGCCTTCATCCGCGTTTGCGCGCGGCTTTCGCTGCGCAGCTTGCGCGCCAGTTTATGGCGAGTGCGCAAGGGCAGATTTCGCAGGATGAACCGGGTGATCGGGTTGCGCAGATAGCGACGCAGCTTCATATAAGCCTCGTCGCGGGTGCAGAGGCTGTCACCGTGCATCAATAGCACGGGCTCGCCATAGAACTGCACGACACTCGGGTCTTTCAACAATGTGCAGCCGGCCTGTTTGCAGAAGGCCTGGCCAAGCATGAAGTCGCGATTGCCGTGCATCAGAAAAATCGCCGTGCCGCTGTCGCTGAGGTCGCGCAGGGCCTGGCAGATGGAACGCTGGAACGGCGTCATGGCATCGTCGCCAATCCACGCCTCGAAAAAGTCGCCCAGAATGTACAACGCACTCGCTGAGCGGGCACGTCTAGCGAGCAAATCCAGAAACGCCCGGGTAATGTCCGGGCGCTCCTCTTCCAGATGCAAGTCTGAAATCAGCAGTATCACTCAATGATCTCGGCTTTCTCGATAATCACGTCGTCTGCAGGTACGTCCTGGTGACCGGCCTTGGAGGTGGTGGCCACGCCTTTGATCTTGTCGACCACGTCGGTGCCTTCGACTACTTTGGCGAATACGGCGTAGCCCCAGCCCTGAACGGTCTTGGCGCTGTGGTTCAGGAAGCTGTTGTCAGCCACGTTGATGAAGAACTGGGCGGAAGCCGAATGCGGCTCCATGGTGCGGGCCATGGCCACGCTGTACTTCACGTTCGGCAGGCCGTTGTCGGCTTCGTTCTGGATGCTTGGGCGCTTGTCTTTCTTTTCTTTCATGCCTGGCTCGAAACCGCCGCCCTGGATCATGAAGTTGCCGATGACACGGTGGAAAACGGTGTTTTCGTAGTGACCGGCTTTGACGTATTCGATGAAGTTGGCCACGGTGATCGGGGCTTTCTCAGCGTTCAGTTCCAGGACGATGTCGCCGAAGTTGGTAGACAGTTTGACTTGGGTCATGATGGGTACTCATTCTAGGAATTCGTGGGTTTCGGGGCTCTACAGCCCTCAACCGGTCCGGCCAGTGTCGGCCAAGGCACGCAGTTTAGCGTGCCGGGCGCGAATTTCGAGGCTGTTTTTCATTGCTGGCCGATTAAATGCAGCCGATTGCCGGCCTGCTCTGTCAGCCACTTGACAGCATCGGCTATGATAAGCCCCTTTGATTTATAACAGCCGCTTTGATTTGGCCAACTGGCCGCGCACTTGTACGTTCAAGGATCCTATGAGCAAGCCCACTGTCGACCCTACCTCGAATTCCAAGACCGGCCCTGCCGTGCCGGTCAATTTCCTGCGCCCGATCATCCAGGCGGACCTGGACTCGGGTAAGCACACGCAGATCGTCACCCGTTTCCCGCCTGAGCCCAACGGCTACCTGCACATCGGTCACGCCAAGTCGATCTGTGTGAACTTCGGTCTGGCCCAGGAATTCGGCGGCGTCACGCACCTGCGTTTCGACGACACCAACCCGGCCAAGGAAGACCAGGAATACATCGACGCAATCGAAAGCGACGTCAAATGGCTGGGCTTCGAATGGTCCGGTGAAGTGCGCTATGCCTCGCAGTATTTCGACCAGTTGCACGACTGGGCGGTAGAGTTGATCAAGGCCGGCAAGGCCTACGTCGACGACCTGACCCCCGAGCAAGCCAAGGAATACCGTGGCAGCCTGACCGAACCGGGCAAGAACAGCCCGTTCCGTGACCGCTCGGTTGAAGAAAACCTCGACCTGTTCGCCCGCATGAAGGCCGGCGAATTCAAGGACGGCGCACGCGTGCTGCGGGCCAAGATCGACATGGCCTCGCCGAACATGAACCTGCGCGACCCGATCATGTATCGCATCCGTCATGCCCATCACCACCAGACCGGCGACAAGTGGTGCATCTACCCGAACTACGACTTCACCCACGGTCAGTCGGATGCCATCGAAGGCATCACCCACTCGATCTGCACCCTGGAGTTCGAAAGCCATCGCCCGCTGTACGAATGGTTCCTCGAGAACCTGCCAGTACCGGCGAAACCGCGTCAGTACGAGTTCAGCCGCCTGAACCTGAACTACACCATCACCAGCAAGCGCAAGCTCAAGCAACTGGTCGATGAAAAGCACGTTCACGGTTGGGACGATCCGCGCATGTCCACGCTGTCGGGTTTCCGTCGCCGTGGCTACACGCCGAAATCGATCCGCAACTTCTGCGAAATGATCGGCACCAACCGTTCCGACGGCGTGGTCGACTTTGGCATGCTCGAATTCAGCATCCGTGACGACCTCGACCACAGCGCCCCACGCGCCATGTGCGTATTGCGTCCGCTGAAAGTCGTGATCACCAACTATCCGGAAGGCCAGGTCGAAAACCTCGAATTGGCGTGCCACCCGAAAGAAGACATGGGCGTGCGCGTTCTGCCGTTCGCCCGTGAGCTCTACATCGACCGTGAAGACTTCATGGAAGAGCCGCCGAAAGGCTACAAGCGCCTGGAGCCGAACGGCGAAGTGCGCCTGCGTGGCAGCTACGTGATCCGTGCCGACGAAGCGATCAAGGACGCCGATGGCAACATCGTCGAACTGCGTTGCTCGTACGATCCGGAAACCCTGGGCAAAAACCCTGAAGGCCGCAAGGTCAAAGGCGTGGTGCACTGGGTGCCGGCGGCTGCCAGCGTCGAGTGCGAAGTGCGTCTGTACGATCGACTGTTCCGTTCGGCCAACCCTGAAAAGGCCGAAGACAGCGCCAGTTTCCTGGACAACATCAACCCTGACTCGCTGCAAGTTCTCACTGGTTGTCGTGCCGAGCCTTCGCTGGGCAATGCACAGCCGGAAGACCGTTTCCAGTTCGAGCGCGAAGGTTACTTCGTCGCGGATATCAAGGACTCGAAACCGGGCGCTCCGGTGTTCAACCGTACCGTGACCTTGCGTGATTCGTGGGGCCAGTGATTCAAGGAACAACATAAAGTGCTAACGATCTACAACACGCTCACCAAGAGCAAAGAAGTTTTCAAGCCGCTGGATGGCAACAAGGTGCGCATGTACGTCTGCGGGATGACCGTGTACGACTACTGCCACCTGGGCCATGGCCGCAGCATGGTCGCGTTCGACCTGGTGACCCGCTGGTTGCGGTTCAGCGGCTACGACCTGACCTACGTGCGCAACATCACCGACATCGACGACAAGATCATCAACCGGGCCAACGAGAACGGCGAGTCGTTCGAAGCTTTGACCGAGCGCATGATCGCGGCGATGCACGAAGATGAAGCGCGCCTGAATATCAAGAAGCCGGACATGGAACCGCGTGCCACCGACCATATCCCGGGCATGCACGCGATGATCCAGACCTTGATCGACAAGGGCTACGCCTACGCACCGGGCAATGGCGACGTGTACTACCGCGTCGCCAAGTTCATGGGCTATGGCAAGCTGTCGCGCAAGAAGATCGAAGACCTGCGCATCGGCGCACGGATCGAAGTCGACGAGTCGAAACAGGACCCGCTGGACTTCGTGCTGTGGAAAGCCGCCAAGCCGGGCGAGCCGAGCTGGCCTTCGCCGTGGGGCGACGGACGTCCGGGTTGGCACATCGAGTGCTCGGTGATGTCGACCTGCTGCCTGGGTGAAACCTTCGACATTCATGGCGGCGGCAGCGACCTCGAGTTCCCGCACCATGAAAACGAAATCGCCCAGAGCGAAGCGGCCACCGGCAAGACCTACGCCAACGCGTGGATGCATTGCGGCATGATTCGCATCAATGG
Organism: Pseudomonas sp. GM79; assembly: GCF_000282495.1. GTDB lineage: Bacteria > Pseudomonadota > Gammaproteobacteria > Pseudomonadales > Pseudomonadaceae > Aquipseudomonas. The sequence goes on from NZ_AKJE01000023.1 coordinate 31,353, forward strand.
CGAGAAGATGTCCAAGTCCTTGAACAACTTCTTCACCATTCGCGACGTGCTGGAAAAGTACCACCCCGAAGTCGTGCGTTACCTGCTGGTATCGAGCCACTACCGCAGCGCGATCAACTATTCGGAAGACAACCTCAAGGACGCCAAAGGCGCGCTCGAGCGTTTCTACCATGCGTTGAAAGGCCTGCCGAGCGTGGCACCGGCCGGTGGCGAAGCGTTCGTCGAGCGTTTCACTCAGGTGATGAACGACGACTTCGGTACTCCGGAAGCCTGTGCGGTGCTGTTCGAGATGGTCCGCGAGATCAACCGTCTGCGCGAGAGCGATCTTGATGCGGCGGCTGGTTTGGCGGCGCGCTTGAAGGAATTGGCGAGCGTGTTGGGCGTGTTGCAACTCGAAGCCGATGACTTCCTGCAGGCCGGTGCCGAAGGGCGGGTCGATGCAGCTGAGGTCGATGCACTGATCCAGGCTCGTTTGACGGCTCGTGCCAACAAGGACTGGGCCGAATCCGACCGCATCCGCGACCAGCTCACCGCCATGGGTGTGGTGCTGGAAGACGGCAAGGGCGGGACGACCTGGCGTTTGGCTGACTGATTGCTGCGTTTGCTACAAAACAAAACCCGCCTTGTGCGGGTTTTTGTTTGGTTGAAGATCAAAAGATCGCAGCCTTCGGCAGCTCCTACGGGATTTCGTTCGCCCACAATGATGCGGTTGGACGCGGACCTGTGTAGGAGCTGCCGAAGGCTGCGATCTTTTGATCTTCGCTTTTAACCTTCCAACTGGCGCAATCGCTTGTAAAGGGTATTGCGACTAACCCCCAACCGCCGCGCCAGGTGCGAAATATTCCCCCCAGCCGCCTGCAACTGCCGATTCAATTCCTCGGCATCATTGAGGTCGACGGTTAACGGCTCCGGCGAATCTACCGGCTCCATCTCCAGATCGACAAAAAAATCATCCGGCAAATGCTCCGGTCTCACCGGCTGCTCCTCAGCCATGGCCAGTGCCACCTGCATCACACTGCTGACCTGACGCAAATTCCCCGGCCACGGATGACGGCTGAACAGCTCCATCACTTCACGGCTCAAGCCAGCCCATTGGCTCGGTTCGCGGTGCTGTTCCCACAGCCGTTTGAACAGCGCTTCCTTATCGCTACGCTCCCTGAGCGGCGGTAGTTCCAGGGTCAAACCGCCGATGCGGTAATACAAATCCTCACGAAACCGCCCCAACTGAACCTGTTCGCGCAACGAGCGGTTGGTCGCTGAAATGATCCGAATGTCCACCGGGAACAACTCGCTGCTGCCCACCGGTTGCACGCAACGCTCCTGCAACACCCGCAGCAGCCGCGCCTGAGTCGGCAACGGCATGTCGCCGATTTCATCGAGGAACAGGGTGCCTTTGTCGGCCTTGCGGATCAGCCCGATGCTGCCTTTCTGATTGGCGCCGGTGAACGCACCTTTCTCGTAGCCGAACAGTTCGGATTCCACCAGTTCGGCGGGGATCGCTGCACAGTTAACGGCGATGAACGGCTGTTTGCTGCGTGAACTGGCCTGATGCAGGGCTTTGACGAAGACTTCCTTGCCGACGCCGGTTTCCCCGTGGATTAACAGCGGGATGTCCTTTTCCAGCAAGCGCTCGGCCTGGCGCACGGCTTTTTCCACGCGGCTGTCGCCAAAATGCAGGGTATTGAGGCTGATCGCTATGGGAGCCGGCGCTGTGGGTTCAGCACTCTTTGTTTCAGAACTCTTTATTTCAGAAAACTGTCGCGCCTGAATCGGCGTCTGTTTCGGTCGTTTCAACAGGCACTGGAAACGGTTGCGCCCCGAGGCTTGCAGGGCAAACGGCAGGCCGTCCGGCTGGTTCAGCAGTTCCAGCAATGAGACTTTGAACAGGCTTTCGACGCTGACCCGCGACAGGCTGATGCCCAACAGGTTGTCGGCCCGACGATTGGCCGACAGCACCTGACCGGTCTCATCGAAGATCAGCAACCCGGCCCATTGGCTGTCGAGGTTGTTCAGTCCGGTGTTGAAGGTCAGCTGGAAATGTTGGCCATGGAACAGGTTGAGGATCAGCCGGTTCTCCACGGTCTGGCTCATCATCTTGACCATGCCCAGGGTGTGCGACGGCGGCAGGTAGCTGTCGCTGGACACATCCAGCACCGCGATCACTTTGCGCTCGGCATCGAAAATCGGCGCAGCGGAACCGGTCATGAAGCGGTTGGCCTTGAGAAAATGTTCATCATGCTCGATGTGCACCGCCTGCTCGCAGGCCAACGCGGTGCCGATCGCATTGGTCCCGCTGCAACGCTCCATCCAGCTGGCGCCGGCGCTGAAGCCGCGGGTCAGGTTCGGCTCGATGAAACGCTGGGTACCCCAGGACGTCAGCACCTGGCCCTGATTGTCGGCGAGCATGATCAGGCAATTGGAGTTGCTGAGGATGTTCTCGTAATACGGCAGGACTTCCTGATGGGTGGTTTGCACCAGTGAATGCTGACTCTCCAGCAACTGAGCTATGCCATCGGCCGGCAGCTGATCGAACGCCGGCGCACTCTGATGATCGAGCCCGAACGCGCGGCAGCGAGACCAGGAGTCCTGGATGATGGCGTCGTGGGAGAGCGGCGGGGCAGGTGCGGCCATGGCAGTCGATCTCTGAGCAAGCTTTTATTGTTTTTATGGGTTTTGCAAAACGTTCAGCGCGCCACAGAGCCTCTTTGGGCCGCCGCGATATCACGCCGAAAACAATACCTGTAGGAGCTGCCGCAGGCTGCGATCTTTTGATCTTCGGCGTTTGTACAGACGCTAAAAGTCAAAAGATCGCAGCCTTCGGCAGCTCCTACAGTGGCCGCGTTCATCACGAGATGAATGCGGTGGATCACGCAAAAAGCATCCGTAGAGTGTTGTTCACATTTGTTCATTGTCAATCTTTGAACTGTTCAATTGTTCAGTCGCGGTTGTTCATTTCTGTTCAGCTACGAACGCGGTTTTTCCTCCATTTGAAGGATTTCCAAGCCAGATCAACCGCTTGGAGTTTCTGGCACGAATGTCGCTGTAGTGCTCCGGTCGCTTGACTCCAATAATAAAAAGGCCGAGCCATGTCACTAATCCTGGAGCACGTCAGCCGTACCGTCGAGGGTCAAACCTGGATCGACGATGCGTGCCTTAACTTCGAACCCGGATCGTTCAATGTTTTGCTCGGTCGCACGCTGTCCGGCAAAACCAGCCTCATGCGCCTGATGGCAGGTCTGGACAAGCCCGACAGCGGTCGCATCCTGATGAACGGCGTCGACGTCACTCAACGCCCGGTGCGTTTGCGCAACGTGTCGATGGTCTATCAGCAGTTCATCAATTACCCGACCATGACGGTGTTCGAGAACATCGCCTCGCCGCTGCGTCAGTCCGGCGTTTCCAACGAGCTGATCCAGAGCAAAGTGCTGGAAACCGCGAAGATGCTGCGCATCGAGAAATTCCTCCAGCGCCATCCTTTGGAACTCTCCGGCGGCCAGCAACAGCGCACGGCCATGGCCCGGGCGCTGGTCAAGGATGCCGAGCTGATTCTGTTCGACGAGCCACTGGTCAACCTCGACTACAAGCTGCGCGAAGAGCTGCGCCAGGAAATGCGTGAGCTGTTCGCGGCCCACCACACCATCGCTATCTACGCTACCACAGAACCCAATGAAGCCCTGGCGCTGGGCGGCACCACCACGATTCTTCACGAAGGTCGGGTGGTTCAAAGTGGCAAGTCCTCCGAGGTGTATCACCAGCCACAAACCGTGCTGGCGGCGGAATTGTTCTCCGAACCACCGATCAACCTGATGCCGGGGCGTATCGCCGGTAACGAAGTCAGTTTCGCCAATTTTGTGCACTTTCCGTTGAACGTCGATCTGCGGCCGGTGGGCGAGGGCGAGTTCCGTTTCGGCGTGCGCCCCAGCCACATTTCGCTGGTGCCGAGCAATGACGATGACCTCGAACTGGCGGTAACCGTCGAGGTGGCCGAGATCAGCGGTTCGGAAACCTTCTTGCACGTGCGCAACGAGTATTTCCTGCTGGTGCTGCACTTGCCGGGTGTTCACGAATACGACGTCGATGCGCCGATTCGCATCTATATCCCGACCCATAAACTGTTTGTGTTCGATATGCAGGGGCGGCTGGTCCAGGCGCCCGGTCGCCGCATTGCGAGGGTTGCCTGATGGCCGAAATCCGTTTGCAGAGCCTTGCCCACAGCTACACCCCTACGCCGACCGGCCCCGAGGATTACGCGATCCGCGAGATGGACCACGTCTGGGAGCAGGGCGGCGCGTATGCGCTGCTCGGGCCTTCGGGGTGCGGCAAGTCGACCTTGCTCAACATCATTTCCGGGTTACTCAGCCCGTCCCAGGGCCAAGTACTGTTCGACAGTAAAGTGGTTAACGAACTGACCCCGGAAAAGCGCAACATCGCCCAGGTTTTCCAGTTTCCGGTGGTCTACGACACCATGACGGTGTTCGATAACCTGGCCTTCCCGTTGCGCAATCAGGGCATGGCGGAAGCGAAAATTCACACCAAGGTGCAGGAAATCGCTGAAGTCCTCGACCTTCAGGCATTGCTGTACAAGAAGGCGCGCAACCTCACTGCTGATGAAAAGCAGAAAGTCTCCATGGGCCGTGGGCTGGTGCGCGATGACGTGTCGGCGATCCTCTTCGATGAACCGCTGACGGTGATCGACCCACACCTGAAATGGAAACTGCGGCGCAAGCTCAAGCAGATCCACGAGCAGTTCAACATCACCATGGTCTACGTCACCCACGATCAGCTCGAAGCTTCGACCTTCGCTGACAAGATCGCGGTGATGTATGGCGGCCAAATCGTGCAGTTCGGTACGCCACGGGAATTGTTCGAGCGACCGAGCCACACCTTTGTCGGTTATTTCATTGGCAGCCCGGGGATGAACCTGATCGAGGTCCAGCCACAAGCCGGCGGTGTCGGTTTTACCGGGACTCATTTGCCGTTGTCCGACGCGATGCAGAAACGAATCGCCGAGTCCGAATGGAAAACCCTGAAGGTCGGCATTCGCCCGGAGTTCGTTCATGTGTGGGACGAACCCTGTGATGACGCGATGCAGGCACAGGTCGTACACGTCGAAGACCTGGGCACCTACAAGATCATGACCCTGAACCTCGACGGCGCTCCGCTCAAAGTACGCCTGGCCGAAGACAAACCGGTGCCCGAAGGCACGGCATACATCAGTTTTCCGGCGCAATGGCTGATGGTCTATGCCGATGATTACCTGCTGGAGGTGCTGCCATGAACAAGGTGCAGAACAACAAGGCCTGGTGGCTGGTGTTGCCGGTGTTCCTGCTGGTGGCATTCAGTGCGGTGATCCCGATGATGACCGTGGTCAACTACTCGGTGCAGGACATCTTCGACCAGTCCAGCCGCTACTTCGTCGGCGCCGACTGGTACAAGCAAGTGCTGCTCGACCCTCGTTTGCATGACTCGCTGCTGCGCCAGTTCATCTACTCCGGTTGCGTGCTGCTGATCGAAATTCCGTTGGGCATCGCCATCGCCCTGACCATGCCGACCAAGGGCCGCTGGTCGTCGGTTGTGCTGATTATTCTGGCGATTCCGCTGCTGATCCCGTGGAACGTGGTCGGCACCATCTGGCAGATTTTCGGCCGCGCGGACATTGGTCTGCTCGGCGCCAGCCTCAAGGCCATGGGCCTTAACTACAACTATGCATCCAACACCATGGACGCCTGGGTCACGGTGTTGGTGATGGACGTCTGGCACTGGACGTCGCTGGTGGCGCTGTTGTGTTTCTCCGGTTTGCGGGCGATTCCGGATGTGTATTACCAGGCGGCGCGGATTGATCGGGCGTCGGCTTGGGCGGTGTTCCGACACATCCAGTTGCCCAAGCTCAAGAGTGTGCTGCTGATCGCGGTAATGCTGCGGTTCATGGACAGCTTCATGATCTACACCGAGCCGTTTGTGTTGACCGGTGGTGGTCCGGGGAATGCCACGACCTTCCTGAGTCAGACTCTGACCCAAATGGCCGTAGGGCAATTCGACCTCGGCCCGGCGGCTGCATTCTCGCTGGTGTACTTCCTGATCATTCTGTTGGTGTCGTGGCTGTTCTACACCGCCATGACTCACTCTGACGCCAATCGGTGAGGCCTGCCATGAGCAAGAGAAAGCTGATTCCACTGCTGATCTACATCCTGTTCCTGCTGGTGCCGATCTACTGGCTGCTGAACATGTCCTTCAAGAGCAACACCGAAATCCTCGGCGGTCTGACCCTGTTTCCCCAGGATTTCACCTTCGCCAACTACAAGGTGATCTTCACTGACCCGAGCTGGTACACCGGTTATCTCAACTCGCTGTACTACGTGAGCCTGAACACGGTGATTTCCTTGAGCGTGGCGCTGCCGGCGGCGTATGCGTTTTCACGCTATCGTTTCCTCGGTGACAAGCACCTGTTTTTCTGGCTACTGACTAACCGCATGGCGCCACCGGCAGTTTTCCTGCTGCCGTTCTTCCAGTTGTATTCCTCGATCGGGCTGTTCGACACCCACATCGCGGTTGCGCTGGCTCACTGCCTGTTCAACGTGCCGTTGGCGGTGTGGATTCTTGAAGGCTTCATGTCTGGCGTTCCCAAGGAAATTGACGAAACCGCCTACATCGACGGCTACAGTTTCCCCAAGTTCTTCGTGAAGATCTTCGTCCCGCTGATCGGCTCCGGGATCGGCGTCACGGCGTTTTTCTGCTTCATGTTTTCCTGGGTCGAGCTGTTGCTGGCGCGAACCCTGACCTCAGTGAACGCCAAACCCATCGCGGCGGTGATGACCCGCACGGTCTCGGCGTCCGGCATCGACTGGGGCGTGCTGGCGGCAGCGGGGGTGTTGACTATCCTGCCGGGCATGTTGGTGATCTGGTTTGTTCGCAACCACGTGGCCAAGGGCTTTGCCCTGGGCCGGGTATGAGGAACTGATGATGGAATGGATGAGTTGGACTGGCCCCACGGCGGCGTTCTTCAGCGTCATTGCCTTGATCCTGACGGGCATGACGACCTGGGAATTGCGTTCGCCGAGTATCCCTCGGCGTGGTTTTTTGCCGATTGCCACTACCCGTGGCGATCGGCTGTTTATCGGTCTTCTCGGCAGCGCCTACCTGCATTTGCTGGTAATCGGCGTCACCGACTGGAGCATCTGGGTAGCGTTCGCGTTGTCCCTGGTGTGGCTGTTGGCTGTGATGCGTTGGGGCTAGTCGAAATCGATCGGCATGCATGTCCCGAAACCTAAACAGGAGGTCTCTATGTTCGACAAAAACAATAAGCTGCGACATAGCGTTTCATTGGCAGCCATGCTGGCACTCAGTGGGTTGAGCGCTGCGGCCTGGGCCGATGCCTATGAAGACGCTGCCAAGAAATGGATTGGCAGCGAGTTCAAACCGTCCACCCTGACCGAAGCCCAGCAACTCGAAGAGCTGAAGTGGTTCATCAAGGCGTCCGAGCCGTTTCGCGGGATGAGCATCAAGGTGGTTTCGGAAACCATCGCGACCCACGAATATGAATCCAAAACGCTGGCCAAGGCCTTTACCGAGATCACCGGGATCAAGCTGACCCACGACTTGCTGCAAGAAGGCGACGTGGTGGAAAAACTGCAGACCCAGATGCAATCGGACAAGAACATCTATGACGGTTGGGTCAATGACTCGGACCTGATCGGTACGCACTTTCGCTACGGCAAGACCGAATCGATTACCGACCTGATGGCCAACGAAGGCAAGGCCTACACCTCGCCAACGCTGGACATCAGAGACTTCATCGGCATCTCATTCACCACCGCGCCGGACGGCAAAGTCTATCAACTGCCCGACCAGCAGTTCGCCAACCTTTACTGGTTTCGCGCCGACTGGTTCGAGCGGGCGGATCTGAAAGCGAAATTCAAAGAAAAATACGGTTATGAACTGGGCGTACCGGTGAACTGGTCGGCCTATGAAGACATCGCCAAATTCTTCAGCGAAGACGTCAAGGAAATCGACGGCAAACGCGTCTACGGCCACATGGACTACGGCAAGAAAGACCCATCCCTCGGCTGGCGCTTCACCGATGCCTGGTTCTCCATGGCGGGTGCTGGCGATAAAGGCATACCCAACGGTTTGCCGGTGGACGAGTGGGGTATCCGCGTCGAGGATTGTCATCCGGTCGGCTCCAGCGTGACCCGCGGCGGCGATACCAACGGCCCGGCGGCGGTATATGCGACCACCAAGTACGTAGACTGGATGAAAAAATATGCGCCACCGGAAGCGGCGGGCATGACCTTCTCCGAGTCTGGGCCGGTGCCGTCCCAGGGCAACATCGCCCAGCAGATCTTCTGGTACACCGCGTTTACCGCCGACATGACCAAACCGGGCCTGCCGGTGATGAACGCCGACGGCACGCCGAAATGGCGCATGGCACCTTCGCCAAAAGGTCCGTACTGGGAGGAGGGCATGAAGCTCGGTTATCAGGACGCCGGTTCCTGGACCTTCCTCAAGTCCACGCCTGAAAAGCAAAAACTCGCGGCCTGGCTGTACGCGCAGTTCGTGACGTCGAAAACCGTATCGTTGAAGAAAACCATTGTCGGTCTGACCCCGATTCGCGAATCGGATATCAACTCGCAAGCCATGACCGACCTGGCGCCGAAACTCGGTGGCCTGGTGGAGTTCTATCGCAGCCCGGCCCGCGTGCAATGGACCCCGACCGGGACCAACGTGCCGGACTATCCGCGTTTGGCACAGCTGTGGTGGAGCCACATCGCGGAAGCGGCCAGTGGCGAGAAAACGCCGCAACAGGCACTGGACGGTCTGGCCAAGGATCAGGATGCGATCATGACCCGTCTGGAACGCTCCAAGGTACAACCGACCTGCGGGCCGAAAATGAATCCGGAGCGGGATGCGCAGTATTGGTTCGATCAACCGGGTGCGCCGAAAGCGAAACTGGCGAACGAGAAGCCTAAAGGCGAAACCGTGAGCTATGCCGAACTGCTGAAATCGTGGGAGGCGGCGCGTAAGTAAACAGCGGGACCGCGTGAGGCAAAACGGCACCGAAAGGTGCCGTTTTCATTTGTGCCTGTTGGGCCGCCTTCGCGAGCAAGCCCGCTCCCACAGTGGATCTCCAGTGAATACACCATAGGGGGAACTCCTGCGATTAACTGTGGGAGCGGGCTTGCTCGCGAAGGCGTCATTGAATACGCCGCAAACACTTCAGGTCAGCGCCGCCAGTTGTTCAACCGTTTCCGGAAAACGCTCAACCAGCCGGATAAGGGTGGTGGCCTGAGCATTAGGTTTCGCCCGTCCTTGTTCCCAGTTCTCCAGCGTCCGGGTATTCGTACGCAAATACATCGCGAATACCGAACGGGAAAGGTTGAGCTGTTGGCGTATGGCTACCACTTCCTCGGCAGTGATTGGCACCAGTTTTGGCAGTTTGATCTTGTGGGTTCGCAGCGTGACCTTGCCTTGGCGCTCGTCGGCCAAGGCTTCAAGGCCTTCCATCAGTTCGGCAAAAATGTCACGTTTCATAGTGGGATCTCGTGTTGATTTCGCTATATAGAGTTTGTCTGAAAAGTTTCTTCTGGGAAGGCGACAAGTCGTCTTGCTCGTTTTTGCTATATACGGTGAACAGCCAGAATTGATCAAAACCCGACCACCAGTAATAAATCACCCTCAGTCCACTGCGCTTGCCTTTGCCGCGTCGCTGGTCGGAGAAACGGACCTTTCGCAACCCGCCCATACCTTCCACCAGGTCGCCAGTTTCCGGGTTTTTCAGCAGCTCCAGTTGAAAGCTGCGAAACAGTTCGTCGTCCAGGTAGTCATTTCTGTGTTTTTGAAATACGGGTAATTCGATAAAAAGAGCGTCCATGTTCTGTACGTTACCTGCGTATATTTCTATCACAAGAATCGAATAGGTCAAGGCTTCTGTGCCTGCCCAATTCGGTCAAGTCATTACGTTAAAGTCGCAGGTAGGATCTGGATGTAGGACGCGGCTGATTCATCCGCGAGGCGATTCTGGATATCGGGGAGGAGAGGGGAAGCAATGAAGATCAACAGATCGCAGCCTTCGGCAGCTCCTACGCGCTTGTGGGCGCTGCCGAAGGCTGCGATCTTTTGATCCTGTCCCCAAAACGCAAAAACGGCACCCGAAGGTGCCGTTTCTGTTTTCTACCGAGTATCGCTTACGCGATCAACCCGCCAACCCCGACTGTTGAACCAGGTTCAGCAGCGGCTGTGGATACAGGCCGAGGAAGAACGCCAGTACGGCAATCGCCAGCAGCATCACGCCGCCTGCACGTTGTTCCCAGTGCAGTTGCGCATCGTGGCGACGCAGGTTCGGTTCCATCAGGTACAGGGTGACCATCACTCGCAGGTAGTAGAAAACGCCAATGGCGCTGCCCAGTACCAGGGAGCCGACCAGCCACCATTGGTGCGACTCGACACCGGTGGCGATGATGTAGAACTTGCCGATGAAGCCCGCGGTCAGCGGGATACCGGCCAGGGACAGCATCATCACGGTCAGGACGGCGGTCAGGTACGGACGGCGCCAGAACAGGCCGCGGTATTCGTACAGGGCATCCGCGTCACGGCCGTTGTACGGCGAGGACATCAGGGTGATCACACCGAACGCGCCGAGGCTGGTGATCACGTAGGTGACCAGGTACACGCCGATGGCTTCCACGGCCAGGCCTTTGCTCGCCACCAGGGCGATCAGCAGGTAGCCGAAGTGGGCGATGGACGAGTAACCCAGCAGACGCTTGAGGTTGCTCTGGGTCAGTGCCAGCAGGTTACCGAACAGGATCGACGCGATGGCGATGATGGTCAGCACGTCGCTCAGCACACCGCTGCTCGCCGCTGGCGAGATCTGGAACAGACGCACCATCACTGCGAACACAGCGACTTTTGACGCGGTGGCCAGGAACGCTGCCACCGGTGCCGGAGCACCTTCGTAAACGTCCGGGGTCCAGAGGTGGAACGGTACCAGCGACAACTTGAACGCCAGGCCGATCAGCATCATGCCCAGGCCCAATTGAGCCAGAGAGCTTGGCAGACCGGTGGCCGCCAGGGCCTGGCCGATGCCGTTGAAGCTCAGGCTGCCAGCGTCGGCGTAGAGCAGGGCCATGCCGAACAACAGGAACGCGGAACCGGCGGCCGACAGCACCATGTACTTGATACCGGCTTCCAGCGAACGCTTGTTGAAGAAGGCATACGCCACCAGACCGTAGACCGGTACCGAGAGCAGTTCCAGACCGACGAACAACCCGGCCAGGTGCTGCGCGCTGACCAGCACCAGGCCACCGGCGGCGGACATCAGGATCAGCAGGTAAAGTTCTTCACGGTTGCCCGGGTAACCCGAACCGCCATCGCCGAGGTAGGCGTGGGCGAGGGTCACACAGGCGAGGGTGGCGACCAGGATCAGCGCCATGTACAGGCAAGCGAAGGTGTCGATCTGCAGCAGTGGCGTCACGGCCAGTGGCGCGACTTTCAGGGCTGGCAGGATCGACAGCAGAGCCAGGTTCAGACCTGCCACCGACAGCAGGAAGGTCTGAGAGTGGTTGCGGCGCCATGCGATAGCCAGCATCACCACGATGATCGTGGCGCTGGTGATCAACAACGGCGCAAGCGCGATAAAGTGTTGAGTCGTGAATTCCATAGCGCTCTTACCGGGCCGAAGCGAGTTGAGTGAAGGCGGTGCCGAGCCACTGCTGCACGCCATGCATCGTCGCGGCAGAGGTATCGAGGAACGGCTGCGGGTACACACCGATGTAGATCAGCAGCGCCGCAAGCCCAACCACCATGATCAGTTCGCGACCGTCCATGCCATGCAGCACCGCGTCCGATTTCGACGGGCCGAAGAAGGCACGGTGGACCATGATCAGCGAGTAGACCGAACCGAACACCAGACCGGACGTCGCAATCACAGTGATCCATGGGGCGCTGGCGAAGGTGCCGATCAGGATCAGGAACTCACCGACAAAGTTACCGGTCGCCGGCAAGCCCAGGGACGCGGCGGCGAAGAACAGGCTGAGAGCCGGCAGGTAGGCAATCTTCGACCACAGGCCACCCATCTCACGCATATCGCGGGTGTGGGTACGCTCGTACAGCTGACCGGAGAGGATAAAGAGTGCCGCGGCCGACAGACCGTGCGCCAGCATCTGCATCACTGCGCCCTGCAGCGCCAGTTGGCTGCCGGAGTAGATGCCGATCAACACGAAGCCCATGTGGGAAACGGACGAGAAGGCGATCAGACGCTTGATGTCGGTTTGTGCGAAAGCCAGGAACGCACCGTAGAAGATCCCGATCAGACCCAGGGTCATGGCGAACGGCGCGAACTCGGCCGAGGCATTCGGGAACAGCGGCAGGGCGAAACGCAGCAGGCCATACGCCGCAGTCTTCAACAAGATACCGGCCAGGTCCACGGAACCTGCGGTCGGCGCCTGGGCGTGAGCGTCAGGCAACCAGGAGTGGAACGGTACGACCGGCAGCTTGACCGCAAAGGCGATGAAGAAGCCGAGCATCAGGATGTACTCGGTGGTCGTCGACATCTTGGTCTTCAACAGGTCGGCGTAGTTGAAGGTAATCACGCCGGTGTCGTTGAAGTTGACCAGTACCAGACCCAGGATCGCCACCAACATGATCAGGCCGGAAGCCTGAGTGAAGATGAAGAACTTGGTTGCCGCGTAGATCCGGGTTTTCTTGCCGTCCGAAGAACTGTGACCCCAGAGCGCGATGAGGAAGTACATCGGCACCAGCATCATTTCCCAGAAGAAGAAGAACATGAACAGGTCGAGGGCGAGGAACACGCCGACGACACCGCCCAGGATCCACATCAGGTTCAGGTGGAAGAAGCCCACATGACGCTGGATCTCTTTCCACGAGCAGAGTACCGAGAGGACACCCAGCAGGCCGGTCAGCAGGATCATCAACAGCGACAGGCCGTCGAGGGCCAGGTGCACGTTGATGCCGAAGCGCTGGATCCAGACGTGCTTGAACTCAATCGCCCAGGTCGGATCGGCGCCAGGCGCCGGTGCAAATGAATAGTCACCGTTGGCCCACAGCCAGAGGCCAAGGGAAAGCAACAGGGACATGGTGATCAGCGCAATCCAGCGGGGGAGGGTGGCGCCGAAGCGCTCACCCATCCAGCACAGCAGGCCGCCGATGAAGGGGATCAGGATTAGCCAGGGCAGAATCATGACGGGCTCGTTTCCTTTCGCAAGTTCGCAAGGTTCATATCAGACCGCTACCAGCACGACGGCGCCGATTACCAGCACGGCACCAGCAGCCATCGAGGCGGCATACCAACGCAGTTGACCGGTCTCGGTGCGGCTCAGGGCGGTGTGACCGCCCTTGGCCATACGCGGGATCAGACCGATGGTCTGGTCGAGCGGGTCTTTGCGCAGAATGTGGCTGATCGCAAGGTAAGGCTTGACGAACAGTTTGTCGTAGATCCAGTCGAAGCCCCAGGCAGCGAACCACCAGGCCGAAAGGAAGCGGCCGACACCGCTGTTGGCGATGGCGGTGACGAAGCGGCGCTTGCCGAGGAACAGCAGCGCGGCCAGCAGGATACCGGCCAGGGCGATGGCACCCGAGGCGATTTCCAGACTGTGCTTGGCTTCGCCGCCGGCATGGCCGACGCTTTGTGGCAGCACACCGTGCAGCGGTGGAACGATCATCGCGCCGACGAACGTCGACAGTACGATCAGCACCGACAGCGGCAGCCAGTGAGCAATGCCGTGACCGGCATGCGCTTCGGTCTTCGCTTCACCGTGGAACGCGATGAAGATCAGGCGGAAGGTGTACAGCGAAGTCATGAAGGCACCGACCAGACCTGCATAAAGCAGACCCTGGTTACCGCTGGCGAACGCTTCCCAGAGGATTTCATCCTTGGAATAGAAGCCCGCAGTCACCAGAGGCAAGGCCGCCAGGGCCGCGCCGCCGACGATGAAGCTGGCATAGGCCAGTGGCAGTTTCTTCCACAGACCGCCCATCTTGAAGATGTTCTGCTCGTGGTGGCAGGCAACGATTACCGAACCGGACGCAAGGAACAGCAGCGCCTTGAAGAAGGCGTGGGTCATCAGGTGGAAGATCGCGCCTTCCCACGCACCTACGCCGAGTGCCAGGAACATGTAGCCGATCTGGCTCATGGTCGAGTAGGCGAGGATACGTTTGATGTCGGTCTGCACCAGTGCGGCAAAACCTGCCAGCACCAGCGTCACACCACCCACGACACCCACCAGGTGCAGGATATCCGGCGCCAGGGCGAACAGACCGTGGGTACGGGCGATCAGGTAGACACCGGCGGTCACCATGGTCGCGGCGTGGATCAGTGCCGAAACCGGGGTCGGGCCGGCCATCGCATCCGCCAGCCAGGTTTGCAGCGGCAGTTGCGCGGATTTACCGACAGCGCCGCCCAGCAGCATCAGGGTCGCCAGAACGATCCAGAAGTCGCCGGCCTTGAAGTGCTCAGGCGCCTTGACCAGCAGTTCCTGGATGTTCAGCGTGCCCAACTGTTGGAACAGGATGAACAGGCCGATGGCCATGAACACGTCGCCGACGCGGGTCACGATGAAGGCTTTGAGTGCCGCATTACCGTTGTTGCGGTTGCTGTAGTAGAAACCGATCAACAGGTACGAGCACAGGCCCACGCCTTCCCAGCCGAAGTACACGAACAGCAGGTTATCGGCCAGGACCAGGAACAGCATGCTGGCGATAAACAGGTTGGTGTAGGCGAAGAAACGCGAGTAACCGGCTTCACCGCGCATGTACCAGGACGCGAACAGGTGGATCAGGAAGCCCACACCGACCACCACACCCAGCATGGTCAGGGACAGACCATCCAGGTACAGGGCGAAGTTAGGCGTGAAGCCTTCCACCGCCATCCACTGCCACAACACCTGGGTGTAGTGACCGCCTTCAGGTGGCGCAACGTTGAACTGCCAGATTATGTAAGCAGTGACGATTGCCGACAGGCCAATGGAGCCGACGCCAATCAGCGCCGAAAGGTTTTCCGAGAGGCGACCGCGTGAGAACGCCAGCAGCAGGAAACCAATGAGAGGGAATACGAAAGTCAGATAGAGAAGGTTCATCCGCGCATCTCGCTGGCAGCGTCGATATCGAGAGTGTGGAAGCGGCGATACAGCTGCAACAGAATCGCCAGGCCAATACTGGCCTCGGCGGCTGCCAGGCTGATCACCAGGATGAACATGATCTGTCCATCCGGTTGACCCCAGCGGCTACCGGCAACGATGAACGCCAAAGCGGAGGCATTCATCATGACCTCCAGGCTCATCAGCACGAAGAGAATGTTGCGCCGGACCATCAGGCCGACCAGACCGAGGCAGAACAGGATGCCGGCGACCGCCAGACCATGCTCCAAAGGGATAGCAGGCATCGTCATTGCTCCTTGGCTTCGTTGCGGCCCAAGTGGAACGCCGTGACGGCTGCGGCGAGCAGCAGCATCGAGGCGAGTTCGACCACCAGCAGATACGGACCGAACAGGCTGATGCCCACGGCCTTGGCGTCTACGGTGGTGTGGCCGATGGCCTGCCCGCTGGCATCGCTGAACAGCACATACAGCAGTTCAACCAGCAGCAGGGTGCCGAGGGCGACGGGGCCCAGCCAGATACCGGGCTTGAGCCAGACGCGCTCTTGCTGAACCGAGGCCGGGCCCAGGTTCAGCATCATCACCACGAACACGAACAGCACCATGATGGCGCCAGCGTAGGCGATCACTTCCAGTACACCGGCAAACGGTGCGCCGAGGGCGAAGAACGTCATGGCCACGGCGATCAGCGAAATGATCAGGTAGAGCAGGGCGTGCACGGGGTTGGTGTTGGTGATCACGCGAAGCGTGGACACAACAGCGATACCCGATGCGAAATAGAAAGCGAATTCCATCTTTCTTCCTTAAGGCAGCAAGCTCTTCACGTTGATCGGCTGGGCTTCATTCTGCGCGGCGCCTTTGGGCTTACCGGCAATCGCCATACCTGCAACACGATAGAAGTTGTAATCAGGGTTTTTGCCGGGGCCGGAGATCAAAAGATCTTCTTTCTCGTACACCAGATCCTGACGTTTGAACTCGGCCATTTCGAAATCCGGTGTCAGCTGGATCGCGGTGGTCGGGCAGGCTTCCTCGCAGAGGCCGCAGAAAATGCAGCGCGAGAAGTTGATGCGGAAGAAGTCCGGGTACCAGCGACCGTCTTCGGTTTCAGCTTTCTGCAGCGAGATGCAACCGACCGGGCACGCCACGGCGCACAGGTTGCAGGCTACACAACGTTCTTCGCCGTCGGGGTCGCGGGTCAGCACGATACGCCCACGGAAGCGCGGCGGCAGGTACACCGCCTCTTCCGGGTATTGCAGCGTGTCGCGCTTGCGGAAGGCGTGGCCGAAAATCATCACCAGGCTGCGAAGCTGGGTGAAGAAGCCATGCACGATGTCAAAAATGTACTTCATGATTCTCTATCCTCACTGAGCCGCGACGGCGGGCGTGTTGAGCAACACGACTGCAGCGGTCACCAGCATGTTGACGAGGGTCAGCGGCAGGCAGAACTTCCAGCTGAAATCCATCACTTGGTCATACCGTGGGCGCGGAATCGAGGCGCGCAACAGGATGAAGAACATGATGAAGAACGCGGTTTTCAGCGCGAACCAGATGAACGGGATCTGCGGCAGAATGCCGAACGGACCGTGCCAGCCACCGAAGAACAAGGTCACCAGCAGCGCCGAAATCAGCACGATGCCGATGTACTCACCGACGAAGAACATGCCCCATTTCATGCCGGCGTATTCAATGTGGTAACCGTCGGCCAGTTCCTGTTCCGCTTCCGGCTGGTCGAACGGGTGACGGTGAGTCACGGCGACGCCAGCGATGAAGAAGGTCAGGAAACCGAAGATCTGCGGAATGATGAACCACATGTTCTGCGCCTGGTATTCAACGATGTCGCGCATGTTGAACGAGCCGACCTGGATCACGATACCCATCAGCGACAGGCCCATGAACACTTCGTACGACACGGTTTGTGCCGAGGCCCGCAAGCTGCCCAACAGGGCGAACTTGTTGTTACTCGACCAGCCGGCGAACAGCACCGCGTAGACCGACAGACCGGCCATGGCAAAGAAGAACAGGATGCCGATGTTGATATCCGCCACGCCCCAGGTCGGGGTGATCGGGATGATCGCGAAGGCCATCAGCAAGGCGCTCATGGCCACGACCGGCGCCAAGGTGAAGATCACTTTGTCGGCGAACGGCGGGGTCCAGTCTTCCTTGAAGAACATCTTGATCATGTCGGCGGCGATCTGGAACGCGCCGAACGGGCCGACGCGGTTCGGACCGTAACGGTCCTGCCAGAGGGCGAGCAGACGACGCTCGACCCAGCTCAGCAGCGCGCCGCACACCACCACGGCGAGCAGAATCACGATGGCCTTGAGGACCGCGATGATTACGTCGATCACTTCAGGAGTGAACCAGGTCATAGCGCTGCCTCCTGCAGACCGTCAACGGATTTGCCAAAGATCGCTGGCGGAATACCGGCGATACCGGCCGGCAATGCGACCAGACCGGCACCCAGCTCTTCGTTGATGCGCAGCGGCAGACGCAGGGTCTGGCCGGCTACGTTCAGGCTCAGCAGGGCACCGTCATTGACACCCAGGCGGTCGGCTTCGGACTTGGCCAGCGACACATAAGCGGCCGGGATGCGTTCCTGAACCGGTGCGGCTTTGGAAGAGTTCTCTTCGCTGCCGAACAGGTGGAAGAACGGCACGACCTGCCAGGTGCCCGGAGCCGGGTTGAACGCGCGCGGAACACTGGCGAACCAGTTCAGCGAATCACCGGTGCTTTCGATCAGGCGAGTGCCCGGGTCGCCCGCACGGAGGTGACCACCGACTTCGTCCTGGAACTTGTTCCAGGCTTGCGGCGAGTTCCAGCCCGGAGACCAGGCGAAGGGTACTTGCTGACGCGGTTCGACCGAGCCCGAGTAACCTTCCATGGAGAACGAGAACGCGGTGTCGTTGTCCTGGGAAGTACGCGGTTCGTGCACGCTGATATCGGCGCGCATGGCGGTCCGGCCGCTGTAACGTAGCGGTTCGCGAGCCAGTTTCAGGCCTTTGATGCGGAACGCGGCCGACGGTGCGGCATCGACGATGCGCGCCAGTTGCGGTTTGCTCGCAGCAACGGCAGCGGTGACGTGGTCCAGTTGGGTCCAGTCGATCGGCTGGTTCAACAGGGTCGAACGCAGGGCATGCAGCCAGCGCCAGCCTTCGTGAACCAGAATGCTTGCGTCGAGGTAAGTCGGGTCGAAGACCTGGAAGAAACGCTGGGCGCGGCCTTCCTGGCTGACCAGCGTACCGTCGCCTTCAGCGAAGCTGGCCGCTGGCAGCACCAGATGCGCGCGATCGCTGGTGGCGGTCTTCTGATGGTCCGCCACGATCACCACTTTCGCGGCGTTCAGGGCAGCATCGACACGGGCTTTGTCGGTACGGGTGTACAGATCGTTTTCCAGCACGACGATGGCGTCGGCCTTGCCGTCGATCACCGCTTGCAGGGCTGCGTCGACCGAGTCACCACCGAGCATGGCCAGGCCGAGGCTGTTGGCCTCTGGCACGATCAGGCTGATGGAACCGTTCTTCTCGCGCAGCTTCAGGGCCTTGGCGATGTTCGCAGCAGCTTCGATCAGCGCCTTGGAACCCAGCGAGGTACCGGCAATGATCAGTGGACGCTTGGCCGCGAGCAGGGCGTCGGCAATGCGTTTGGCCAGTTCGAGGGCTTCGGCATCGAGGCCTTCAACCGCTGGAGCGCTGGCATCGAGGGCGTGAGCCACGGCGAAACCGATGCGGGCCAGGTCGTCGGGAGCGGCGTGAACGCATTCTTCAGCCACGTCGTCGAGCTTGGTTTCAGCCAGGCTGGCGATGAACAGCGGGTTCAGCGCGTCCTGACCGATGTTCTTCACCGCAGCATCGAGCCATGGCTGAACGCGCATGGCGTCGGCCATGTCTTCGGCCTTGCCCTTGACCGATTGACGCAGGGCCAGGGCCATGCGCGCAGCAGTCTGGGTCAGGTCTTCGCCGAGGACGAAAATCGCATCGTGATCTTCGATGTCGCGCATGTTCGGGATCGGCAGCGGGCTGTCTTTGAGCACCTGCACAACCAGGCGAATGCGCTCAAGTTCAGCAGCTTCGATACCGGAGTAGAAGTGCTCGGCACCGACCAGTTCCAGCAACGCGTAGTTGCTTTCGAGGCTGGCGCGCGGCGAACCGATACCGACGATATTGCGACCGCGCAACAGGTCGGCGGCTTTATCCAGCGCTTCGTCGAGGCTCAGCTTGGCGCCGTTGGCCAGCAGTGGCTGACGCGGGCGGTCTTCGCGGTTGACGTAGCCGTAGCCGAAACGGCCGCGGTCGCACAGGAAGTACTGGTTCACCGAACCGTTGAAACGGTTTTCGATGCGACGCAGTTCGCCGTAACGCTCGCCCGGGGAAATGTTGCAACCGCTGGAGCAGCCATGGCAGATGCTCGGCGAGAACTGCATGTCCCACTTGCGGTTGTAGCGCTCGGAATGCGTCTTGTCGGTGAACACACCGGTCGGGCAGACCTCGGTGAGGTTGCCGGAGAACTCGCTTTCGAGGGTGCCGTCTTCAACGCGACCGAAGTACACGTTGTCGTGGGCGCCGAATACACCGAGGTCGGTGCCGCCAGCGTAGTCTTTATAGAAGCGCACGCAGCGATAGCAAGCGATGCAGCGGTTCATTTCGTGGGAAATGAACGGGCCCAGTTGCTGGTTCTGGTGAGTACGCTTGGTGAAGCGATAACGGCGCTCGTTGTGGCCGGTCATCACCGTCATGTCTTGCAGGTGGCAGTGACCGCCTTCCTCACAGACCGGGCAGTCGTGAGGGTGGTTGGTCATCAACCATTCAACGACGCTGGCGCGAAACACTTTCGCTTCTTCGTCGTCGATGGAGATCCAGCTGCCGTCGGTGGCGGGGGTCATGCAGGACATGACGATCCGACCACGCTTGTCGTTCTCGTCGGTGTACTGCTTGACCGCGCACTGGCGGCAAGCGCCAACGCTGCCAAGGGCTGGGTGCCAGCAGAAATAAGGGATATCGAGGCCTAGCGACAGACACGCCTGTAACAGGTTGTCTGCCCCATCGACTTCGAGCTCTTTGCCGTCTACGTGGATAGTGGCCATGGTTCAAAGTTCTTCGTTGGCCCGGTGTCAGCGGGCGTGGCTAATGGAATCTTGTTATTCGCGTGAATCAACACAGCCGTTTACGGCGTCATCACACGACAAAGCGAAGGGCACGGACCCTTCGCTTTTTTAAGCGTTTACGCGCCGACTACGATCGGCCTTGCCAGAGGCGGGACGACGGCGCTGGTAGGCGCGATGCCGGCTTCGAACTCTGGACGGAAGTATTTGATGGCACTGCCCAACGGCTCCACGGCACCTGGTGCGTGAGCACAGAAGGTCTTGCCCGGGCCGAGGAAACCGACCAGACCCAGCAGGGTCTCGATATCGCCGGCTTGGCCTTCACCGTTCTCGATCGCGCGCAGCAGCTTGACGCTCCACGGCAGACCGTCACGGCACGGGGTGCAGAAGCCGCAGGATTCGCGGGAGAAGAACTCTTCCATGTTGCGCAGCAACGACACCATGTTGACGCTGTCGTCCACCGCCATGGCCAGGCCGGTACCCATACGGGTGCCCACTTTGGCGATGCCGCCGGCATACATTTGTGCGTCCAGGTGTTCCGGCAACAGGAAACCGGTACCGGCGCCGCCTGGCTGCCAGCACTTGAGCTTGTAACCGTCGCGCATGCCGCCGGCGTAATCTTCGAACAACTCGCGACCGGTGACGCCGAACGGCAATTCCCACAGGCCAGGGTTCTTGACCTTGCCGGAGAAGCCCATGAGCTTGGTGCCCATGTCTTCGCTGCCTTCGCGGGCCAACGATTTGTACCAGTCCACGCCGTCGGCGATGATCGCCGGCACGTTGCACAGGGTTTCGACGTTGTTCACGCAAGTCGGCTTGCCCCACACGCCGACGGCGGCAGGGAAGGGCGGCTTGGAACGCGGGTTGGCGCGACGGCCTTCGAGGGAGTTGATCAGTGCGGTTTCTTCACCGCAGATGTAACGCCCGGCGCCGGTGTGCACGAACAGTTCGAAATCGAAGCCGCTGCCCAGGATGTTTTTACCCAGCAGGCCTGCTGCCTTGGCTTCTTCCACGGCACGGTTGAGGTGCTTGGCGGCGGTGGTGTATTCGCCACGCAGGAAGATGTAGCCACGGTAGGTTTTCAGCGCGCGAGCACTGATCAGCATGCCTTCGATCAGCAGATGGGGCAGTTGCTCCATCAGCATGCGGTCTTTCCAGGTGTTCGGCTCCATCTCATCCGCGTTGCACAGCAGGTAGCGGATGTTGATGGATTCGTCCTTGGGCATCAGGCCCCACTTCACGCCCGTGGGGAAGCCTGCACCGCCGCGGCCCTTGAGGCCGGAGTCTTTCACGGTCTGGACGATATCGTCCTGGGCCATGTCGGCGAAGGCCTTGCGCGCAGCGGCGTAACCGTTCTTGGCCTGGTATTCGTCGAGCCATACGGCTTCGCCGTCGTCACGCAGACGCCAGGTGAGCGGGTGAGTCTCGGCCGAACGCTTGATGCGGTTGGCTGGACCGAAGGAAGTCAGGGTCATACGTAGCCCTCGAGCAATTTGGCAACACCGGCAGGCTGCACATCACCGAACGTGTCGTCATCGATCATCAACGCCGGCGCCTTGTCGCAGTTGCCGAGGCAGCAGACCGGCAGCAGGGTGAAACGACCGTCGGCGGTGGTTTGACCCAGGCCGATGCCCAGCTTGCTCTGGATTTCGCTGACCACCGACTCGTGACCGCCGATGTAGCAGACCATGCTGTCGCAGACGCGAATGATGTGACGGCCCACCGGTTGACGGAAGATCTGGCTGTAGAACGTCGCCACACCTTCAACGTCGCTGGCCGGGATGCCGAGGATTTCGCCGATGGCGTAGAGCGCGCCGTCAGGCACCCAGCCACGTTCCTTCTGGACGATCTTCAGGGCTTCGATCGACGCCGCGCGCGGGTCTTCGTAGTGATGCAACTCATGCTCGATGGCCGAGCGCTCGGTTTCGCTCAGGGCGAAACGGTCTGTCAGGATAAGCGTGCTGTTCATGCTTAACGGTCCACGTCGGCCATAACGAAATCGATACTACCCAGGTACGCGATCAAGTCCGCGACCATGCTGCCTTTGATCACCGAAGGGATCTGCTGCAGGTGCGGGAAGCTTGGGGTACGAATCCGGGTGCGGTAGCTCATGGTGCCGCCATCGCTCGTCAGGTAATAACTGTTGATGCCCTTGGTCGCTTCGATCATCTGGAAGGATTCGTTGGCCGGCATGACCGGGCCCCACGAAACTTGCAGGAAGTGCGTGATCAGGGTCTCGATGTGTTGCAGCGTGCGCTCTTTGGGTGGCGGCGTGGTCAGCGGGTGATCCGCCTTGTACGGGCCTTCCGGCATGTTGCGCATGCACTGCTCGATGATCTTGATGCTCTGGCGCATTTCTTCGACGCGAACGATGCAACGGTCGTAGGCATCGCCATTGGCCGCCAGCGGGATTTCGAATTCGAAGTTTTCGTAGCCGGAGTAAGGGCGAGCCTTACGCAGGTCGAAATCGCAACCGGTGGAACGCAGGCCGGCACCGGTGACGCCCCATTCCAGGGCTTCCTTGGTGTTGTAGGCGGCGACGCCGATGGTCCGGCCACGCAGGATGCTGTTGTCCAGTGCGGCTTTCTGGTATTCGTCCAGACGCTTTGGCATCCACTCGACGAAATCCTTGACCAGTTTTTCCCAGCCGCGCGGCAAGTCGTGAGCGACGCCACCGATGCGGTACCAGGCCGGGTGCAGACGGAAACCGGTGATGGCTTCGATCACCGTGTACGCCTTCTGGCGGTCGGTGAAGGTGAAGAACACCGGGGTCATGGCGCCGACGTCCTGGATGTAAGTCCCCAGGAACAGCAGGTGGCTGGTGATCCGGAAGAACTCGGCCATCATGATGCGGATGACGTCGACCTTCTCGGGCACCTTGATACCGGCCAGCTTCTCGACCGAGAGCACGTACGGCAGGTTGTTCATCACGCCGCCAAGGTAGTCGATACGGTCGGTGTACGGGATGAAGCTGTGCCAGGACTGACGCTCGGCCATCTTCTCGGCACCACGGTGGTGGTAACCGACGTCCGGCACGCAGTCGACGATCTCTTCACCGTCCAGCTGCAGAATGATGCGGAACGCACCGTGCGCCGAAGGGTGGTTGGGACCTAAGTTGAGGAACATGTAGTCCTCGTTCGCACCGGAACGCTTCATGCCCCAGTCTTCAGGCTTGAAGCGTGCGGCTTCTTCCTCAAGCTGTTGCTTGGCCAGGGTCAGGCTGAACGGGTCGAACTCGGTGGCGCGGGCCGGGAAGTCCTTGCGCAGCGGGTGACCTTCCCAGGTCGGCGGCATCATGATGCGGGTCAGGTGCGGGTGACCGGCAAAGTTGATGCCGTACATGTCCCACACTTCACGCTCGTACCAGTTGGCGTTCGGCCAGAGACCGGTAACGGTCGGCACGCTGAGGTCGCTCTCGGACAAGGCGACCTTGATCATTACGTCACTATTACGTTCGATCGACATCAAGTGATAGAACACAGTGAAGTCGGCGCCGCTTGGCAGCCCTTGACGCTTGGTGCGCAGACGCTCGTCCACGCCGTGCAGGTCATAGAGCATGACGTACGGCTTGGGCAGGTTACGCAGGAAGGTCAGGACTTCGACGAGTTTGGCGCGGGCAACCCAAAGCACCGGCATGCCGGTGCGGGTAGGCTGGGCGGTGAACGCCTCCGGGCCAAAACGATTGTTCAGTTCGACGACCACATCCTGGTCGTCTGCCTTGTAAGGCGGGATGTACAGAGCACTGCCTGTAGTCATGGTTATTTATCGCTTTCGGTCAACGTAAAGAATGAAGCCAGTTTCTCGTTTCTTTGTAAGAACAGATCTGGATCAGACTTCGTCGGGGCTGCGCAGGTTGGTTACCTGAATACGCTGTTCGCGGCGCTTTTCCTTTTCGGAAGGCATCTCGGCGCGATAGACGCCTTGATCACCAACGACCCAGGAAAGTGGACGACGCTCCTGGCCAATCGACTCCTGCAACAGCATCAAGCCTTGCAGAAAAGCTTCAGGGCGGGGCGGGCAGCCAGGCACGTAGACGTCCACGGGCAGGAACTTGTCCACCCCTTGAACGACGGAGTAGATGTCGTACATGCCACCGGAGTTGGCGCACGAACCCATGGAGATGACCCATTTAGGCTCGAGCATTTGCTCGTAGAGACGCTGAATGATCGGCGCCATCTTGATGAAGCAGGTACCGGCGATAACCATGAAATCCGCCTGACGCGGCGATGCCCGGATAACCTCGGCGCCAAAGCGCGCGATGTCGTGGGGCGCCGTGAAGGCGGTGGTCATTTCCACGTAGCAGCACGAAAGACCGAAGTTATACGGCCACAGGGAGTTCTTGCGCCCCCAGTTGATCGTGCCGTTGAGCACGTCTTCGAGCTTGCCCATGAAAATGTTTTTGTGGACTTGATCTTCTAACGGATCGGAAACGGTTTCCCGTTTGCCAATCGGATACTGCTCGTTAGGAGCATCGGGGTCGATCCTGGTGAGATTGTATTGCATTGCCAAAGCCTCATTGTTTCAGCTTCGCTTGCCGCTTGCGCCGAGCTTCCGGAGCCCAGTCAAGGGCGCCCACTCGGAATAGGTAGACAAGGCCTGCCAACAGAATTGCTATGAAAACGAGAGCTTCGACGAATCCGGTCCAGCCGCTTTCGCGGACGGACACAGACCAGGCAAAGAGAAAAAGGGCTTCGATATCGAAGATCACGAAGAGCATCGCGACCAGATAGAATTTGGCTGAGAGCCGCAAGCGGGCGCCACCGGTAGGTAGCATGCCGGACTCGAACGGTTCGTTTTTGCTGCGACCCCAGGCTTTTGACCCGAGGAGGCTGGAGACGCCGAGCATGAAGGCGCAAAGGCCGCCGACACCCAGAAGGAAAATGGCAAAGCCCCAGTTGTGGGCCATGAGTCCGGTCGCTTCGGGCATGCTGGAAATCCTTAACAGAGAGCAAAGGTCTCTGAGCTTGAAAAGAAACAAAGCAGTGACGATATGTCGCAGCAATCAATCGCGGTGATTTTATGGCTAAACACCGAGCAAGTAAAATTCAGATAGCGAAATTATTTACAAGAATAAGGACATAGCGTGCCTCCAAAGCCCTGTAGCCCATGCCGCTCGGGCATTAGCGGGGGTTTTGTCAAATATGTTTTGTAGGGAATGTAACGAACATAGTTGTCGATAAATGATAATCAATATTATTTGGCGTGGTTTTCAAACTGTTTAACGGGTGAGTGGCTGGGAAGTTGTCTTATATGCGCGTTACTGCAAGTAGCACGCGTGCTCCTTTTACCTGATTTTCCGGGTCATGAAACTGCTCTGGATCAATGTTTTCCCTGGGGTACCGCCGACCACTGTGGGAGCGGGCTTGCTCGCGAAAGCGGTGTGTCATTCAACATTGATGCTGGCTGATCCGACGCCTTCGCGAGCAAGCCCGCTCCCACAGTGGTCGGTGGTGTTTGTGAAATCGCAGGCAAAAAAAACGCCCCGAACCAGTCGGGGCGTCAGATATGCAGCGCTGCGGTTAGCTTTTATTCGGTCCGCAACGGCCGTTTACTCGGATGAAGCAGATCAGTGGAACTGTTCTTCTTCGGTCGAACCGGTCAGCGCGGTCACCGAGGACGTGCCACCCTGGATCACGGTGGTCATGTCGTCGAAGTAGCCGGTGCCCACTTCCTGCTGGTGAGCCACGAAGGTGTAACCCTTGGCAGCGTCAGCGAACTCTTGCTCTTGCAGCTTCACATAGGCAGTCATGTCGTTGCGGGCGTAGTCGTGCGCCAGGTTGAACATGCTGTGCCACATGTTGTGAATGCCGGCCAGGGTGATGAACTGGTGCTTGTAGCCCATGGCGGACAGTTCGCGCTGGAACTTGGCGATGGTCGCGTCGTCCAGGTTTTTCTTCCAGTTGAAGGAAGGCGAGCAGTTGTACGACAGCAGTTGGTCCGGGTATTCCTTTTTGATCGCTTCAGCGAAGCGACGAGCCTCGTCCAGATCCGGCTTGGCGGTTTCGCACCAGATCAGGTCGGCGAACGGCGCGTAGGCCAGGCCGCGAGCGATGGCCTGGTCGAGACCGGCGCGCACTTTGTAGAAACCTTCCTGGGTGCGTTCGCCAGTCACGAATGGCTGGTCATACGGGTCGCAATCGGAAGTCAGCAAGTCGGCTGCGTTGGCGTCGGTACGGGCCAGGATGATGGTCGGTGTACCGGCAACGTCAGCTGCCAGACGAGCAGCGGTCAGCTTCTGCACAGCTTCCTGGGTCGGAACCAGTACCTTGCCGCCCATGTGGCCGCATTTTTTCACGGAAGCCAGTTGGTCTTCGAAGTGAACGCCGGCGGCGCCTGCTTCGATCATGCTCTTCATCAGTTCGTAGGCGTTCAGTACGCCACCGAAACCGGCTTCAGCGTCAGCTACGATCGGTGCGAAGTAGTCGATGTAACCTTCGTCGCCCGGGTTCTTGCCGGCTTTCCACTGGATCTGGTCAGCGCGACGGAACGAGTTGTTGATGCGCTTGACCACGGTCGGAACCGAATCCACCGGGTACAGCGACTGATCCGGGTACATCGATTCGGCGGAGTTGTTGTCCGCGGCTACTTGCCAGCCCGACAGGTAGATCGCCTGGATACCGGCCTTGACTTGTTGCACAGCCTGGCCGCCGGTCAGGGCGCCCATGCAGTTGACGAAATCTTTCTCAGGACGGAAGGACGGCTTGGCACCCTGGGTTACCAGGTTCCAAAGCTTGTCGGCGCCCATTTTTGCAAAGGTGTGCTCAGGTTGAACCGAGCCACGCAGACGGACGACGTCAGCAGCGGAGTAATTGCGTGTCACGCCTTTCCAGCGCGGGTTTTCAGCCCAATCTTTTTCGAGGGCTGCAATTTGCTGTTCGCGTGTCAGTGCCATGGAGATAAACCTCGTCGCATAGGTCTTGATTGGATATTCATGCTCCTGCCAGGTACGCAATTCAAAGGGGCGTAAAAGGCTGCTCGCTGACCAGAAGCTTAGGTGGTCAAGTCGGGTTCGGCGGGGATGGCGACGGGATGAACGATGGGCTCGAGGGGAAGTGAGCAGGTAAGGGCGAACTGGTGAGCGCATTCAGGCGTCGTGGGCCTTGGTGCGAACTTCAGTGTGGAGCCGGGTTACCTAATTACGCTTCCGTCCCTCGGGACAACTTCGTTCCAGTCGGCAACCTCGTCAAACACACCTTGTGGGCGGTACAGACACGAATCGGCTCGCGGGGTAGGTGCGAACAGCGACTCGAAAGCCCTTGCCAGGGCCTCTGATTAGCGGGAGCGAGGCCATCATGCCTTTGCTTTTTTGGCTCGTCAAACGTTTTGTAGTGCGTTTTTTCAAGCACTACATCTTTGGTCTAATACGACTAATCAGTCAGTTTTCGGTGGTTTAGTCCAAAGTATCGACTTTCACCCGCAGGGTCATGTCGTCCCGGCCCTGAGTCGAGTAGCTGCGGGTCTGGCCCTGTTTGTCGGCCTGAGTCTGGCGGTTCACGCCGGCCAGGGTGATCCATTCACCCAGTCGACCCGTGACAGTTGTGTCGGTACTTTGCACATTCACTACATCAGGACGTTCCTGGCTCATCCGGTCACGATTGGTACTGATTGCCAGATGAACGATGTCGCCGGTAACGCTGGCGGTGACGTAGAAACCTTGAGTGACATTGCGGTATTCGGTCTGGCTGCGCAGGTCGCCATAGGAATCGGTCTGCGTGCTGGTCAACGGTACGCTCTGGCCGACCTGGATCAGTGCCGGTGTGCCTTCGCTGGCCTGAACCTGCTGGATACCGCCGTCGCGGCTGTCGGTGCTGCGGTTGATGATGCGAGTCTGGCTCGGCTTGGCACCGTTTACCGAATAACCCTGATCACTCTGGAAGTTGTTTTCGTTGGTATCGACGGTGATCAGCAAGCGCTTGGCGGCCACATCGAGTTGGCTGATCAAGGCCTTAAGTTCGTCGATCTTGCGCTGTTCTGCGTTGACGATCAGCTGATTGCCATAGGCGCTGACCTGGCCGTCCTTGCCGATGAAATTCTGCGCCACCGGCAGCAGGTCGGCACTGGTGCGATAGTTCAGGGGCACGATCTCGGTGGCGGCCATGACCGAAAAACTGCAGGTCAGCAGCAGCGTGGTGAGCAGGGTGCGTAGGGACATATCCGTTATCTCCGGCCTTTAAAGTCTTGATATTGCCAGTTTGTCGGCCCGCGGTGGGGCAAGTTGAATCGTAGACAGCAAAACGCCCCGGCATCCGAGGATGGCGGGGCGTTTTGGGGTGTTCCTGAAGGCTTTTGTGGCGAGGGAGCTTGCTCCCGTTGGGCTGCGTAGCGGCCCTGAAAATTTGGGGCCGCTTCGCGACTCAGCGGGAGCAAGCTCCCTCGCCACAGGGGTTCAGGCGGAGTGGCGCACCATGTCCACGTGCGGAATCCCGGCTTCCAGGAATTCCTCACTGACCATGCTGAAGCCCAAGCGCTCATAGAACGCCGTGGCCTGCACTTGTGCGCTCAGCATCTGCTGCTTCAGTCCGCGCTCCTCGGCTTCACCGATCACTGCTTGCATCAGCGCATCGCCGACTTTCAAGCCGCGCCAGTCCTTCAGCACCGATACCCGACCGATGTGACCATCTGGCAGCAGCCGAGCGGTGCCGATCGGGAAGTCGCCTTCAAAGGCCAGGAAGTGGACTGCCGTTGCGTCATCAGCATCCCATTCCAGCTCAGGCGGAACGGATTGCTCGGCGATGAACACCGTCTCACGAATGCGCCGGATCTCGGCGTTATCCTTTTGCCAGTCTGCGACACGAACGTGAATTTTATTCATCAGCAAACCCCAGGCTGCCTTGCTTGACCAACTCACACAACAGGCCGCGGCCGTCTTCGTCGTTCAGCCACTCGCCAAGGTTGTCGACGTGCAGCGCATCGGCGGCGCAGATCATCTTCAGCAGCTCGCGCAGTTTGCCCGGCAGGTAACGGCTCTGGCCGCTGGCGAACAGCAGCAGGTCATCATCGACTTCAGACCAGGCCAGGCGCGCGCTCGGGTTGCGGATCAGCACCGCGCCTTGTTCGAGGCTGGCGAGCAGGTCGTCTTCTTCGACCTCTTCCGGGCCCACCACCAGCTCCGGGTAACGCGGCTCGGTCATGAACTGGCCGAACCAGGTCAGCAGCAAGCGCTCGTCGCTCATGTGCTCGGCCAGCAGGCTTTTCAGGCGATCAAGGGCGTCGTGCTGGATCTGATGAGGATCGACCGCCGGCAGGGCGTCGGCGTCGGTGTAACGCTCTTCGTCCGACAGGAACTGGCTGAGGAAATCGGTGAAGTGGGTCAGCACTTCAGCGGCGCTCGGTGCACGGAAACCGACCGAGTAAGTCATGCAGTCGTCAACGGCCACACCGCAGTGAGCCAGACGCGGCGGCAAGTAGAGCATGTCGCCTGGTTCCAGCACCCATTCGTCGGTGGCGTCGAAATCAGCGAGGATGCGCAAGTCGGCGTGTTGCAGCAGCTTGCTCTCGGAATCGCACATCTGGCCGATTTTCCAGTTGCGCTTGCCGTGACCCTGCAGCAGGAACACATCGTAGTTGTCGAAGTGTGGGCCAACACTGCCACCCGGGGCGGCGAAGCTGATCATCACATCGTCGACGCGCCAGCTCGGCAGGAAGCGGAAGTTCTCCAGCAGCTCAGCGACTTCCGGCACGAACTGGTCGACCGCTTGAACCAGCAGGGTCCAGTCACGTTCCGGCAGTTTGCTGAATTCGTCTTCGGCAAACGGACCACGGCGCAATTCCCAAGGACGCTCACCGTTCTCGATCACCAGGCGCGATTCGACTTCTTCTTCCAGCGCAAGGCCGGCCAGTTCGTCGGCGTCGATCGGGCTTTCGAAATCAGGGATCGCCTGACGGATCAGCAGGGGTTTTTTCTGCCAGTAGTCACGCAGGAATTCGCGCGCCGTGATGCCGCCCAGAAGTTGAAGAGGAATGTCAGGATTCATGTGTAACCTATTGAAAAAAAGCACTTTTCAGACGGGAATAAAAACGCCCGGCGCTGCCGGGCGTCTCAAACGGGTAAAGCGGTCGATCAGATGCGTTTGGCTTGCGCTACAGCGTTGCCGATGTAGTTGGCCGGGGTGAGCAGTTTCAGCTCGGCCTTGGCTTGCGCAGGCATGTCCAGGCCATCGATGAAGGTCTGCAGCGCTTCAGGGCTGATGCCCTTGCCGCGAGTCAGCTCTTTCAATTTCTCGTACGGGTTTTCGATGTTGTAGCGGCGCATCACAGTCTGGATCGGCTCGGCCAATACTTCCCAGCAGGCGTCCAGGTCAGCAGCAATCTTTTGCTCGTTGAGCTCCAATTTGCTGATGCCTTTAAGGCTTGCTTCGTACGCGATCACGCTGTGGGCGAAGCCGACGCCGAGGTTGCGCAGTACGGTGGAGTCGGTCAGGTCACGCTGCCAGCGGGAGATCGGCAGCTTGCTCGCCAGGTGCTGGAACAGTGCGTTGGCGATACCCAGGTTGCCTTCGGAGTTTTCGAAGTCGATCGGGTTGACCTTGTGCGGCATGGTCGAGGAACCGATTTCGCCAGCGATGGTGCGCTGTTTGAAATAACCCAGGGAGATGTAGCCCCAGATGTCGCGGTCGAAGTCGATCAGGATGGTGTTGAAGCGCGCGATCGCGTCGAACAGCTCGGCGATGTAGTCGTGCGGTTCGATCTGCGTGGTGTACGGGTTGAAGCCCAGGCCCAGCTCGTCTTCGATGAAGGCGCGGGCGTTGGCTTCCCAGTCGATCTCAGGGTAGGCCGACAGGTGAGCGTTGTAGTTGCCGACAGCGCCGTTGATCTTGCCCAGCAGCGGAACGGCGGCGACCTGGGCGATCTGACGCTCCAGACGGTAAACCACGTTCGCCAGCTCTTTTCCCAGGGTGGTCGGCGAGGCCGGTTGACCGTGGGTGCGTGACAGCATCGGTACGTCGGCGAAACGGATCGCCAGTTCACGGATGGCTTCGGCGGTCTGGCGCATCAGCGGCAGCATCACGTCATCACGGCCTTCGCGCAGCATCAGGGCGTGGGACAGGTTGTTGATGTCCTCGCTGGTGCAGGCAAAGTGGATGAACTCGCTGACGGCAGCCAGTTCCGGCAACTTGGCCGCTTGCTCTTTGAGCAGGTACTCAATGGCTTTGACGTCGTGGTTGGTGGTGCGCTCGATCTCTTTGACACGCTCGGCGTGCTCCAGGGAGAAGTTTTCCGCCAGGGTGTTCAGCACCGCGTTGGCTTCGGCGGAGAACGCCGGCACTTCGCTGATGGCGGGGTGAGCGGCCAGGCGCTGGAGCCAGCGCACTTCAACCAGAACGCGAGCACGGATCAGGCCGTATTCGCTGAAAATCGGGCGCAGGGCCTGGGTTTTGCCGGCGTAGCGGCCGTCAACAGGGGAAACCGCAGTGAGCGAAGAGAGCTGCATGGGGTGTTCTCGGACAGTCGGGCAACGAAATGGGGCGCGTATCATACATGAAAAAATCCGCCGGTCCGTTGCCAACTGACCGGCGTATTACGCGTTACTGACTACAAAACGGTATTGCGGGCGCGGTTCAGCTGCTGCGCATCAGCGGATAAAGCTCTTTAAGCAATTTGCGCCGGCTGATCACCAACTGCCAGCGATGACCGCCCAACTGCCGCCACAGGCGCGCCGATCGAATTCCGGCCAGTAACAGCGCGCGGATCTTCGAGGCATTGCTCGGTTGCTGCAGGTTGCGCATGTCACCATGCACTTGAATCCGTTGGCGCAGGGTGCTCAGGGTGTCC
This sequence comes from Pseudomonas sp. GM79, assembly GCF_000282495.1. Classification (GTDB taxonomy): domain Bacteria; phylum Pseudomonadota; class Gammaproteobacteria; order Pseudomonadales; family Pseudomonadaceae; genus Aquipseudomonas. Next base: position 63,326 of record NZ_AKJE01000023.1, read on the forward strand.
TGATACAACGCACCGCAGGCGGCGATCACGTTTTCGTGAGCCGGGCCAAAGTGTTCGACCTGAGACTGAATCTGCGGCAAACGCTTGCCGATCACTTCCAGCATGTCGTCGCGCTTGGCCAGCTGACGCTCCAGGCCGAGCATCGCCAGCGCATAGCGCAGCGGTTCGCGCTGAAGGGTGCTGGGGTCGCGTTCCAGAGCGCCAATCAATGCGCGGTAACCTTCACGCAGATTGATGTCGTCACCACCATAGACTTCCAGCGTGTCCTTGGGGTCGCGAATCAACAGGCTGCCGAGCATGCAGGTCAGGCCGGCTTCGTTGGTCTGGCCGCTCTTGGCGATCTTGTCGACCAGTACGGCGGCGAGAAACACACCGCCCAGGGCCGTCAGTTGCTCCTGAGTCGGGCTCATGAACGCTGACCCTTGCTGGTCCAGGGTTCGGCCACTTCGATCACGCCGCCGCCGAGGCAGATTTCACCGTCGTAGAACACCACGGATTGGCCTGGGGTGACTGCGCGTTGCGGGTCATCGAAGGTCGCGCGGTAGCCGCTGGCGGTCTTTTCCAGCGTGCAAGGCTGGTCGCTCTGGCGATAACGCACCTTGGCGGTCAGCTTGCGTGGCTCGGTCAAATCGATCGGGTTGACCCAATAGATGTCCGAAGCGAGCAGGGCGCGGGAGAACAGATAAGGGTGATCATTGCCCTGGCCCACGATCAGCTCGTTGTGTTCCAGGTCTTTGATCAGCACATACCACGGCTCGTCACCGGCGTCTTTCAAGCCGCCGATGCCCAGGCCCTGACGCTGGCCGATGGTGTGGTACATCAAGCCATGGTGACGGCCGATGACTTCGCCTTCGGTGGTCTTGATCTCGCCTGGCTGGGCCGGCAGGTATTGCTTGAGGAAGTCGCTGAAGCGGCGTTCGCCGATAAAGCAGATTCCGGTGGAATCCTTTTTCTTCGCGGTGGCCAGGTCGTGTTTCTCGGCAATCGCGCGCACTTCGGGTTTTTCCAGCTCTCCGACCGGGAACAGGGTCTTGGCAATCTGTTCACCGCCCACGGCATGCAGGAAGTAGCTCTGGTCCTTGTTCGGATCCAGGCCCTTGAGCAATTCGGTGCGGCCATCGATGTCGCGGCGGCGCACGTAGTGGCCGGTGGCGATCAGATCGGCGCCGAGCATCATGGCGTAATCGAGGAACGCCTTGAACTTGATTTCGCGGTTGCAGAGGATGTCCGGGTTCGGCGTGCGACCGGCCTTGTACTCGGCCAGGAAATGTTCGAACACGTTGTCCCAGTATTCGGCGGCGAAGTTGGCGGTATGCAGCTTGATGCCAATCTTGTCGCACACGGCCTGAGCGTCCGCCAGGTCATCCATGGCGGTGCAGTATTCGGTTCCATCGTCTTCTTCCCAGTTCTTCATGAACAGGCCTTCCACCTCATAACCCTGCTCGATCAGCAGGAGAGCGGAAACGGAAGAGTCCACGCCGCCGGACATGCCGACAATGACGCGCTTCTTTTGTGTGTCAGAAGGGGCTGGATCACGCATAGGGATTCAATGAGTGTCTTGAAAAAGGACGCGATTCTAGCAGGCTCAAGCCTGCAAGGCTAAAGAGAAGGGCGGATCAGCTCGAGGCTGAAGTGTTTACCGTCCAGATAATCATCGATACAGCGGATGATCAGCTCACTGCGCCAGTTTGCGCGCTGTTGCAGCAGTTCGTCACGCGTCAGCCATTTTGCACCGACGATACCGTCGTCCAGCTGATAATCCGAGTGGTGTTTGAGCGGTTTTGCGGTGAAGCAGACCCGCTGGTAAGTCACGCCATTGCTCGGGGCGGTGTAGAGATAAATACCCACCACGCCTGTCGGCTCGACGTCCCAGCCGGTTTCCTCGAGGGTTTCACGCACGGCGGCCTCGATCAGGGTTTCGTCCGGGTCCAGATGGCCGGCCGGTTGGTTGAGTACCGTTTGTCCGTGCTTGAGTTCTTCGACCATCAGGAAGCGACCGTTGTCTTCGACGATGGTGGCGACGGTGATGTGGGGTAGCCAGTCCATAAGACTTCCTTGATTTTTGAATAGTGAAACGCGGCCCCTGTGGGGGCGGGCTTGCTCGCGAAAGCGGTGGGTCAGTCAATAAAGATGTTGAATGATAAACCGCATTCGCGAGCAAGCCCGCTCCCACATTGGTCCAGTGTTCACATTGGAAGCGTGTAAAAGTCAGAAACAGAAACCCCGGCGCGAGGCCGGGGTTTGTGATGTTCCCTTACAACCTTAAACCAGCGCAGCGATCGCGGCGTTGAAGGTGTTGCTCGGGCGCATGGCCTTGCTGATCAGCTCGGCATTGGCGTGGTAGTAACCGCCGATGTCCACTGGCTTGCCCTGCACGGCGTTGAGCTCGGCAACGATGGTCGCTTCGTTCTCGGTCAGGGTCTTGGCCAGTTCGCCGAACTGCGCTTGCAGTGCAGCGTCTTCGGTCTGGGCGGCCAGGGCTTGTGCCCAGTACAGCGCCAGGTAGAAGTGGCTGCCGCGGTTGTCGATGTTGCCGACTTTGCGCGATGGCGACTTGTTGTTGTCCAGGAACTGGCCGGTGGCCTGATCCAGGGTCTTGGCCAGCACCAGCGCTTTAGGGTTGTTGTAGGTAACACCCAGATGCTCGAGGGAAGCAGCCAGGGCCAGGAACTCGCCCAGGGAATCCCAGCGCAGGAAGTTTTCTTCCAGCAGCTGTTGAACGTGCTTCGGTGCCGAGCCGCCGGCGCCGGTTTCGAACAGGCCACCGCCGTTCATCAGCGGAACGATCGACAGCATCTTGGCGCTGGTGCCCAGTTCCATGATCGGGAACAGGTCGGTCAGGTAGTCGCGCAATACGTTGCCGGTCACCGAAATGGTGTCCTTGCCTTCACGGGTGCGGTCCAGGGTGAACTTCATCGCGTCGACAGGCGACATGATGCGGATGTCCAGGCCAGAAGTATCGTGATCCTTCAGGTACGCCTGAACTTTCTCGATCACTACGCCGTCGTGGGCGCGCATTGGGTCCAGCCAGAAAATCGCCGGAGTTGCGCTTGCACGGGCACGGTTGACGGCCAGTTTGACCCAGTCCTGGATCGGCGCGTCTTTGGTCTGGCACATGCGGAAGATGTCGCCGGCTTCAACCGACTGTTCCAGCAGGGTGCGGCCAGCGCTGTCGGAAACCCGAACCACGCCGTTTGCCTTGATCTGGAAGGTCTTGTCGTGGGAGCCGTACTCTTCGGCTTTCTTCGCCATCAGGCCAACGTTTGGCACGCTGCCCATGGTGGTTGGATCAAAAGCGCCGTTAGCCTTGCAGTCTTCGATCACCGCCTGGTAGATGGTGGCGTAGCAGCGATCCGGGATCACAGCCTTGGTGTCGTGCAGCTGGCCATCAGTGCCCCACATCTTGCCGGAGTCACGAATCATCGCTGGCATCGAGGCGTCGACGATGACGTCGCTCGGCACGTGCAGGTTGGTGATGCCTTTGTCGGAGTTGACCATGGCCAACGACGGACGAACGGCGTAGACCGCCTGGATGTCCGCTTCGATCTGCGCTTGTTGCTCGGCAGGCAAGGCCTTGATACGAGCGTACAGGTCGCCGATGCCGTTGTTCAGGTTGAAGCCGATCTGGGCCAGCACGTCAGCGTGCTTGGCCAGGGCGTCTTTATAGAACTCGGCAACGATCTGGCCGAACATGATCGGGTCGGAGACCTTCATCATGGTGGCTTTCAGGTGGACCGACAGCAACACGCCTTTGGCTTTGGCGTCTTCGATCTCGGCTGCGATGAAGCTGCGCAGCGCGTTTTTGCTCATGACTGCGCAATCGAGGATCTCACCGGCTTGCACGGTGGTTTTTTCTTTCAGGACGGTGGTGGTGCCGTCTTGAGCGATCAGTTCGATTTTGACGGCGTCAGCGGCGTCGATCAGGGCAGCTTTCTCGCTGCCGTAGAAATCGCCGGTGCTCATGTGTGCGACGTGGGACTTGGAGTCTGCAGCCCAGGCGCCCATTTTGTGCGGGTGCTTGCGCGCGTAGTTCTTGACCGACAGCGGTGCACGACGATCGGAGTTGCCTTCGCGCAGAACCGGGTTCACGGCGCTGCCCTTGATCTTGTCGTAACGCGACTTGGCGAGCTTGTCGGCGTCGCTGGTCACGGTTTCCGGGTAGTCCGGCAGTGCGAAGCCCTGGGCTTGCAGCTCTTTGATCGCGGCCTGCAGTTGCGGAACCGAAGCGCTGATGTTCGGCAGCTTGATGATGTTGGCTTCAGGTGTAACGGCCAGGTCGCCCAGTTCGGCGAGGTGGTCGGCTACGGCTTTGTCACCCAATTGCTCGGGGAAGCTGGCCAGAATGCGCCCTGCAAGAGAGATATCGCGGGTTTCAACGGCGATATCAGCCGAGGCGGTGAAAGCCTCTACGATAGGCAACAGTGAATAGGTGGCGAGGGCTGGGGCTTCGTCGGTGAAGGTATAGATGATCTTCGAGCGGGTGGGCATATTCGGATTAACTCTCTCTTCTTTGCTAAAGCGTGCGCAGAAACTCGAGGGGCGCCGGGTAAGCGCGTTCGTTCAAAGTCATCCGTGAACCGAATGTCGAGGTTTCTTCGCGGTGATGTTGGGTGCATCAGTCGAGCGTCAAGCGGGTGGACTGCGGTAACAATCCGGCTTATTCGGGCCCAACGTCGTGTGATAGAGCGGTCGGCCGTCGTGACTCTGTGGTCAGCGGCGGCATTATACATAGGTAGCTGGCAATCTGCCGATGGTTCATATGCAACGTTTTTCGTCCATTGGTCTAAAGGTCGCAGGTGAGTGCGGCGCGTAGAGTCGTTCGCCGTGCTTGAGTTTGGCGCTTTTCCCTTTGCTTTCAGGCTTGTACGTCGCGAACTGTGCAGCTTTGCGGCAGATGGGTGGAACATAGGGTTTGCGCGCCGATTTAACTGGGGTACGCTCGAACGCAGCCAGATGTTCAATCCAAACAATGGAGTACAGCATGGGATACAAGAAGATTCAGGTTCCAGCCGTCGGCGACAAAATCACCGTCAACGCAGACCATTCTCTCAATGTTCCTAACAACCCGATCATCCCCTTCATCGAAGGCGATGGTATTGGCGTTGATATCAGCCCGGTCATGATCAAGGTTGTCGATGCTGCTGTTAAGAAAGCTTACGGCGGCGAGCGCAAAATTTCCTGGATGGAAGTCTACGCCGGGGAGAAAGCGACTCAGGTTTACGATCAGGACACCTGGCTGCCTCAGGAAACCCTGGACGCGGTCAAGGATTATGTAGTTTCCATCAAAGGCCCTCTGACCACCCCGGTCGGCGGTGGCATCCGTTCGCTGAACGTGGCCCTGCGTCAGCAACTCGACCTGTATGTGTGCCTGCGCCCAGTGCGCTGGTTCGAAGGCGTACCGAGCCCGGTCAAGAAGCCAGGCGATGTCGACATGACCATCTTCCGTGAAAACTCGGAAGACATTTATGCCGGTATCGAATGGAAAGCCGGCTCGCCGGAAGCGACCAAGGTCATCAAGTTCCTTAAAGAAGAAATGGGCGTCACCAAGATCCGTTTCGACGAAAACTGCGGTATCGGCGTCAAGCCGGTGTCCCTGGAAGGCACCAAGCGTCTGGCGCGCAAGGCCCTGCAGTATGTGGTCGACAACGACCGCGACTCGCTGACCATCGTGCACAAAGGCAACATCATGAAGTTCACCGAAGGTGCCTTCAAGGAATGGGCCTACGAAGTGGCCGCTGAAGAATTCGGCGCGACCCTGCTCGACGGCGGTCCGTGGATGCAGTTCAAGAACCCGAAAACCGGCAAGAACGTCATCGTCAAGGACGCCATCGCCGACGCCATGCTCCAGCAGATCCTGCTGCGCCCGGCCGAATACGATGTCATCGCGACCCTGAACCTCAACGGCGACTACCTCTCCGACGCCCTGGCGGCCGAAGTGGGCGGTATCGGTATCGCGCCGGGTGCCAACCTGTCCGACACCGTGGCCATGTTCGAAGCCACCCACGGTACTGCGCCGAAGTACGCCGGCAAGGACCAGGTCAACCCGGGTTCGTTGATCCTGTCCGCTGAGATGATGCTGCGTCACATGGGCTGGACCGAAGCGGCCGACCTGATCATCAAAGGCACCAACGGCGCGATTTCCGCGAAAACCGTGACCTATGACTTCGAACGTCTGATGGAGGGCGCGAAACTGCTGTCGTCTTCCGCGTTTGGTGATGCGTTGATCTCGCACATGTAAACCAGCTGACAAAAAAAACCGCCTTCGGGCGGTTTTTTTTATGACTGGATGACGAGCTGCGTCAGCTCGACACTGTTTCTTGCCGGGTGGCAGGGGTGCTCTGTTCGTTCGAGGGGGTGGCAGCCGCGATCTTTACTGCATGCAGCCCTTTGGGGCCCTGAATGATCTCAAAGCTAACGATTTGTCCGGCCTTGAGGGTCTTGTATCCGTCCATCACAATGGCCGAATAGTGGGCGAAGAAATCGATTTCCTTTCCATCCTCGTCACGACCTACTGTGGCGTCGGTGTTAATGAAACCGAACCCCTTGGCATTGTTGAACCATTTCACCTTACCGACAGCCATACCCATATCCCTCTGCAACAGACTCCATCACTGGAGTATCATCCAGTTAATCCGCAGTCTAATCTTGCAAATAGATTGACTCCGCGGACCTTTTTTACCCACTGTGGGCTCTATTGTTTGTAACACCGATTTTCCGATAGTCAAGGTGACCGGGCAGTCGGAGTTGAAAACGTTCATAACCGCCCCCACCACTGTATTTGCACAACTGACGAACCTTTCTTTCCATGCATGCAATCAGCCAGATTCGACTAACATTCAATCAGGATCGCCCTGATTTACACGACGACGATTCCGCAGGCATTGCTGTTCAGGAGGCTAAGCCTGCTCTACAGGCGCCACCGATGTACAAGGTGGTTTTGTTCAACGATGACTACACACCGATGGATTTCGTCGTCGAAGTGCTCGAGGTGTTTTTTAACCTGAATCGCGAGCTGGCGACCAAGGTCATGCTGGCCGTCCACACAGAAGGACGGGCAGTATGTGGAGTGTTTACCCGCGACATCGCCGAGACCAAGGCCATGCAGGTCAACCAGTACGCCAGGGAAAGCCAGCATCCGCTACTCTGTGAAATCGAGAAGGACGGTTAATCGCCGACCACTTGGGTATGAGGTGAAGCTATGTTAAACCGCGAGCTCGAAGTCACCCTCAATCTTGCCTTCAAGGAGGCTCGTTCGAAGCGTCATGAATTCATGACCGTCGAACACCTGCTGTTGGCCCTATTGGATAATGAGGCTGCCGCTACCGTTTTGCGTGCCTGCGGCGCAAACCTCGACAAACTCAAGCATGATCTGCAGGAGTTCATCGACTCCACCACGCCATTGATCCCTCTTCATGACGAGGATCGTGAAACCCAGCCAACCCTGGGCTTCCAGCGTGTATTGCAGCGTGCTGTCTTTCACGTACAGAGCTCGGGCAAACGCGAGGTGACTGGTGCTAACGTGCTGGTCGCAATCTTCAGTGAGCAAGAGAGTCAGGCAGTGTTTCTGCTGAAACAGCAGAGCGTTGCGCGCATCGATGTCGTCAACTACATCGCCCATGGCATTTCCAAAGTGCCAGGGCATGGCGATCACTCTGAAGGTGAACAAGATATGCAGGACGACGAGGGCGGTGAGTCTTCTTCTTCAGGCAATCCTCTGGATGCTTATGCCAGCAACCTCAACGAACTCGCGCGTCAGGGTCGTATCGATCCGTTGGTAGGCCGTGAGCTGGAAGTCGAGCGCGTCGCGCAGATCCTCGCGCGTCGTCGCAAAAACAACCCGCTGCTGGTGGGCGAGGCAGGCGTGGGTAAAACCGCGATTGCCGAAGGCCTGGCCAAACGCATTGTCGACAACCAGGTACCGGATCTGCTGGCCAACAGCGTGGTATATTCCCTCGATCTGGGGGCTTTGCTGGCCGGGACCAAATACCGCGGCGATTTCGAGAAGCGCTTCAAGGCGCTGCTCAATGAGCTGAAAAAACGTCCGCAGGCGATCCTGTTCATCGACGAGATCCACACCATCATTGGTGCGGGCGCTGCGTCCGGTGGCGTCATGGATGCCTCGAACCTGCTCAAGCCATTGCTGTCTTCGGGCGATATTCGCTGCATCGGTTCGACCACGTTCCAGGAATTCCGCGGGATCTTCGAGAAGGACCGTGCCCTGGCTCGGCGCTTCCAGAAGGTCGATGTGTCGGAACCTTCGGTGGAAGACACCATTGGCATTCTGCGTGGCCTGAAAGGCCGTTTTGAAGCGCACCACAACATCGAATACAGCGATGAAGCCCTGCGCGCCGCTGCTGAACTGGCCTCGCGTTACATCAATGACAGGCACATGCCGGACAAGGCCATCGACGTCATCGACGAGGCGGGCGCCTATCAGCGTCTGCAACCGATCGAGAAACGCGTGAAACGTATCGAAGTGCCTCAGGTCGAGGACATCGTTGCGAAAATCGCGCGAATTCCGCCAAAACACGTCACCAGTTCCGACAAAGAGCTGCTGCGTAACCTTGAGCGTGACCTGAAGCTCACGGTATTTGGCCAGGATGCGGCGATCGACTCGCTGTCGACTGCGATCAAACTGTCCCGTGCCGGCCTCAAGTCACCTGACAAGCCAGTCGGTTCGTTCCTGTTCGCAGGGCCGACCGGTGTCGGTAAAACCGAGGCCGCGCGGCAATTGGCCAAGGCGTTGGGGGTCGAGCTGGTTCGCTTCGACATGTCCGAGTACATGGAGCGCCACACCGTATCGCGACTGATCGGTGCGCCTCCGGGCTATGTCGGATTCGATCAGGGCGGTCTGCTGACCGAAGCTATCACCAAGCAGCCTCACTGCGTGCTGTTGCTCGATGAAATCGAGAAGGCGCATCCGGAAGTCTTTAACCTGCTGTTGCAGGTCATGGACCACGGGACGCTGACCGATAACAACGGGCGCAAGGCGGACTTCCGTAACGTGATCGTTATCATGACGACCAACGCCGGTGCCGAAACTGCAGCGCGTGCTTCGATCGGTTTCACCTATCAGGACCACTCGTCCGATGCGATGGAAGTGATCAAGAAGAGCTTCACGCCGGAATTCCGTAACCGTCTGGACACCATTATCCAGTTTGGTCGCCTCAGTCATGAGGTCATCAAAAGCGTGGTGGACAAGTTCCTTACCGAACTTCAGGCGCAGCTGGAAGACAAGCGCGTGCAGCTGGAAGTGACGGACGCAGCGCGCGGCTGGCTGGCAGCGAGTGGCTACGACACGGCAATGGGCGCTCGTCCAATGGCGCGTTTGATCCAGGACAAGATCAAGCGTCCACTGGCCGAAGAGATCCTCTTTGGCGAACTGGCCGACCATGGTGGTGTGGTACACATCGACCTCAAGGATGGCGAGCTGACCTTCGAGTTCGAGACCACCGCTGAAATGGCCTGACGTTAAATCGCAACAAAGCAGAAAGGCGCCGATTGGCGCCTTTTTGCTGTCTCGAGAAATACATAAGTCCCCTGTGGGAGCGGGCTTGCTCGCGAAGGCGGTGGGTCAGTTTGCATCAATGTTGAATGTGAAACTGCATTCGCGAGCAAGCCCGCTCCCACATTGGATTTAGGGTGGTTGTTAAATCGCAGGCAAACAAAAACGCCCGGCATAGCCGGGCGTTTTGTATTGACTTGATTAGCGAGCGCGGTAGGTGATGCGCCCTTTGCTCAAGTCATAGGGCGTCAGCTCGACGCGCACTTTGTCGCCGGTAAGAATACGGATGTAGTTCTTGCGCATCTTGCCGGAGATATGCGCGGTTACGACGTGCCCATTTTCCAACTCCACACGAAACATGGTGTTGGGCAGGGTGTCGACGACAGTGCCTTCCATTTCGAAGCTGTCTTCTTTCGACATGCAGTAAAGCCCTCGGTGTCCAATGAATGGCCCGGTGCAACTGCGCCAGGCAAAAGCGGCGTGCATTGTGCCCGAAAAATGGGGTTTAAGCCAAGGGGTTAGTGTCCTGTCTCACAAATACGTTCCTCTTTTGGCGAGTGGCTGTTGTCGTCAGGCAAGGCGCCGCGACGAGTCATAGCCCGCTATGGCAAGGAGCGGCAACGCAGCATGATGACAACAGACGCCGTCAAAAAGGAACAGTATTTGCGAGACAGGGCACTAGCTCAGGATGACCCAACGTTGATTAATCAGCAGTTCGATAGGGCGATATTGGGTCTTGTAGCTCATTTTTTTGCAGTTTTTGATCCAGTAGCCGAGATAGACCGCTTCCAGCCCCAGGCGTCGGGCTTCGCCGATTTGCCAGAGAATCGCGTAACGCCCCAGGCTGCGACGCTCCTCGCCGGGCTCGTAGAAGGTGTAGACCGCCGACAAACCGTTGGGCAGCAAGTCAGTGACGGCCACTGCCAGCAGTCGGCCTTCGAGACGGAATTCGTAGAAGCGCGAGAACGGCAGGTCGCGCACCAGGAAGGTCGAAAACTGGTCGCGGCTCGGCGGATACATATCGCCATCGGCGTGACGTTGTTCGATGTAGCGCTGATAGAGGTCGAAATACTCTTCGCTGAACTTTGGTCTAGCCGGACGCACCTGTAAGTCGGCATTGCGTTTGACGATGCGTTTCTGCTGACGGTTGGGGGTAAATTGCGCCACAGGAATGCGCGCCGGTACGCACGCATTGCAATGCTGGCAATGGGGCCGGTAGAGATGATCGCCACTGCGACGAAAACCCATTTCCGACAGGTCTGCATAGACATGCACATCCATGGGCTGGCTAGGGTCGAGGAACAGCGTGGTGGCCTGCTCCTCGGGCAGATAACTGCAAGAGTGGGGCTGAGTGGCATAGAACTTCAAACGCGCCAACTCGGTCATGATCAACCCTCGGGATAAGCTTTTGATTAGGGGGCGCTCTCAATTCGTTTCCCCGCATTAAGTGTAAGCCACGCGCGCAAAAGTCGCTCAGCAAACCCAGTTGGCGCGGCCCGGTTGATCCAGGTGTCGTGCAAGGTAGCCAGCAAATTCGCGGCGAGGAATCGCTCGGGCACCCAAACTGTGCAGATGATCGGTAGGCATCTGGCAATCGATCAGCACAAAACCTGAGTCTTTCAGGTGTCGCACCAAGGTGGCGAAGCCATATTTGGAGGCGTTGTCGGCGCGGCTGAACATCGACTCGCCGAAAAACAATTGCCCCATAGCCAGGCCGTAGAGCCCGCCGACCAGCACGCCATCGTCCCAGACCTCCACCGAGTGGGCATAGCCACGCCTGTGCAGTTCGACGTAGGCGTCCTGCATCTCTTGGGTGATCCAGGTGCCGTCAGCGTATTCGCGCGGTGCGGCGCAGGCGCGGATGACCGCGGCAAAATCCCGATCGAAGGTCACTTGGTAGCGCTGTTGGCGCAGCAGTTTGTTCAAGCTACGGGAGACATGCAGTTCGTCGGGAAACAGAACCGTGCGCGGATCTGGCGACCACCAGAGAATCGGCTGGCCCTCCGAGAACCACGGAAAGCACCCGTGACGATAGGCTTGAATCAGGCGATCGGCGGACAGATCGCCGCCCGCAGCCAGCAGCCCATTGGGGTCGCGCATGGCTTTTTCCAGCGGCGGGAAGGTCAGGGTGTTGCGTTGTAACCAAGTCAGCATGGCATCCGGGCTTGCAGAAGGGGAGGGCGGTAGCGGGCCGTTGAGCCCGCCTTGAAGGAGGTTAACCGTCAAACGGTGGGGATGTCATCGAGATACTTCTCGGCATCCAGCGCGGCCATGCAGCCGGCCCCGGCGGACGTCACCGCCTGGCGGTAAATATGATCGGCCACGTCACCGGCGGCGAACACGCCTGCAATGTCCGTGGCGGTGGCATCACCTTCGCTGCCGCCCTTGATCAGCAGATAACCGTCGCGCATTTTCAGCTGGCCCTGGAACAGGTCGGTATTGGGCTTGTGGCCGATGGCGATGAATACGCCGGCCAGCGGCAAGTCATTGGTTTCGCCCGTATGGCTGTGCCGCAGGCGGGCACCGGTCACGCCGCTGGCATCGCCCAATACTTCGTCCAGATTCTGGTTCCAGTGCAGGCGGATATTGCCGTTGGCGGCTTTTTCGAAGAGCTTGTCCTGGAGGATCTTCTCCGAGCGCAATTTGTCGCGACGGTGAATCAAATGAACTTCCTTGGCGATATTCGACAGGTACAGCGCTTCTTCCACGGCCGTGTTACCTCCGCCGACCACCGCGACCACCTGGTTGCGGTAAAAGAAGCCATCGCAGGTGGCGCAGGCCGAAACTCCTTTGCCGGCAAAGGCTTCTTCCGATGGCAGCCCCAGGTATTGGGCCGAAGCGCCGGTGGCGATAATCAGCGCATCGCAGGTGTAGGTGCCGCTGTCGCCGATGAGCTCGAACGGGCGCTGTTGCAACTTGGCCGTATGGATGTGGTCGTAAACGATCTCTGTGTCGAAGCGTTCGGCGTGTTTTTGCATGCGTTCCATCAGTACCGGGCCGGTCAGGCCTTCGACGTCGCCGGGCCAGTTGTCGACTTCGACGGTGGTGGTCAGCTGGCCACCTGCCTGTATGCCGGTGATGACAACGGGTTTGAGGTTGGCGCGAGCGGCATAAACGGCTGCGCTGTAACCGGCGGGCCCGGAACCCAGAATGATCAGGCGGGAATGCTTCGCTTCAGTCATAAAAACACCTCATAAGCCTTTGTCACAAAAGAGAATGCATGCTCAAATTGGACCGCGCGTACTGTGCTGTTGGCTATGCTGCACCCAAGGGTCTCAAGCATGGCATCGGGTGAACAAACCCGTACAATGCTCGCTTGTAACAGTGTTTGTATCAAAAAAGCGGTGCGTGCCGTATTTCGAAAAACCGGGGCGCAGTGTTAAAAGTAGTCCCAGTTGCGCCTGTTAACTTTTTTACCTGCCTGGATTGGGCAGTTTTTATAGTCATTCAACAGATGGACGCGCCATGGGCGCAGGAAAAGAAGCGTTTTGAAGAAATCCACCGCAGCACCTAAAACAGTCGTCCCGCTCTGGCGCCAGCAATTGCACTACCGGCTCAAGGAAGGTGCATTGATCGCCATCGGCGCCTTGTGCCTGTTCCTGATGATGGCTTTGTTGACTTATGGCAAAGACGATCCGGGCTGGAGCCATAACAGCAAGATCGACGATGTGCAGAACTTCGGCGGGCCGGCCGGCTCTTACAGCGCCGACATCCTGTTCATGGTCCTGGGTTACTTCGCCTACATTTTCCCGTTGCTGCTGGCGATCAAGGCGTATCAGATCTTCCGCCAGCGCCATGAGCCGTGGCAGTGGAGCGGCTGGTTGTTCTCCTGGCGCCTGATCGGCCTGGTATTCCTGGTGCTGTCGGGTGCAGCGCTGGCCCACATCCATTTCCATGCGGCGACCGGTCTGCCGGCCGGCGCGGGCGGCGCTTTGGGTGAAAGCCTCGGCGATCTGGCCCGGAACGCGCTGAACATCCAGGGCAGCACGTTGTTGTTCATCGCGCTGTTCCTGTTCGGCCTGACGGTGTTCACCGACCTGTCGTGGTTCAAGGTGATGGACGTCACCGGCAAGATCACCCTTGATCTGTTCGAACTGTTTCAGGGCGCGGCCAATCGCTGGTGGGCGGCCCGTGTCGAACGCAAGCAACTGGTCGCCCAGCTGCGTGAAGTCGACGATCGCGTGCATGACGTGGTCGCGCCGACTGTCACCGACAAGCGCGAGCAGGCCAAGGTCAAGGAGCGCCTGATCGAGCGTGAGCAAGCCCTGAGCAAGCACATGTCCGAGCGCGAGAAGCAGGTACCTCCGGTGATTGCCCCGGCTCCGCCCAAACCGGCAGCTCCCAGCAAGCGCGTGGAAAAAGAGAAACAGGCGCCGTTGTTCGTCGACAGCGCCGTGGAAGGCACCTTGCCACCGATCTCGATTCTCGACCCGGCGGAAAAGAAACAACTCAATTATTCGCCCGAATCCCTGGCGGCCGTCGGCCACTTGCTGGAAATCAAGCTCAAGGAATTCGGCGTCGAAGTTTCGGTGGATTCGATTCACCCGGGCCCGGTGATTACCCGTTACGAAATCCAGCCAGCGGCCGGCGTCAAAGTCAGCCGCATCTCCAACCTGGCGAAAGACCTGGCCCGTTCCCTGGCTGTGACCAGTGTGCGTGTCGTGGAAGTGATCCCGGGCAAGACCACGGTCGGTATCGAGATCCCTAACGAAGACCGGCAGATCGTGCGGTTCTCCGAGGTCTTGTCGACCCCCGAGTACGATAACTTCAAGTCCCCGGTCACCCTGGCCCTGGGTCATGACATCGGCGGCAAGCCGGTCATCACCGACCTGGCGAAAATGCCGCACTTGCTGGTGGCCGGTACGACCGGTTCCGGTAAGTCGGTGGGCGTGAACGCGATGATCCTGTCGATTCTGTTCAAGTCTGGCCCGGAAGACGCCAAGCTGATCATGATTGACCCGAAAATGCTTGAGCTGTCGATCTACGAAGGCATTCCGCACCTGCTGTGCCCGGTGGTCACCGACATGAAGGACGCCGCCAACGCCTTGCGCTGGAGCGTCGCCGAGATGGAACGACGCTACAAGCTGATGGCGAAGATGGGCGTGCGTAACCTCTCGGGCTTCAACGCCAAGGTCAAGGAAGCCCAGGACGCCGGCGAGCCGTTGAGCGATCCGCTGTACAAGCGCGAAAGCATCCACGACGAGGCACCCCTGCTGCAAAAACTGCCGACCATCGTCGTGGTCGTCGACGAATTCGCCGACATGATGATGATCGTCGGCAAGAAGGTTGAAGAGCTGATCGCCCGTATCGCCCAGAAGGCCCGTGCGGCGGGTATCCACTTGATTCTCGCGACCCAGCGTCCGTCGGTGGACGTGATCACCGGTCTGATCAAGGCGAACATTCCGACCCGAATGGCGTTCCAGGTATCGAGCAAGATCGATTCGCGGACCATCATCGACCAGGGCGGCGCCGAACAATTGCTGGGCCACGGTGATATGTTGTACATGCCGCCGGGCACCAGTCTGCCGATTCGTGTTCACGGCGCGTTCGTGTCCGATGACGAGGTTCACCGGGTGGTTGAAGCCTGGAAACTGCGCGGCGCGCCGGAATACAACGATGACATCCTCGCTGGTGTCGAAGAGCCCGGTAGCGGCTTTGAAAACGGCGGCGGTGGCGGTGACGATGATGCTGAAACCGATGCGCTCTACGACGAAGCGGTGCAGTTCGTACTGGAAAGCCGGCGCGCGTCCATCTCCGCGGTTCAGCGCAAGCTGAAAATCGGCTACAACCGCGCGGCGCGCATGATCGAAGCCATGGAAATGGCCGGGGTCGTGACATCCATGAACACCAACGGTTCGCGTGAAGTCCTGGCCCCTGGCCCGGTGCGCGACTGATCCGGTTTTGAAAGGGGCGGTGTCTTGAGGCGCCGCCCGCACTCCCACGAATGTTTATGAGGATTCCCATGCGTCTTATCCGCATGTTGCTGCTGCCGGTACTGGCTTTGACCACGCTCTCGGCCCACGCCGATGATAAGGACGTGGCGCGTCTGACTCAACTGCTGGAAAAATCCCAGACCCTGACCGCGCGTTTCTCCCAGCTGACTCTTGATGGCAGCGGCACCCAGTTGCAGGAAACCGCCGGTCAAATGTCCTTGCAGCGCCCGGGCCTGTTCTACTGGCACACCGATGCGCCGCAAGAGCAACTGATGGTGTCCGACGGCAAGAAGGTTTCCCTGTGGGACCCGGACCTGGAGCAGGTCACCATCAAGACCCTCGACCAGCGCCTGACCCAGACTCCGGCCCTGTTGTTGTCCGGTGACGTGTCCAAGATCAGCCAGAGCTTCGACATCAGCGCCAAAGAGGCTGGCGGCGTGATCGACTTCACCCTGAAGCCGAAAACCAAAGACACCCTGTTCGACAGCCTGCGTCTGTCGTTCCGCAACGGTCTGGTCAATGACATGCAACTGATTGATAGCGTCGGTCAGCGCACCAATATCCTGTTCACCGGCGTGAAGGCCAACGAGCCGATTCCGGCGTCCAAGTTCAAGTTCGACATCCCCAAGGGTGCCGACGTGATCCAGGAATAAATAGCAGAACCTGTGGGAGCGGGCTTGCTCGCGAATGCGGTGTGTCAGACAACATTGATGGCGACTGATACACCGCATTCGCGAGCAAGCCCGCTCCCACAGGGATTGCGGTGTTAGTGCTTTGACTGATCGGCATCAGGACCCAGTGAGGTTTCATAAGTAGTGATGGACCTGTTTCGCAGCGCCCCGATTGCTCAGCCCTTGGCCGCACGCCTGCGCGCGACCAATCTGGACGAGTACGTCGGTCAGGAACACCTGCTCGCTCGCGGCAAGCCTTTGCGCGAAGCCCTGGAGCAGGGTGCCCTGCATTCGATGATTTTCTGGGGGCCGCCGGGGGTGGGTAAAACCACCTTGGCGCGGCTGCTCGCAGAAGTCTCCGATGCGCATTTCGAAACGGTTTCGGCGGTGCTGGCCGGCGTGAAGGAAATCCGCCAGGCGGTGGAAGTCGCCAAGCAGCAGGCCGGGCAATACGGTAAACGCACCATCCTGTTTGTCGACGAAGTACATCGCTTCAACAAATCCCAGCAGGATGCGTTCCTGCCGTACGTTGAAGACGGCACGCTGATTTTCATCGGCGCGACCACCGAAAACCCCTCATTCGAACTCAATAACGCGCTCTTGTCCCGGGCGCGTGTCTATGTGCTCAAAAGCCTCGACGAAGCGGCCCTGCGCAAATTGGTGCATCGCGCTTTGACCGAAGAGCGTGGGCTGGGCAAGCGGCAACTGACCCTCAGCGATGAAGGTTTCCAGATGCTGTTGTCCGCCGCCGATGGCGATGGCCGGCGTCTGCTCAACCTGCTGGAAAACGCCTCGGACCTGGCCGAAGACAACAGCGAAATCGGCGTCGATCTGCTGCAAAGTCTGCTCGGTGACACTCGTCGGCGCTTTGACAAGGGCGGCGAAGCCTTCTACGACCAGATCTCCGCGCTGCATAAGTCGGTGCGCGGTTCCAATCCCGATGGCGCGCTGTACTGGTTCGCGCGGATGATCGACGGCGGTTGTGACCCGCTGTACCTGGCCCGGCGCGTGGTGCGCATGGCCAGCGAAGACATCGGCAACGCCGATCCTCGCGCCCTGAGCCTGTGCCTGGCGGCGTGGGAAGTGCAGGAGCGGCTCGGCAGCCCCGAAGGTGAGTTGGCAGTGGCCCAGGCCATTACGTATCTGGCCTGCGCGCCGAAAAGCAATGCGGTGTACATGGGCTTTAAAGCCGCGATACGCAGCGCCACCGAACACGGTTCGCTCGAAGTGCCGCTGCACTTGCGCAATGCGCCGACCAAGTTGATGAAGCAATTGGGTTATGGCGATGAATACCGTTATGCCCACGATGAACCGGATGCCTACGCCGCTGGCGAAGACTACTTCCCGGACGAGCTCGAACCGCAACGGTTTTATCAGCCCGTGCCCCGCGGCCTGGAACTGAAAATCGGCGAAAAGCTTAACCACCTCGCGCAGCTTGATCGTCTAAGCCCCCGGCAGCGGAGAAAATAGTGATTCCATTGATCGTTGCCGTTTCTGTCGGCGGTGTCGCCGGCACGCTATTGCGCTTCGCCACCGGTAACTGGATCAACGCGAATTGGCCGCGGCACTTCTATACCGCGACGCTGGCCGTTAATATCGTGGGCTGTTTGCTGATCGGCGTTCTATACGGTCTGTTTTTGATTCGCCCGGAGGTACCGTTTGCGGTGCGCGCCGGGTTGATGGTCGGCTTCCTCGGGGGGCTGACGACTTTTTCATCCTTTTCACTGGATACGGTGCGCCTGCTGGAAACCGGGCAAGTGCCGCTGGCCCTGGGCTATGCGGTCATCAGCGTATTCGGCGGGCTGCTCGCCACCTGGGCTGGCCTGTCCTTGACCAAACTTTGATAACGAGAAACCGACATGCTCGATTCCAAACTGTTACGTAGCAACCTTCAGGACGTAGCGGACCGCCTGGCATCCCGTGGCTTTGCCCTGGATGTTGCGCGCATCGAAGCGCTGGAAGAACAGCGCAAGACCGTCCAGACCCGCACCGAAGCTCTGCAGGCTGAACGTAACGCGCGCTCCAAATCCATCGGTCAGGCCAAGCAGCGCGGCGAAGACATCGCGCCATTGATGGCGGACGTCGAGCGCATGGCGGGTGAGTTGAGCGCCGGTAAAGTCGAGCTGGACGCGATTCAGACCGAGCTGGATTCGATCTTGTTGGGTATTCCGAACCTGCCGCACGAATCGGTGCCGGTCGGCGATGACGAAGAAGGCAACGTTGAAGTGCGCCGCTGGGGCACGCCTAAAGCTTTCGAGTTCCCGGTTCAGGATCACGTGGCCCTGGGCGAGAAGTTCGGCTGGCTGGACTTCGAAACCGCCGCCAAGCTGTCCGGCGCCCGTTTCGCCCTGCTGCGCGGCCCGATCGCCCGTCTGCACCGTGCGCTGGCACAGTTCATGATCAACCTGCACATTAACGAACACGGTTACGAAGAGGCTTACACCCCGTACCTGGTGCAGGCGCCTGCGTTGCAGGGCACCGGTCAGTTGCCGAAGTTCGAAGAAGACCTGTTCAAGATCAGCCGCGATGGCGAAGCCGATCTGTACCTGATCCCGACCGCTGAAGTGTCGCTGACCAACATCGTCGCTGGCGAGATCGTCGATTCGAAACTGCTGCCGATCAAGTTCGTGGCGCACACGCCGTGCTTCCGCAGCGAGGCCGGTGCATCGGGTCGCGACACTCGCGGCATGATCCGTCAGCACCAGTTCGACAAGGTCGAGATGGTGCAGATCGTTGAACCATCGACCTCGATGCAAGCGCTGGAAAACCTGACCGCCAACGCCGAAAAAGTCCTGCAGCTGCTGGAACTGCCGTATCGCACCCTGGCGCTGTGCACTGGCGACATGGGCTTCAGCGCGGTCAAGACCTACGACCTGGAAGTGTGGATTCCGAGCCAGGACAAATACCGCGAAATTTCGTCGTGCTCCAACTGCGGCGATTTCCAGGCCCGCCGCATGCAAGCGCGTTTCCGCAACCCGGAAACCGGCAAGCCTGAGCTGGTTCACACCCTGAACGGTTCCGGCCTGGCGGTCGGGCGTACCCTGGTGGCGGTGCTCGAGAACTACCAGCAGGCCGACGGTTCGATCCGTGTGCCTGAGGTGCTCAAGCCGTACATGGGTGGCCTTGAGGTCATCGGCTAAATGGACTATCTGCCGCTGTTTCATAACCTTCGCGGCAGTCGTGTATTGGTCGTCGGCGGAGGGGAGATTGCCTTGCGCAAATCCCGCCTGCTGGCCGAAGCCGGTGCGCTGCTGCGGGTGGTTGCACCGCAAATCGAACCGCAACTGCGCGAGCTGGTGGTCGGCAGCGGTGGCGAGTGTCTGGTGCGTGGCTACGTCGAGGCGGATCTGGACGGTTGCGGGCTGATCATCGCCGCCACCGACGACGAACCGCTGAACGCGCAAGTCTCCGCCGATGCTCATCGGCGTTGCGTGCCGGTCAACGTGGTGGACGCGCCGGCCCTGTGCAGCGTGATCTTCCCGGCGATCGTCGATCGTTCTCCGCTGATCATTGCAGTGTCCAGCGGCGGCGATGCGCCGGTGCTGGCGCGGTTGATTCGCGCCAAGCTGGAAACCTGGATTCCTTCCACCTACGGGCAACTGGCCGGTCTGGCGGCGCGTTTCCGCAATCAGGTCAAAGGCCTGTTTCCGGATGTGCAACAGCGCCGGGCGTTCTGGGAGGATGTATTCCAGGGCCCGATTGCCGACCGGCAACTGGCCGGGCAGGGCGCCGAGGCCGAGCGCTTGATGCTGGCGAAAATCAATGGCGAA
The DNA here is from genome assembly GCF_000282495.1 of Pseudomonas sp. GM79. Classification (GTDB taxonomy): domain Bacteria; phylum Pseudomonadota; class Gammaproteobacteria; order Pseudomonadales; family Pseudomonadaceae; genus Aquipseudomonas. The sequence continues at coordinate 83,205 of NZ_AKJE01000023.1, forward strand.
GCGCCTGTCGCTACCGGCGAGGTTTATCTGGTGGGCGCCGGGCCGGGTGATCCCGACCTGTTGACCTTCCGCGCCTTGCGTCTGATGCAGCAAGCCGATGTGGTGCTGTATGACCGTCTGGTGGCGCCGGCGATTCTGGATTTGTGCCGTCGCGATGCCGAGCGGGTCTACGTCGGCAAGCGCCGCGCCGATCACGCCGTGCCTCAGGAACAGATCAACCAGCATCTGGTGGATCTGGCCAAGGCCGGCAAGCGCGTGGTGCGGTTGAAGGGCGGCGATCCGTTTATCTTCGGGCGCGGCGGTGAAGAGATCGAAGAACTGGCGGCCCATGGCATTCCGTTCCAGGTCGTCCCGGGCATCACCGCGGCCAGTGGTTGCGCGGCCTATGCCGGGATTCCACTGACTCACCGCGATTACGCGCAGTCGGTGCGGTTTGTCACCGGGCACCTTAAGGACGGTTCCACCGATTTGCCGTGGGCCGACCTGGTCGCGCCGGCGCAAACCCTGGTGTTTTACATGGGCCTGGTGGGCCTGCCGATCATCTGCGAGCAGTTGATCAAGCACGGTCGCGCGGCCGATACCCCGGCGGCGTTGATCCAGCAGGGCACCACGGTCAATCAGCGGGTATTTACCGGCACCCTGGCCGACCTTCCACGGCTGGTGGCGGAGCATGAAGTGCATGCGCCGACGCTGGTGATCGTCGGAGAAGTGGTGCAACTGCGCGAGAAACTGGCGTGGTTTGAGGGGGCTCAGGGGCAGGTCTGAACACCGAGTTGTTCCCTTCGCGAGCAAGCCCGCTCCCACATTAGACCGTGTTCAGCCACAGATTCATGGTCAGACACAGATCAAATGTGGGAGCGGGCTTGCTCGCGAAGAGGCCCTCAAAACCACCCCCATGCTCAGATCAGACCTCAGCTTTACGCCAAACACCTTTCCCCTTCAACCGCTCCCGATCATGAGCCGCAGTGAAATCCTGCGCAGGCCCCTTCGGCACGATCCCGGTCGGATTGATGGTCTTGTGGCTACCGTAGTAGTGATTCTTTATGTGCTCAAAACTCACCGTCTCGGCAATCCCCTGCCACTGATAAATCTCCCGTAGCCAGTTCGACAGGTTCGGATAATCGGCAATCCGTCGCAGGTTGCACTTGAAGTGTCCGAAGTACACCGCATCGAAACGAATCAGCGTAGTGAACAGCCGAATATCCGCTTCCGTCAGGTATTCGCCCGTAAGGTACCGATTTGCGCCCAGCAATTGCTCCAGCCGATCCAGTTCAGCAAATAACTCATCGAACGCTTCTTCATAAGCCTGCTGCGAGGTGGCAAACCCGGCGCGGTACACGCCGTTGTTCACCGCCGGATAAATCCGCTCGTTCATGGCGTCGATTTCGTTTCGCAAGGGTGCCGGGTAGAAATCCAGGTCATTGCCGGTCAAATCATCGAACGCGCTGTTGAACATGCGGATGATTTCCGCCGACTCATTGTTGACGATGCGATTCGTCTGTTTGTCCCAGAGCACCGGCACCGTGACGCGGCCGGTGTAGTCGGCGGCATCGGTGGTGTAGCGCTGGTGCATGAAATTGAAGTGATCGAGCTTGTCGCCGGTCGAGCCCAGGTTCTTGTCAAAGGTCCAGCCGTTTTCCAGCATCAACCAACTGACTACCGACACGTCGATCAGATTTTCGAGGCCTTTGAGTTTGCGCAGGATCAGCGTGCGATGGGCCCACGGGCAGGCGAGGGAGACGTAGAGATGATAGCGACCGGCCTCGGCGGCGAAACCACCGACGCCGGTCGGCCCTGGCTTGCCGTCGGCGGTCAGCCAGTTGCGACGTTGCGCCTGTTCGCGCTGGAACGTGCCGTCCTTGCTTTCATACCACTGATCTTGCCAGCGGCCTTCGACTAACAAACCCATGTTCAAAACTCCTCAACCGATAAGCGTTGGAGAGGAGTCTATGCGCATGGGTTCGAACAAAAAGCGCAAAGGTTGGGCGTTTATGATCGGTTAAATCGATCGATCCCGGGCATCCCAGTACTGCTGGGCGGTTTCGAATGCTTGCTCACGAGTCTGACCGAGGCCGCGCAACGCCAGGGCCATGGTCGAGATCAACGCCATTTGCGGGTAGCTATCAACCACGTCGCCACGCCACACCGCTTTCAAATGCTCGGGATCAAGGCTGGCCGGTTTGACGTGGCGCTGGGTCGACCGCTGCGGCCATTCTTCATCCCAGCTTTCGCCGCCAGTGGTGCCATACAGGTGACTGTCGGCGTCCGGGTTGATCTCGATTTCACCGCCGTCGCCCTTGATGACGATTGCGGTATCGCCCAGCAAACCGCTGGCATCGCGATGCACGGCCTGATAGCCAGGGTGGAAAATGCTTTGCAGACCGCAGTGAGCGCCCAACGGGTTGAGAATCCGCGCCAGGGAATGGATCGGCGAGCGCAGGCCCAAGGTGTTGCGCAAGTCGATCATCCGCTGAAGTTGCGGAGCCCAGTCCACCAATGGCATAAACGCCAGGCCGCCCTGATCGAGCGCAGCGTCGACCTGCTGCCAGTTGCGGCACAGTGGAATGTTCAGGGTCTCGAGCAGTTGTTCGCTGTACAGCCGACCGGCCGTGTGCGCGCCGCCGCCATGCATGAAGATGCGCACGCCGTTCTGCGCCAGGCACTTGGCCGCCAGCAGGTACCACGGCAAGTGGCGCTTCTTGCCGGCATACGTCGGCCAGTCCAGATCAACCGCCAGCGCTGGCGGACTCAGGCGTTCACGCAAGGCTTCGGTGAACCCGGCCATTTCCTCGGCGCTTTCTTCCTTGTGCCGCAACAGCATCAGGAAGGCGCCGAGTTGGGTGTCTTCGACCTTGTCGTCGAGCAACAGGCCCATGGCCTCGCGGGCCTCTTCACGAGTCAGGTTGCGGGCACCGCGTTTACCTTTGCCAAGAATCCGCACGAACTGGGCGAACGGATGCTCGGCGGGCGTTTCGAGGGTCAGTGCTGGATAGTCGGTCATAAGCAATTCGTCGGTTTGGGCAGGCCCGCCAGTTTCGCGGCGAGTTTGGCAGGGGTGCCTTTGAACAGTCGGTTCAGGTGCAGGCTGTTGCCCTTGTCGGGGCCGAGTTTCAATGCGGTGTACTTGATCAGCGGGCGGGTCGCCGGGGACAACTGGAATTCGTCGTAGAAACTGCGCAGCAGTTCGAGGATCTCCCAGTGTTCCGGGCTCAACTCGATGTCTTCGGCGGCGGCTAGGGCGGCGGCTACCTCGGCAGACCAGTCGCTCAGCTCGACCAGGAAACCGTCCTTGTCCAGTTCAATGGCGCGGGCGCCGACCGTCATGGATTTCATAGCCAACTGTTGACCTTGTCGTAGTGAATCGACAGTTCGACGAAAGCCGGGTAATCGATGGCCTTGGCCCAGTCCGGGACTTGCAGAGCCCGTGCTTGAGCATCTTCGGCCAGTACGAACAGTTTCAATTGGCGGGCGTGCAGCGCGCCGAACGGCGCAGTGCCTGGCTGCAAGGCATAGGCCGCGTCGCCACTGAGCAGCAGCGCATCGTCGGCGCCGATCACGCGCAGGCAACTGCTCAGACGCTCGTCGCCGAAAGGGGAATGAGACAACACATGCAAAGTCGACATCAGAGGGTGATCACCTGGTCGTAACGGTCAATAAGGGCGGTGATGTCCTGGGTGGTCAGCACCTGGGCTTCTTCAAGTGACAGGTTTTCGGGGTCCAGACCACGGGTCGCAGCGCTTTCACCACAGACGAACAGCTCTTCGACGCCGAACATCGGCAAGGCTTGCAGGTTGGCACTCAGGTCTTTCTGTTGCAGGGCTTTGGCGTTCTGTTCATTGGCGAGCTGGAACACGCCGTCATCGAGAAACAGCAGGCCGATCGGCAGATCGAAGGCACCGCCGGCCAGCACGATGTCCAGCGCTTCGCGCGCATTCGGCCCGGACCACGGCGCCTGACGGCTGATAATCAGCAGGGATTTAGCCATCTCACGTGCCTCCGAAACAGATCAAACGGTCAGCGTCCTGCACTGCGTCATGCAACTGGCCGAGGCCGGACAATTCCCACGGCGCACCCACCGCTACCGCTTCACGCTGATAGCGCTGGGCTTCTTCCTCGTTCAACACCCCACGGCGCAGGGCGGCGGCGATGCAGACCACGCCATCGAGTTGATGCTCAGTGACAAAGTTGCGCCATTGCTTGGGCAAGTCCTGCTCGTCCTGAGGCGTGACCACGCTGGCGGACGCGTTGTAGACGCCATCCTGATAGAAAAACAGCCGGACAATCTCATGCCCGCCGGCCAGCGCGGCCTGGGCGAACAGCAGGGCACGGCGCGAGGAGGGCGCATGGGCGGCGGAAAACAGCGCAATGGCGAATTTCATGATGGGCTCGATCAGCGAAACTGCGGCCATGATAAAGCTTTATCGGCGGGGCGGCGAAGGGCGTTTACTCGTAGACCGAGTCGCTGCCTTCGCGAGCAAGCCCGCTCCCACACTGGATTTATGTTGAACACAAAACAGTGGTCCGCCGCAGATCCAGTGTGGGAGCGGGCTTGCTCGCGAAGACGGACTTCCCGGCAACATAAATTCAGGATCTGATCATCTGCTCAGCGCGGCATATAACCCAACTGCCAACGCCGCGGTATCTTCAACGACAGCAACCCCAGCGCCCCGGCCAGCAGCCCGCTGACAAACAGCGCCTTGAGCCCAAGATGATGTTCCAGCAAAGCACCCAGCACCGCGCCGGCAAACATCCCGGCCCACGGGATCAACTGCACCCGCCAGCCATTGCGCCGCTCGCCAAGCATCCACCGCCCCAGCCCACGACCAAACCGCGACAACGCCCCGGTGACGTAAGTCAGCCCGACCGGCAGGCCGTTCACTTCTTCCACGGCGGCGTTGAGCATGCCCATGGCGATGATCGCCGCCAGCAACGCCGGCAATTGCGTCTCATAGGGCCATGCCGCAGCGCCGCAGAGCAGGGTGGCGATGCACAGCAGCAACGGCAGCGCCCGTCGGCCACCGAGCCGGCTGACGACAATGCCCAAGGCGTTGCCGGCGACAAATGTGGTCACGAGAATTATCAGGCGCAGGGTCAGCCCGAGGTCGCCGTCGCTGATCGCCACGGCCAGACGGGTGGTGTTACCGCTCATGAAGGACACGAAGTCGCCGCTGGCCATGAAGCCGATGGCATCGGTCATGCCGGCGAGCACCGACAAACTGGCGACCATCGACAGGCCGATGCGCCCGCGCCATTTATGGGTATGCAAATGGCCCGGTGTGGCCCGGGTACTTGAGGGCGAAGGCAGCATCGATGAAGGCTTCCTTGAGCAGCGAGATTATTTGGTTAACCCATATAACTCGCAATACTCCAGCCAGTCCATGCCGGCCATCTCCGCGACTTCCTTGTGCACCTCCAGACGTTGGGCCTGGTAGTCCTCAGGCGTGGTGGCAGTCAGTTGCAGTGTCAGCTCCCAGGCAAACAAACCCAGGCGCTCAGCCTCGGCTTCGAACGCTTCATGCAAGCGCTCGTCGCGGTACTGCGCCACTGTCTCGCCCTTGGCCTGGGCCAACAGTGGATTCAGGTTGTCCAGTTCGATGCGCAGCTCAGGACGCTCATCGAGAAACTTTTTCAGCGCCTGCTCGTGTTGCTGTTCGGTTGCCGCCATGGTCACTCCTTAGAAGACAGCTTTTTGCTCGCCTTGGCCGCCGCGGCCAGACACTCCAGAGCAAATTGCTCGGGGTAGGTCATCTGGATCGGCGTGGTTTCGCCTTTAACGGTTCTTTCGCCATCGAGAATGTAACGAATCCGTTTGTCGGTGACGCCAATTCGCTTGGCGATCCAGGAAGGCGTCTGACCGATCTGGCTGATCAGCTTGTCGGCGTATTCAGTGGTCGGTTTGTAGTATTCGGCGTTGGGGGTCATGACCTTTCCAGAAAAATGCGCCCGGAAAATGGGCGATGCGGCGTTAATGGCGCGACAGGGTGCGCGAATCGTTGCGCGGTGTCGCGGTATAAATGAAGTAAAGCAGAACGATACGCCGCGCCGCGGTGATACAGTCCGCTTTTTCTTGATGAGCGAACGCAATGCGAATTCTGATGGTGGCGCTGGCCGCAACCTTGCTGGCGGGCTGCGCCGGATCGGCGATGAATGACGCCCGCACCAAAACCCCGTACAAAACCCTAACCTCGGACAAACCGGAAAAAATCGTCGCCCAGTGCGTGCAATTTGCCTGGCAGGACGAAGCGGTGTTTGGCGTCGATGCGGGCGCTTATTTGCAGCCGGGCAAGAAGGGCGGCTCGACGGTGTATACCCGTTCGGCTGAATCTTTCGTAGACGTGAATACCGACGCCTCGGGTACAGCGTTGAGCTACTACGCGCAGCATGATGATTTTGTCGCCAAGCGCCGATTGGCGGCGTTGGCGACCTGCTTGTAGGCAAGATCAAAAGATCGCAGCCTTCGGCAGCTCCTACAGGGTGAACGCAATCCCATGTAGGAGCTGCCGAAGGCTGCGATCTTTTGGGGCACCCCCGAAAATCGAAGGTTAGGTTACAAATCCACCAAACGCTTCTGGAAAAAAAAGCGCTTGTGGCCCGGCGGGTAATCGGCAATGTGCCCCAACTCGCTGTAACCATGCTTCTTGTAAAACTCCGGCGCCTGGAAGTCGAAGGTGTCCAGCCAGATCCCCACGCATTCCTTCTCCCGCGCCAGGTCTTCGGCCATCTGCATCAGCTTCGAGCCCATCCCTTGTCCCCGGGCCTGCTCCGGCACTGACAACAACTCAATGAAAAACCACTGGTAAAACACTCGGCCATAAAGCCCGCCGAGAATCTCGTCGCTGTCATTGCGGACCAGCAAAGCAATCTGCTCCGACACCGTGGTCCCGGCCTTTGAGGCGTTGTAGGCGCGCAGCGGTGTGAGGATCGCCTCGCGTTCTTCCTGGGTGGCATTTTTCGACAATTCGATTCGCAGGGTCATAGGCTACACATCCTTATGGCATGAACACGGAGCCTATCCCGGTTGTGGCGATTGTTCTATCCCCTGTAACCGAAGGAACCGCCGGACTCCCGGGAATGTCTAGCCTGAACAACGTCATTGCTGAACGCAGCCATTGAGGACAGCCCGTGAATATTTTCGAAGCCTTGCGCGAAAGCCACGACCGTCAGCGCCGCTATGCCGATGCGCTGATTCAAACCCAGGGCGACACCCCGGAACGGGTAGAGGCTTACAAACGGCTCAAATCCGAGCTTCAGGCCCACGAAACCGCTGAAGAACGCCATTTCTACGTGCCGCTGATGGCGTTCGACAACGGCGTGGATCTTAGCCGCCACGCCATCTCCGAACATCACGAAATGGACGAGATGATGGAAGCGCTGGATGCGACCGAAATGTCCAGTCCGTCCTGGCTGGCAACGGCGAAAAAGCTCTCGGAGAAGGTCCATCACCACTTGAAAGAGGAGGAGCAGAAGTTCTTCCAGATGGCCGGCAAGTTACTCGACGAGCAACAGAAAGAAACCCTCGCCGGGCAGTATCAGAAAGAATACAAGGCGCAACTTTCCTGAGGGTGAAGCGCGAAGCTGTTCACTTTGAATCACAGTCGCCAGGCTTTTCTGTTTTCGCCTAACATGGACGCTTTCTGACGAACATAAGGATGGGATTGTCATGTCGAACACAGCCGAGCGGGTCAACATCATCGAGTCCCAGGTGCTGTCCCACGACTGGTATCTGCTGAAGAAAATCACTTTCGATTACTTGCGCAACAACGGCGACTGGCAGCGTCAGACTCGCGAGGTCTATGACCGGGGCAATGGCGCGGCGATTCTGCTGTTCAATCGCGAGAAGAAAACCGTCGTACTGACCCGCCAGTTCAGGCTGCCGGTGTTCGTCAACGGCCACGATGGTTTGCTGATCGAAGTGGCGGCGGGGTTGCTGGAAGGCGTTGCGCCTGAAGAGCGCATTCGCGCTGAGGCCGAGGAGGAAACCGGCTATCGCGTCCACCATGTGCAGAAGGTTTTCGAAGCCTACATGAGCCCCGGCTCGGTGACTGAAAAGCTGCATTTCTTCATCGCCGAGTACGACGCCTCTTCCAAAGTCAGTGATGGCGGCGGGCTGGAGGAAGAAACCGAAGAACTGGAAGTGTTGGAGTGGAAGTTCGACGAGGCGCTGGCGGCGTTCTATCGCGGGGAGATCTGCGATGCCAAGACCATCATGCTGCTGCAGTATGCGGCGATGAAAAACATCTTCGGAGCGGTTTGAGCAGGATTGGATTGGCCTCTGAGTCGAGAGAGCGTTCAAGCACAATGGTCGAGCATTTCGGCACAGTAACCAGCCTTTGCTCTCTCTAAACTCGTGCCTCACGCCAACACTCAGATGAGGTCACGATGAACATCAGAATAATCCTATCCGCATTGTCCATGGGCGTCGTGCTCACGGGACACGCTGCCGACTTCTCGCTGAAGAGCCAGGATATTGCTGAAAACCGCCCGTTGACCAGCCGCGAGGTGTTCCAGGGTTTCGGTTGCGAAGGGGGCAATACTTCGCCCGAGCTTTCCTGGAGCAACGCCCCGGCGGGTACCAAAAGTTACGCGATCACGGTCTACGATCCCGATGCACCGACCGGCAGCGGCTGGTGGCATTGGACGGTGGTCAACTTACCCGCTTCAACCAGCAGTTTGCCAAGAGGGGTCGGCTCGAACCTGCCTGCCGGTGCAGTACAAGGGCGAACCGATTATGGCCAACCGGGATTTGGTGGGGCTTGCCCTCCTGTAGGGGATAAGCCGCATCGCTATCAATTCACCGTATGGGCGCTGAAAGTCGATAAGCTACCCCTCGACAACCAGGCCAGCGGCGCCTTGGTGGGCTATATGCTCAATGCCAACGCCTTGGCCAAAGCGACCATTACTTCAACTTACGGACGTTAAGATCGATGCGCCCTTGTTTCGGCATACAGCACCGGGAAAATATTATCGATGCGTGTGTCATACGGGCTCGACAACCCCATACATTGCAACGGGTGCCGATATTCGCTACCGCCTTGTGTCGAGTGCGGCAGGGGGAAAAACTGCTGCAATGGGATGACCGGCAGATGCGTGCAGGGCCGCAACATCTGATTCTGATGCCGGCCGGGCGCGAGCTTGGCATCTCGAACTTCCCTGGCCTTCACGGTCACTACATTGCCGATGTGGTGACCTTTCCCGGTTCGACACTGCGTAACTTCAGCAGCCGATATGGCCAGCAGATCATCAGCCATCGCCATGCCCAGAAGACAGACCTGTGTGTCCCTTTGGACAGGCATACGACACAGGCATGGGATCAGTTATTGGCGGCCATCAATGCGGATGCTCCGGATGCCTTACGCACCCACTATGGGGAAGCGGTGCTTCTGAGCCTATGCCTCGGCGGCCAGGCCGGGCCGCTGCTGATGGATCGTAACGATCCACTGTGCGAACGGGTTCAGCAGTTGGTAATGAGCAGCCCGGAGAGAGACTGGACGGTTGCGCACGTGGCACAACACCTGAACCTGGGGGAGTCGACGTTGCGTCGCCAACTGGCCAATGAAGGAGACAGTTTCAGGAATATTCTGGAAAACGTTCGGCTGGCGACGGCGCTGCAATGGTTGCAAACCACTTCACGCCCCATCGGTGAAATTGCCGGTGCCAGCGGTTATGCCTCGGCCTCACGTTTTGCAGTGCGCTTTCGCTCACACTATGGCTTGTCGCCACGGGAATTGCGGGCGGCGATTTAGGCAATTGCTGTGAGATGTTCCCTGTCTTTTTGAAACTGTGCGTTTTGTGGCGAGCGAGCTTGCTCGCGCTGGGCGTGAAACGCCCCTTGTCGAAGATTTTGCCAGCGCTACGCACTGGAACGGGAGCAAGCTCCCTCGCCACAAGGGCTCATTAGCTCAAAACAAATCATCCATCCTGTTGGCACCCGACCATTCGCAACCTTCCAGCGTCAGCAACCGCTCTTTCGCCTCAAGCCCACCGGCAAACCCCGTCAGTTTCCCCGACGCACCGATCACTCGATGACACGGCGCGATAATCGAAATCGGATTCTTGCCATTCGCTGCACCCACCGCGCGAACCGCGCTGGGATTGCCGATCTGCCGGGCAATCTCGCTGTAGCTGCGCGTTTCGCCAAACGGAATGGTCAGCAGCGCCTGCCATACCTTCTGCTGAAATTCCGTCCCGGCAAAATCCAGTTCCAGTTCGAAACGGTTACGCGTGCCGGCGAAGTATTCCTGCAACTGCTGTGCGGTGCGCACCAGGATCGGATTGTCCGCTGCTTCAGTCATCGGCCCCAGCCTTACCCGACCCGGTTTGTCGTTTTCCCAGAGGATGGCCGCCAGTCGTGCGCCTTTCGCCACCAGTTTCAATTCGCCGACCGGAGACGCCAGGGTGGTGAAGGTGTAGGACATGCCGGCGGACTCCGCAAAAGTGCTGAACAAGGGGCCCAGCATACTGCCTCGTCGGGGAGGCGCAATACGCAATCCCAGCCATACTTGCCTACTGCTCTTGAACCGTTCCCGCTGTTTTTCAACAGAACCTAAAAACAAAAAGAGACCGACTCATGAAGTTCGAACCTTTTACCAAATCGCTCGTGGCAACCGCATTGGCGCTGAGCTGCCTGACCGCCCACGCGGCCTCCGTCGCCCCGGTCGCGGCCGAAAACGGCATGGTCGTCACCGCCCAGCATCTGGCCAGCCACGTCGGCGTCGATGTGCTCAAGAATGGCGGCAACGCCGTCGATGCCGCCGTTGCGGTGGGTTATGCGCTGGCGGTGGTGTACCCCGCGGCGGGCAACCTGGGCGGCGGCGGTTTCATGACGATTCAATTGGCGGACGGGCGCAAGACCTTCCTCGACTTCCGTGAAAAAGCCCCGCTGGCCGCGACCCCCGACATGTACCTCGACAAAGCGGGCAACGTCATCCCGGACCTGAGCACACGCGGCCATCTTGCCGTTGGCGTGCCGGGCACCGTCTCGGGCATGGAACTGGCCCTGAAGAAATACGGTACCAAACCCCGCAAGGAAGTGATCGCCCCAGCCATCAAGCTTGCCGAAGACGGTTTTGTGCTGGAGCAGGGCGATGTCGACTTGCTGGAGTACGCCACCGACGTCTTCAAAAAAGACATGCGCGACTCGGGCTCGATCTTCCTGAGCAATGGCGAACCGATGCAGGTCGGCCAGAAACTCGTACAAAAAGACTTGAGCAAAACCCTGCGGGAAATTTCCGAGAAGGGCGCCGACGGTTTCTATAAAGGCTGGGTGGCCGATGCCATCGTCACTTCCAGCCAGGCCAACAAGGGCATCATCACCCAGGCTGACCTCGACAAATACCAGACCCGCGAACTGGCGCCGATCGAGTGCGATTACCGTGGCTATCACGTGGTCTCGGCGCCACCACCAAGCTCCGGTGGTGTGGTGATCTGCGAGATCATGAACATCCTCGACGGCTACCCGATGAAAGACCTGGGCTTCCGCTCGGCTCAGGCGATGCACTACCAGATCGAAGCGATGCGTCACGCGTATGTGGACCGCAACAGCTACCTCGGCGACCCGGACTTCGTGAAAAATCCGATCGCCCATTTGCTGGATAAAAACTACGCGACCAAAATCCGCGAAGTCATCGATCCGCAGAAGGCCGGCGTGTCCCGCGAGATCAAACCCGGCGTAGCGCCCCACGAAGGCAGCAATACCACCCATTACTCGATCGTCGACAAATGGGGCAATGCGGTGTCTGTGACCTACACCCTCAACGACTGGTTCGGCGCCGGCGTCATGGCGAGCAAAACCGGGGTCATCCTCAACGATGAAATGGACGACTTCACCTCGAAAATCGGCGTGCCGAACATGTACGGTCTGGTGCAGGGCGAAGCCAACGCGATCGCCCCCGGCAAGGCGCCGCTGTCGTCCATGAGCCCGACCATCGTCACCAAGGACGGCAAAGTCGTCATGGTCGTTGGCACCCCCGGTGGCAGCCGCATCATCACTGCAACCCTGCTGACCATCCTCAACGTGATCGACTACGGCATGAACATCCAGGAAGCGGTGGATGCGCCGCGCTTCCACCAGCAATGGCTGCCGGAAGAAACCAACCTGGAGAACTTCGCCACCAGCCCGGACACCAAGAAGATGCTTGAAAGCTGGGGGCACAAATTTGCCGGGCCGCAGGACCCCAACCATATCGCAGCTATTCTGGTAGGTGCGCCTTCGCTGGAAGGCAAGCCAGTGGGCAAGAACCGCTTCTATGGCGCGAACGATCCACGGCGTAATACCGGGTTGTCACTCGGTTACTGAAACAGGCGATCACCGGCCACCTGAACTCCCGGGTGGCCCCGATCCCCGTAGCAGCTGCCGAGCCCGCGAGGCTGCGTTCGGCTGCGAAGCAGTCGTAAAATCGGCAACCGCGTTTATTCAGGTAAGCCAGCATTTGCTGGTTGGCGACCGCTTCGCGCTCAAACGCAGCCTCGCAAGCTCGACAGCTGCTACAGCTAGACAATTGCTACATGAAGAAGGGAGTTGAAATCTGTCTCCGAGCCACCGACTTATCAAGGAAGGAAGCCATGAGCACCGCACTCCTGATCATCGATGTCCAACGCGCGCTGTGCACCGGCGAGTATGAATGCTTCGACATCCAGCGCGTCATCGACACCATCAACGACCTCAGCACCAAAGCCCGGGCCGCCAACATCCCAGTCATCCTTATTCAGCACGAAGAAGAGGGCGACCTGCTGCAATTCGGCGGCGAAGGCTGGCAACTGGCCGACCGTCTGAAGACTTCACCCCAAGACTTGCGCGTGCGCAAAACCACCCCGGATTCGTTCTACCAGACCCACTTGCATGAACAGCTGCAAGAGCTGGACGCCGACCGCCTGATCATCTGCGGCCTGCAAACCGACTACTGCATCAACGCCACCGTGCGCCAGGCGCATCAATTGGGCTACGACGTCGTGCTGGTGGCCGACGCCCATTCCACCATCGACAACGGCGCGATGAGCGCCGAAGACATCATCGCCGAACACAACAAGGATCTGGCGCACCTGACCGGCTCCGTGGCGCGGATCGACGTGATGCCGGCCGGCGAAATCAAACTCTGAACAGCGCCAACCCCACGGCGGGGAGCTTGCGTGCCAGGGGCTGGACGCATTCGCTGTGCCTGTGGCATGGTCAAAAAAAAATACGCCATGCAGCGAACAGGATCAGAGCGATGGAGGAGGGTGATGAGGTCGGCGCCAAGGCGTCGATGGCAACGCTGCAAGCGTTCAATCTTTGCGTATTGCACCTGGGGCGTCTTGCCCGAGATCGCGGTGCATCCCGCTTCATCACCGACGGCCTGCAGGCGTTCAGCCAACTGGTGCCCTTCGCTTCGGCCTGGTGGGGCGAGATGTCTGCGCCGGGTGTCGATGTTTCGACCAGAAACTGGATGCACGGACGAATCAATCTGCCCGAGTCGTTTACCGCCGAGTGGCACACCTGTGCGCGCAACGATAAATTCTCCGATGACACCATGAGTCGACCCGGTGAGGTTGTGCGCGACAGCGGCTTCACCGACCCCAACGAAGACGTGAATGCATTCGCTCGGCGCCACGATCTCTACTACCTGATGTGCATCAGCTTCGAGTTACCCGAAAGCGGTTTGATGTTCTTCGTCTGTCTCTATCGAGGCATTGATGCTTCGGCTTTCAACGACAGCGAGGCCGATCTGTTTTCGGCCTTCTGCGACCATCTGTTGCAGCTGTGGCGATTCCAGGTGCAGGACATGATTCGCTTCGACACGGGCAACAGGGCGTCTGACTTTGGTGTCGCGCGTATGGATGGCAGCTTGCTGTACGTGGGGGCAACGCTGTGTGCAGCCATTGAACGTGAGATACCCGGCTGGAACGGTTCAATGCTTCCCGCGCAGGTGATCGCGCAACTGCAAAAGGCACCCTGCGTCATGCGCCTGGGTCGCTGCGCCCTGACACTGAGCCCTAACGCCGAACACGTTATCCTGTCGCTCGAAACCCAGTCGCGCGGGGCGATGCTTGCGCCACGCGAGCGAACGGCAGCCATGCTGTTCGCCGCCGGGCATTCCTACAAGGAAATTGCCAAAATCCTCGAGTTGAGCCCTGCGACAGTGCGCACCTACCTGCGCAACTGCTACCTGCAACTGGGCGTGAAGAGCAAGGTGGAACTGGGGTCGGTGCTGCGTTCAGCGACCTCGCTTGCGGATGCGACGCGCCGCGATTAAATCCGCCTACAACACGCGCCCTGTAGGAGCGAGGCTTGCCCGCGAAGGCGTCAGGTCTGGCACACCGTGTTATCGTTCTTCGCGGGCAAGCCTCGCTCCTACAAAAAAAGGAATGCAGCTCACATTTCTAAGGTGTATTGATTTTATCCAGCACCCGGTTCGCGGTGATCTCCGCCACCATGATGCTGTTTGAAATGCCCAGCAGGGCGTAGCGCGACTCACCCTCCAGATGATCCACCAACTGATGGACCATCACATCGACCGAGGCCAGCGTCTCGACCAAAAAAACCGCCAGGGTTTCGGCTGTGGCCTGTGGGTCCACGGAAAACATAGTGCTGGGTGTACGCGCGGTGGCTTTGATGTCGGCATTCGACGGGAAGTGGAAGTCGAGGGCGCGTTCGGCGGCCTCGTTGAGTTTTTTTGAATCGGGTTCGTATGGGGAGATCGGATCGGTGTCTGGCGGATTGGGTGTGACTTTGAACATAGATGAAAACTCCTTGTTGCAGATTTTAAGGAGCCATCACCCTCGCTACCAAACGAAGAGTGGCGGCCATACGCGGGTTGGTAGACCGGCTGCAACAGGAAACCCGGCGCTCACAATGGAGCCCCACGCATGACCACCATATAAAGCCGAGCCCCAAAAAAGAGACGGCATAAGGTGTTGCCATACGGCTGTTACAGACGGGCTACCAAACCCGATCACTGTTTTTCAGTGACAGGGAAACGATATAGCCCACCCCATAGCCGCACAAGCCGGCGGATTCTGGTGCAGCCGTAGGCAACGGCGCAAGGTTTTGTAGCTTTCAGGACGTAACCATGAGGATGCTTAAACAAACGATCTCGGGCGACGTTGAATGATCTTGCGCGCGCGTCCTACACGAGGTGGAGCCTTGAAAACCGAGGACGCATCTGACGTATGTTTGAAGTGGGTCATCGCAAGTGTGGTGGCTAGCGTAGAACTGGCCGCCACCGTTGCCGCCTACACCCCGTCACTCCACGAAGCCCCGCGGGATCGGTAAGCGTCTTGCAGTCATTGGTAGATTGCTGAGAAAGTAGAAAAAGTTGCGTGCGTTAGCCGATTACGACATCCGAGAGGAAATGGGTGTAGTGGAGGTCAAGCAACATATTGAAACGAGCAAGCAACTGATGGGGGATCTTCGCAGAATTTGTCCAAAGCCGTCGTCGGAATCGGCGGCGGGGCGTCACTGGGGGTTGTACAGGCAGGCGGATGGCCTAAGGGCGATCTAAGTGTTAGGTTGAGCCAAACGAATTGCGAGCTTCAAATGCTCCCCGAAGAAAAAGCGACAGAAGAGGCTGCCTGAGACCTATGATCATCTTGAGCTTATCGAGCTCCTAACCGAGGCAGAGAAAAATGAGTGCAGCTAAGACCGGAAAATCCAGTCCTTTGGCTGAATTTTTCTGCAAGGCTTCCCCCGAGACCAAGCGGGACGTATTTATAGTGGCGATGTCTAAAGCGATCGCCTCCCAGCGTGACGTGCTGGATAAGGCGGAAGCTATCAAGATGGCGCGAAAAACCGAGAAGGCTTCTGCCTAAGGCGAATGTGTCATTGACCAAAAAGCCCAGCGATCCGCTGGGCTTTTTCGTTTCTGGGGATTCGTACAGACGAGAAGGGCCCGCAACACGACGCCCCGGCTGTCGGCTGGATCAAATCCCTCACGGCCTCCCAAGGCCTCATCGCCGAGCAAGTCGCCAAGGGCAGCTACAAAAACTCCGCCTCGTTCTACCTCCCAGATGCCGCCAACAACCCCATGCTCGGTGTCTACGACCTGCGCCACGCAGACCGCGATGGCGAGCAAGCCGTCATCGAGTTCAGCGGCGTGTCCGTCGATATCAATGTTGACTGTGCCGCCGTCTTCGCGAGCAAGCCCGCTCCCACAGGTTCCGCTGCTACACCAGATCGGATGCCTGCCATCTAATTGCCTCACCCCTCCTCATTTGTAGAGGTCCATCCGACGCCTGCGCCCTATAGGGTATGCCCTGCATATCAGAGGCTTGCGGCCGTCTGTTCGGGCCACTTCCAAAACTATAAAAATAGAGGTGAGGCAGTTGAAATTTTCCAGGCTGTTTATCGCCGTTGCATCGACAACGGCATTTTCCTGCATGGCGCTGGTGGGGTGTCAGACACAGGGTTCGACGCCGGCTGACATGGTGATGCGCAACGGCTATGTCTACACCGTCGATGGCAAGAACTCGGTGCAACAGGCGATCGCCGTCACGGGCGGGAAGATCGTCTATGTCGGCAGCGATGAAGGCGTTGCCTCGTACATCGGCACGCAGACCCAGCTGATCGATCTGGCGGGACGCATGTTGATGCCCGGCTTCGTCGATGCGCACATGCATCCGGGGGACGGCGGTCGCGCCATGACGTTGTGCGATCTGAAATACCAGACGATGACTCGCAAGGTTTTCCAGGAAACCATTCAGGCGTGTCTGGATGCCGACAAGGGCAAGGGCCCCGATGTCTGGCTTGAAGTGGGCAGTTGGGACCGCATGGGCATGACCGGGCTCGATGGCGATCCCGACAAATCGACGCTGGATGCACTCAAGACCAATCGCCCGATTCAGGTCCGTTCCACCGACTTCCATACCGTGCTGACCAACTCCCGTGGCCTGGCGGTGGCTGGCATCAACAAGCACACGGCCAATCCGGGTGATGGCAAGTACGTGCGCGACAGCGCCGGCAACCCGACCGGTATCTGCGAAGACGGTGCCGCCGATGCCATGGCCGCCGTGGTGCCGCCAGCCAGCGACGCCGAAAAACTCAACCAGACCCGCGCGGCGCTCGATGCCATGCGCCAGCAAGGCATCACCAGTTTCTTCGATGCCTTGTCGGGGCCTGAAAATGGCAAAGCGTTTACCACCCTGCAACAGTCGGGCGAGCTGACCGCTCGGGCCTTGTTGGCGATCAAACTCGACCCTGCCGCGGCCGCTGCAGACCCGGCGGAAACCATTGCCGAGGCCAAGGCATTAGCCAACACCTACGACCAGGGCGAAGCCAAAGTCGCGCCGGGCGTAAGCATGCGTCACGTCAAATTGTTCATGGACGGCATCATCAACGCTCCAGCGGATACCGGGGCAATGTTGACCCCGTACCTGCGCAATGCCGGCACCGATGCCGCGCCCAAGTGGACGCCTGGCAAGAATATCGGTGAGTTGTATTTCCCGCCGCAAGTGCTCAATCCGCTGCTGTTGCAAGCGGTGCAGGCCGGCCTCGACCCGCACCTTCACGCCACCGGGGACCGAGCGGTGCGTGACTCGTTGAACGGTATCGAATACGTGCGCCAGCACCTGCCGGGCAACGGTTTTCGTCCGGCCATTACTCACGCCGAGTCGGTGGACCCCGCTGACTATGCCCGCTTCAAGGCGCTGGATGTGACCGCCAACATGTCGTTCCAGTGGGCCCAGCAGGCGCCGTCCACGGTTGACGGCACCAATGAACATCTCGGTCCGGCGCGTTTTGCCCGCATGGAGCCATCGGGCAGCATCCGCCGCGCGGGTGGCCGGGTTGCTTATGGCAGCGACTGGCCCGTCGACCCGCTCGATGAGTTCTTGGCGCTGAAGATCGGTGTCACCCGTTCAGGCGATCCGCTGAACCCGCACAGCTATGGCCCCAAGTATGCCGGCAGGTTGAATGCCGACCCGGCACTGACACGAACCGACGTGCTGCGCACCATCACCATGAACGCCGCCGAGCAACTGAAACTGGAGGCTGTCGTCGGTTCGGTCGAGGTTGGAAAGTTCGCCGACTTGATCGTGCTGGACAAGAACTTCATGCAGGTACCGGAGGATGAGCTGGGCCGAAACGAAGTACTGCTAACGGTGGTCGGCGGCAAGGTCGTGTGGGCAAAGACGCCGTTCGTTGGACTTGATCCGAAGGCATTGTCACAAGCTTCCCCATCCAGAATCGCCCAATAAAAACAAGAGAGTGTTCCGATGCAACTATTCATTCCCAACCTGTTGGCCGCAGCCCTGGCCCTTTCCTCGGCGCAGGCCATGGCCGCCGCTGATCTTGTGCTGTTCAACGGCAAGGTCTTTACCGCCGAACCCGGTCAAGCACTGGTTCAGGCCGTGGCGGTGCAAGACGGCAAGATTCTTAAAGTGGGCAGCAATGCCGAGATCAACGCCCTGGCCGATGCCCAGACGCAACGAATCGATCTGGCGGGCAAAGTGCTGATGCCTGGAATGATTGATACCCATAGTCACCCGGTCGTTGCGGCCTTCAACAGCCAGGGGGCCAACCTGCTGGATGAAGTAAAGCCGTTGCCGGAACTTGAGCAATGGGTGATCGAGCAGGATGAAGCGGGGCGGGCACGGGCCGGTGACGTGATCAGCATTAGCGGGGTGAGTTCGGCCTATTGGGAGAAAAGCCGCGAGCTCGGTCAGCGCTTCAATCAGGGACGCTGGGCGGACCAACCGGTGGTCCTCAGCGGGATTGACGGGCATACCGGCTGGGCCAACAACGCAATGCTCAAGCGCCTGAAGATCGACGCGGCACTGGTAAAAGGTCTGTCGGAACAGGATCGCAGTTTCGTAGGGCACGAAGCAGACTTCACCCCCAATGGGTATTTTGCCGAGTCGCGCTGGGACAAGATACGCAGTCAAATCCCCGCGCCCGGCAACGAGGTCATGCTCAAGGCTGCCCGCGAGGCGGTGAAGGTCAATAACCAATATGGCGTTACCGCCTGGATGGACGCGGCAGCGAATGCCGGAAGTGGCGATTCGCTGCTCGATTTCCAGGCCACCGAGCAGAGTTACGGTGTTCTACCGCTTTACCGCGAATTGGCAGAGAAGGGCGAGCTCAATGCCCACGTCGCGGCGCTGCTGCTGGCTAACCCCAAAAGTCGGCCGGCTGATCTGGAAGTGCTGGCCAAGGTGATGAAGAAATTCGAGGGCGTGCCCAACCTGAGCTTCCCTGGCATCAAGGTCTTCGCTGACGGCGTCCTGGAGTTTCCAGGGCAGACGGCCGCAGTGATCGTTCCGTTCACCAACAGTCAAAAAAACGGTCAGTTGCTGATCGACCCGGCACACTTTGGTGAATTGGTCGTTGCGGCGGAGAAGCGTGACTGGATTGTGCACACGCATGCGGTCGGCGACCGTGCCGTACGTGAGTCACTCAATGGTGTTGAATACGCGCGCAAACTCAACCCGACACCGATGGCCCACAGCATCACGCACCTGCAACTGGTTAATCCGAAGGAGTTTCCGCGCTTCAAGCAACTCGGCGTGATCGCTTCCATGCAGCTGCTGTGGGCTACCGGCGAGTCTTACACGGTGGAGTTGGTCAAACCGTATATCAGCGCGTTCGCTTACGGTTATCAGTATCCCGCCGGGTCCCTGCATAACGCCGGTGCGGTCATCGCCGGTGGCAGTGACTGGCCGGTGTCCAGCCCCAACCCGTGGAATGCCATCGCTCAGGCCAGCACTCGCAAAGGGCCGCTGGGTGTATTGAATGCCAAAGAAAGCATTGATCGCCAGACCATGTTCTACGCCTACACCCTCAATGCCGCCAAAGCCCTGCGGCTGGAGCAACAGATTGGTTCGCTGGCGCCCGGCAAACAGGCCGACTTGATCATCCTCGACCGCGATGTGTTCAAGGTCAGCGACGACGAGCTGTTCAACACCAAGGTCCTGAAGACTTTCTTCGCTGGCAAGCAGGTTTACGCGCCCGCGTCCTGACGACTACCCGCCGGTAGCACCGAAAAAAATGCTCCTGCTCCTCGCATGGCGAGGGGCAGGGCAACGCCGTGCCCGACATCACCCGCTGATCCATAAAAATAAGAGACTTGTATGAACGTACGCTCAGCATTGACCGTTGCCAGCCTTGTATTGGCTCCCCTGACCAGCCAGGCACTGACGCTTAACGATGACTTCAGCCTGGACATGACCCTGGGCGTTTTCAGTGACTATCGCTCCCGTGGCATTTCGCAGACCCTGAGGGATCCGGCGGTTCAGGCTGGCGCCACGCTGATGCACAGCAGCGGCTTGTACATCGGCGCCTGGACCTCGAATGTCGATTTCGGCGGCCCATACAAAACCCGGCAGGAACTCGAGTACTACGCGGGCTACTACTGGCAGGCGACCGAGGCAGTCAGTCTGGATCTGGGGTACATCAAGTACGACTATCCAAAGGAAGGCCAATTCAACATGAGTGAGGTCTACGCCATCCTTGACGTTTATGGCGTGAAGCTCGGCGCCAACTACTCAAACGATACGCCGAACTTCTTTGGCGAGGATCAGGACACCCTCTACACCTACCTCAGCTACAAAATCGAATTGCCGGCCGAGATCGGCCTGGACCTGCGCGTGGGTCGCAACGATGTCAAAGACCCGGCTTTCTGGTCCGCCAACGGCGAAAGCCGTGATGCCTACACCGAGTGGGAAGCCAAACTGACCCGTGATTTCGTGGGTGTGACCTGGGGCCTCAGCTACATCGATACCGACCTGTCGAAAAGCGAATGCGCGAGCTGGTACGGCTATGGCGACCTGTGCACTGCCACCGTGGTCGCCAGTGCCAGCAAGGCCTTCTAAGCGTTCAAACCCCTGTCAGTCAGTTAACAGTCAAGCGATCAATTGTGGCGAGGGAGCTTGCTCCCGCTCGACTGCGCAGCAGTCGCAAAATCGGCATTGTTGTCAGGATTTTGGGGCCGCTTCGCAGCCCGGCGCGAGCAAGCTCGCTCGCCACAGAACATCCGTACCCGTCTGTCCCTCAGAAGAGAACACCGTAATGACCAAGCTCAGTGATAGTCAGCAGCGAAGTCCCCTGATCGAGACACGTTCGATCGATTACATTCCCGAGGCCGAGCGTCATGGCAGCCTCTACAGCCAGTTCACCCTGTGGCTCGGCGCCAACCTGCAGATCACCGCGATCGTCACCGGCGCTCTGGCCGTGGTGCTGGGTGGCGATGTGTTCTGGTCACTGATTGGTTTGCTGATCGGCCAGTTGCTCGGCGGTGCGGTGGTTGCCTTGCATGCGGCACAAGGACCGAAGCTTGGGTTGCCGCAGATGATCTCCAGTCGTGTGCAGTTCGGCGTCTATGGGGCGGCGATCCCGATTGTGCTGGTGTGCCTGATGTACCTCGGTTTCAGCGCCACCGGCGCGGTGCTGTCGGGGCAGGCTATTGCCCAGTTGATCGATGTCAGCGACAGCGCCGGCATCCTGATTTTCGCCTCCTGCATCGCGTTTCTGACGATCTTCGGTTATCGGGTCATCCACTTGGTCGGACGGGTGGCCAGCGTGCTGGGCATCATTGCCTTCGTCTACCTGTTTACCCGGTTGATGACGCTCAACGACATCGGCCTGTTGCTGGAAAATCGCCATTTCGGCTGGAGTACTTTCCTGCTGGCGGTGTCCCTTTCCGCCTCCTGGCAGATCGCGTTTGGCCCTTATGTGGCCGACTACTCACGCTACCTGCCGAGCAAGACTTCGTCCTGGAAGACGTTCACCGCCGTAGGCCTGGGGACGGTGCTGGGCGCCCAGGCGTCCATGGTGCTGGGGGTGTTCGCTGCGGCGTTGGCGGGCACGGGTTTTCGCGGGCATGAAGTCGCCACCATCGTTGGTTTGGGCAGTACCGGCGTGATCGCTTCCTTGCTGTATTTGAGCGTGGTATTCGGCAAGGTCACGGTGTCGACCCTCAACGCTTATGGCAGCTTCATGTGCGTGGCGACCATCATCAGTGGCTTTCGTCGTGGCTTCGAGATATCCGCCGGTAAACGCATGCTGTTTGTGCTGGCGATTGTCGGCGCGTCCACCGCGCTTGCATTGCTGGGGCAGCACTCGTTTCTCACCACGTTCAAATACTTCATCCTGTTTTTGTTGACCTTCTTCACGCCGTGGAGCGCGATCAACCTGGTGGATTATTACTTCATCAACAAAGAGCGCTATGACATTCCCGCGTTGTCCGACCCGGCGGGGCGTTATGGCCGCTGGAATGTGTTGGGGATCAGCGTGTACGTCTTCGGCGTGCTGGTTCAGCTGCCTTTTGTCGACACGCACTT
Source organism: Pseudomonas sp. GM79 (assembly GCF_000282495.1). GTDB lineage: Bacteria > Pseudomonadota > Gammaproteobacteria > Pseudomonadales > Pseudomonadaceae > Aquipseudomonas. The sequence goes on from NZ_AKJE01000023.1 coordinate 105,450, forward strand.
CTATTCCGGACCGATGGTCGCGCAGCTCGGCGGCGTCGATATTTCCTGGATCGTCGGGCTGGTGGTGCCGGGCATTCTTTACTACTGGGTGGCCAGGACAACCGGGCTTGCCATGTCGGTCGAAGGCAACTCGAAGGCTTGAAGGCCCCGTCGTTCAAGGGCCGTAGAGTTGGCGCGGCGATAACTCCCTTGTGTTCAGGCGTCTCCTATACTGATCCGCGTTGACAGGTTCAACGCAGATCCTGAATGCCGTTGGAGCAGCCAGCGGCTTCCCTACGACTCAACAGTAAGGAGAACGAACATGGCAATCCGTATTGGCGACGAAGCACCGGACTTTACCGTCGAAAGCACCGAAGGCCCGCTGCATTTCCACGAGTGGATCGGCGACAAGTGGGCGATCCTGTTTTCGCACCCCAAGGACTTCACCCCGGTGTGCACCACTGAGCTTGGCTACATGGCGGGGCTCAAGCCGGAGTTCGATAAACGCAACACCAAGATCGTCGGGCTCAGCGTCGACCCTGTCAGTAATCACCAGACCTGGGCCAAAGACATCGAAGAGACCCAGGGGCATGCGGTCAACTATCCGATGATCGGGGACGAGAATCTGGTGGTGGCGAAGCTCTACGACATGATTCATCCGAATGCCAGTGGCGGCGCACGGACTGCCGTGGACAACGCTACGGTGCGGTCAGTGTTCATCATCGGCCCGGACAAAAAGGTCAAGGCGATGCTGATCTACCCGATGAGTGCCGGGCGCAACTTCGATGAGGTGCTGCGTCTGCTCGATTCTCTGCAATTGAACGCCAAGCACACCGTCGCCACCCCGGTGAACTGGCGTCCGGGCGAGGACGTGATCATTCCCACTTCGGTCTCCGATGAGGACGCCAGGAAGAAATATCCGGATGGCTTCAAAACGCTGAAACCTTATCTGCGCACGGTGGCGCAACCGAAGTAATCGATCTGTTGGGAGACCCCAATGCCAGTCAATTAAGCGAAATCCATGTGGGAGCGGCGGTGCGGCGATCCGACTTGCTTGCGAAAGCGGTGTGTCAGGCGACGCCAATGTTGACTGTGCCGCCGCCTTCGCGAGC
>NZ_AKJE01000024.1 GCF_000282495.1 Pseudomonas sp. GM79
CGGCACAGTCAACATTGATGTTGCCTGACACATCGCCTTCGCGAGCAAGCCCGCTCCCACAGGTTTCGCACCTTAACTGACTGGTATTACCCAAAGGGGCAGACCAAAAGGGCCAGGTCCAAAAAACAAAACCCGCTCCCCGAAAGGAGCGGGCCGGTCGAGATTAAGCTTGAGTAGCGTACTTGGCCAGACGAGGGTCGCTTTTCAGCACGGCCAGGGTGTTGGTATGCACGTCATCAGCGGTCACGTCAGCTTTGCTGAAGATTTGCTGGAAGTGCTGATGAGTCACAGCGGCGAAATGCGCACGGTCTTCCGGCGCCACGCCCAGTACCACGGCGTAAGTGGTCAGCGCTTCGCCCTGACCTTTGGCCATGTCTTCGGACAACTCGTTCATCATGCCATTCATGGCGATCCAGGATTTGCCGCCATAGGTCAGCGATGCATTAGTCGAGCAACCGTTGGTGCCGGAGGTCATACCGAACGTTGCGTTACCGGAAGTGCCGTTAGTGGTGGATGCCAGGAAGTGTGCCGGGGTGCCACGCTGACCTTCGAACAGCATGTTGCCCCAACCGCAGTCCGGACCGCCTGGCGCCTGAGCCATGGCGTTGATGGATACAGCGGTGAAGAGAGTACCGAGAAGAATCCGTTTCATAGCTATGTTCTCTTTGTGTGCATACCAATGGACAAGGGTGCTGGCCCCTAATGGTGCCAGTGGGCCGGTTATCATCCAGCCGCGCAGCTTGGAGTTTAGGCAGGTTCCGGGGGTTCCGTTACTTTTTGCGAAACATTCCCTGAAAACATTGATTTTGACCCCTTCGGCCCGAGACTGAGGGATTGTCCAGGCTTTGGCTTGAGGTGCGCCTTGCCAGTGAGGTACGGGCAGCGCCAGAATGCCGCTATCTGCCCCGCCTGATGTAAGGAAGCCCGATGCCTGATCCTGTTGCTGCCAGCTTGCGTCTAGCGCCTGAAGCGCTGACCCGTCCGTTTTCCGCTGAACAGTTCAGCTTCTCTACCACCAATGATCTGGAGCCCTTCCGCGGTGTGCTTGGCCAGGAACGTGCGGTTGAAGCCTTGCAGTTCGGTGTGGCCATGCCACGCCCCGGTTATAACGTATTCGTCATGGGCGAGCCCGGCACCGGCCGGTTTTCGTTCGTCAAACGCTACCTCAAGGCCGAAGGCAAGCGCCTGCAGACCCCGGCGGACTGGGTTTACGTCAATAATTTCGATGAGCCACGCGAGCCTCGTGCGTTGGAATTGCCGTCGGGCACCGCCGGTGCCTTCATCGGTGATATCAACGGCTTGATCGACAACCTGCTGGCGACCTTTCCGGCGGTGTTCGAGCACCCGTCCTACCAGCAGAAGAAAAGCGCCATCGACCGCGCTTTCAATCAGCGTTATGACCGTGCACTGGATGTGATCGAGCGTCTGGCGCTGGAGAAAGAGGTCGCGCTGTACCGCGACAGCAGCAACATCGCCTTCACCCCGATGAGCGAAGGCAAGGCACTGGATGAGGCGGAATTCGCCCAGTTGCCGGAAGCCGAGCGCGAACGTTTTCATGACGACATTTCCGGGCTGGAAGAGCGGTTGAACGAAGAACTCGCCAGCCTGCCGCAATGGAAGCGCGAGTCGAGCAATCAACTGCGTCAGCTCAACGAAGAAACCATCACCCTGGCCTTGCAGCCATTGCTCGCTCCGCTGTCGGAAAAGTACGCGGAAAACGCAGGCGTTTGCGGTTACCTGCAAGCGATGCAGGTGTACCTGCTCAAGACGGTGGTCGAGCAACTGGTGGACGACAGCAAGACCGACGCCATCGCCCGCAAATTGCTCGAAGAGCAATACGCCCCGAGCCTGGTGGTCGGTCATCCGTTCAGCGGCGGTGCGCCAGTGGTCTTCGAACCGCACCCGACCTACGACAACCTGTTCGGTCGCATCGAATACAGCACCGACCAAGGCGCGCTCTACACCACCTATCGGCAGCTGCGACCGGGTGCGCTGCACCGGGCCAACGGCGGTTTTCTGATCCTCGAAGCGGAAAAAATGCTCAGCGAGCCTTTCGTCTGGGATGCGCTCAAACGCGCCCTGCAATCGCGCAAGCTGAAAATGGAATCGCCGCTGGGCGAGCTGGGCCGTCTGGCCACTGTGACGCTGACACCGCAACACATTCCGTTGCAGGTCAAAGTCGTGATCATCGGCGCCCGGCAGTTGTATTACACGCTGCAAGACCTCGATCCGGACTTCCAGGAGATGTTTCGTGTCCTGGTGGATTTCGATGAAGACATCCCGATGGTCGACGAGAGCCTGGAGCAGTTCGCCCAGTTGCTCAAAACCCGTACGTCCGAGGAAGGCATGGCGCCGCTGACCGCCGATGCGGTGGCGCGTCTGGCGACTTACAGCGCGCGTCTGGCGGAGCACCAGGGGCGATTGTCGGCGCGGATCGGCGATCTGTTCCAGCTGGTCAGCGAGGCGGATTTCATTCGCGACCTGGCGGGCGACGACATGACTGACGCCGGGCACATCGAGCGTGCGCTCAAGGCCAAGGCCACCCGTACCGGGCGTGTTTCGGCGCGGATTCTCGATGACATGCTGGCCGGGATCATCCTGATCGACACCGATGGCGCGGCGGTTGGCAAGTGCAACGGGCTGACGGTACTGGAAGTCGGCGATTCGGCCTTCGGGATACCGGCGCGGATTTCCGCCACGGTTTATCCGGGCGGCAGCGGCATCGTCGACATCGAGCGCGAGGTCAACCTCGGTCAGCCGATTCACTCCAAAGGCGTGATGATCCTTACCGGGTATCTGGGCAGCCGTTATGCCCAGGAATTTCCGCTGGCGATTTCCGCGAGTATCGCCCTGGAGCAGTCCTACGGTTATGTCGACGGTGACAGCGCGTCTCTGGGGGAGGCATGCACGCTGATCTCGGCCTTGTCGAAAACCCCGCTCAAGCAGTGTTTCGCGATTACCGGTTCGATCAACCAGTTCGGTGAAGTGCAGGCGGTGGGTGGGGTCAACGAGAAGATCGAAGGTTTCTTCCGGCTCTGCGAAGCCCGTGGTTTGACGGGGGAGCAAGGGGCGATCATTCCTCAGGCCAACGTTGCCACGCTGATGCTCGACGAGAAGGTGCTGGCGGCGGTACGCGCGGGGCAGTTCCATGTCTACGCGGTGCGCCAGGCCGACGAGGCTCTGAGCCTGTTGGTCGGCGAGCCGGCCGGTGCGCCGGATGAGAATGGCGCATTCCCTGAAGGCAGCATCAACGCGCGGGTAGTGGAACGCTTGCGGGTGATTGCGGAAATGATCAGCGAGGAAGACCTCAAGGAAGCCGAAAAGGAGTTGGCGCAGGAAGCGATGCTGGAAATCAAACCGGCCTGACACAATCCCCCGTGTGGGAGCGGGCTTGCTCGCGAAGACTGACTAACATTCAACATCAATGTCGACTGTTATGCCATCTTCGCGAGCAAGCCCGCTCCCACAGGTTCTGTAGTGTTTTGCAGACTGTATTCAATGCAAAAGAGCGCCATCGAAATGGCGTCAATATTCACGCAGCGACCACTCGGCACCTTCTGATTCTGGTTCGCGTGCGAGCCAGACTTTTCTTCTATTATCTGCTCAAGGATATCGACAGTAATCACTGGATCGAGACAGCCTTCCCGTGGAGGCTGAATACCGGATCTACCGAGGGTCGCCGCCATGTCGCGCAACCTCTGTCTCACCCGTCAATGCCTGGGCCTTGTGACCCGTATCGAATGTGCTATCCGCCCGCTGGCGGGAGATACGGGCATGTGGACCTTGCTCTTCGCCGCCGGAATGGCCGGCGAGCAGCCTTCTGCCATCAAGGCCCAAGGCCCGTTCCGTGGGCCGGTCGTGGCGGAATCGATCCTCGACACCATCGTTGAAAGTCTGACCTTGCATGGTTACGAGCTGGCCGACGACCCGCAAATCTGGTGCCTGCATCTGCAAGCCCAGTTGCGAGAGATCAATGGTGGTCGTTACCGCAACCTTAGCGGACCCGAGTTTCGGCCCGAGCACTGAACAGGCTATTGATCAAGGCTGCCTGGCTCAGCCTTGTCGAGTTTGACCTCAAACCCATATTGCACGGTGGTGAGGTTCGTTCGCTGATAAGTTTCCAGGCGTGTGGGCTGGCCATAGAAGTAATGCACTGCAAATAACGCCGGGCCTTGTGCGCTCGCGTCGTGACTGACCGACAGAATCTCTTTCAAATAATTGCCGCTGTCGTCCTTGGCGAAAAAACGCCAGTCCTGGGCGGGAAACAGTTTCAAATCAACCACCAACGCATTCCCTTTGAATTCCAGGCCTTTGGGCAACTGGCGGGCGTCGTATGTTTGCTGGTCGATAGTCGCCAGAAAGTGCGGCATGGAGCCCACGGCGTAGGCCGGTGTTTGCGGAAACAGGTTCAGATCATAGGTGATGGCGCCGCGGATCGGATCGACCTCATACGCCTCCGGCGGCAGCTCTATCGGCCCATCGCGCTGGTCATTGCGGTCTTGGATAAAGAACGTCACCGGGCTTTCGCCGGGATTGAAAGAGGTGCCGAGCAATTCGTCATTGAAGCTTCTGGGGTGATTGAATTCGATGCGGGCGGCACTTGGGTCATCGACCGACTGACTGATGCTGATGCTTTTTTTCAGTTGCTCCTCGCTCAACGTTGCGCCCTTGAGCCAAGTCGCAGCCTGGTCGTCATACACCACCACCGGCAAGGTCAGCGGCTGGATGGTTTTTTTCGTGGTGTGCGGGTCGAAGCGGCGTATCGGCAGGTTCAGGTCCTTGTGGGTCACCGTGACCGCCGAGAAGTCCAGCAAGCTGACTTCGATGGTGTCGATCGGTCCATTGAAGTAGACCTTGGTGTAATGCCGGGTTTGTTGCTTTTCAAACGCACGCTGCTCGTCATCGAGCTGTTTTTCGAACGCTTCGCTCCACGCCTTCTGCAGTTGCATCTGCGCCAGTTGTTTTTGATAAAACGCAATTTGGGCGGCGGTTTCGTTGATCGCACCTGAACGAGAGAGGAATTGCCCGGTGGCGTCCCTGGCCTGAACGATCAATGGGGTGAGTGATATGTCACGTACCTCGGGGGCCAGCGGCGCGCTGTTACTGAATTCGATTTCGGCGTAGTTATTGCCCAGTTTCAATAAGGTGACACTGAGATTGTCGTTAGTGCGAGTCTGGCCGACGTCCTTTTTCGTCAGATCGAAGCTGTAGAGCCGGCGCGGGGAGATGACTTCCACCTTGCCTTGCAGGCTCACCGGTTGTGGTTGGCTCTTCTTGTCCACTTCCAGGCCTTCGATGAAGGGGTAGGTCACCGTCAAATCATCGGGGTGGGTCAGGTTGGAGCTCGACGGGCTCAGCTGGATGCCGGGATCGGTTTCCGACCATTCCGGCTGAAACGCGATGACGCGCTTGTTGCTCAGGGTCACCGATTGCCATTCCAGGCCATGAGGAAAAAGGAACGCGCCCGGAATGTTGAAGTTGAAGGGGAATACCGGTTGCAGATCGGTCAGGTAATCCGAGCTGGACTCCTTGTGTAACACGAACAGACCGTTAATGTAGGTGTCGACCAAGGCCTGGGGTGTGGGGTAGTGCTTGAGCACGGCGAGGGCGTCTTCGCCGTATTCGGTGACCACTGGTTTGGTGTCGAGTTTGAGTTGTGCGCGCTCGAGTAACAATAGGGAACCGCCTAGCTCGGCCACGGCATCCTTGAGTTTGGGGTCCTCGATCGTCTCCAGGGATTGTTCGAACTGTGCGATCTTTTCTTCGAGGCTGACCTGGCGTTTCTCATCGCTGGGTGAGCAGCCACCGAGCAACAATGCGAAGCAAAGCCCGGCACTCGTTAACGGCAATCGCACATCCATTTCCAGTCTTCCTGTCCGACGTCGCTGACCTGTCAATCATCTGGACACTAGCAGAAAAACTTTGTCACACACACGCAGGTTACGGATTTTCCGGCGGTTTCTGGGTGTAACAGGTGGCTGTTATACTCGCCGCCATTTCCAGCCCCTTGTGTGAGATTCAATGGAACGCTTTATCGAAAATGCAATGTACGCCTCCCGTTGGTTACTGGCGCCGATCTATTTCGGTTTGTCCCTGGGCTTGCTGGCGTTGGCACTGAAATTCTTCCAGGAAGTCTTCCACGTCATCCCTAACGTGTTCTCGATGGCCGAGTCGGATCTGATTCTGGTCCTGCTGTCGCTGATCGACATGGCGCTGGTGGGCGGCTTGTTGGTGATGGTGATGATCTCCGGTTACGAGAACTTCGTTTCTCAGCTGGATATCGACGACAGCAAGGAAAAGCTCAACTGGCTAGGCACCATGGATTCGTCTTCGTTGAAGATGAAGGTCGCGGCGTCCATCGTGGCGATTTCGTCCATCCACCTGCTACGGATCTTCATGGACGCCAAGAACGTCGATCCCGAGCATTTGAAGTGGTACGTGGTCATTCACATGACCTTCGTGGTGTCGGCGTTTGCCATGGGCTATCTGGACAAGCTGACCAAGCACTGATCGACTGATCCTTGTGGGAGCGTGGCTTGCCCGCGATAGCATCACCTCGGTCTGACGATAAACCGCGGTAATGCCATCGCGGGCAAGCCACGCTCCCACAGTTTTGTGAAACAGACGGGTGGTGTCGTCTGTGGCTTGTACTTTGGTCCGCCGAGGCATATCCATGTAGAGGTCCTGGCTCGCCACTGCCTGAGGTGCGCTCATGAACCTGCAAGAGTTGAATGCGTATGCCGTCGCCGGAAAGGTCGATGAGCTGAACCTGATCTCGATGGAAGGCGTGTTTTACGTGCTGGAGGCACGGATGCATGGCGCGGGGCATCCATTGCGCGATGCGCACGGCGAGATATTGCATCTGCGCTCGGTCGAGCATGCGCGTGAAGTGCTTCATGCCTTTCCCAAGTTGTCGTTCAACGTCGTGCATACCTCGGTTCAGGATGAAATGTGCGGTGCCAGCACCGAGGAAAGCCTGAAAGTACCGATCACTTTCCGTTCCGCGTGACAGGCCCGACACGGCTCATCAACGTGACGGCATCTGTGCTAGTCTGCTCGCCCTTTTGATTCCGGGCGCTCCGGGATGCGCTGTGCATGCACGGCAAGTTCCAGGGCCGTCCGCACAACGGAGCAGTGTCATGTCCGAAGTAAATCTGTCCACCGATGAAACCCGCGTCAGCTACGGCATTGGCCGTCAGTTGGGCGACCAGCTGCGTGACAATCCGCCACCGGGCGTTAGCCTGGACGCAATCCTGGCTGGCCTGACCGACGCGTTCGCCGGCAAGCCAAGCCGTGTGGGTCAGGAAGAAATGTCCGCCAGCTTCAAGGTTATCCGCGAAATCATGCAAGCCGAAGCTGCAGCCAAGGCTGAAGCCGCTGCTGGCGAAGGCCTGGCTTTCCTGGCGGAAAACGCCAAGCGCGAAGGCATCACCACTCTGGCTTCCGGCCTGCAATTCGAAGTGCTGACTCAAGGTGAAGGCGCCAAGCCGACCCGTGAAGACCAAGTGCGCACTCACTACCACGGCACCCTGATCGACGGCACTGTGTTCGACAGCTCCTACGATCGTGGTCAGCCTGCAGAATTCCCGGTAGGCGGCGTTATCGCTGGCTGGACCGAAGCCCTGCAACTGATGAACGCCGGCAGCAAATGGCGTCTGTACGTGCCGAGCGAACTGGCTTACGGCGCTCAAGGCGTTGGCAGCATTCCGCCGCACAGCGTACTGGTATTCGACGTCGAACTGCTCGACGTTCTGTAAGACCTGAGTGTCGGAACGGGCTCGGTCATGTGGGAGCGGGCTTGCTCGCGAATGCGGTGTGTCATTCAGCGATGATGTTGAATGTCATGACCTCTTCGCGAGCAAGCCCGCCCCCACAGGGCTCGCTCCGACATGTTGCATTTTCATAGTTCAATCTTGTTGTGCAGCTCATTCGTCGGGCGCAACGCCCGGGCATAGCAGAACAGAAACAGATTGCGCACCAGTTCCTTGAGCACCACCGGCTCGCTGGAACTTAAACCGTTGACGTCCAGATCACCCTGATCCTGCAGCTCGTTCAAGGCTTCTTCTTCAAGCACCGCACAAACTTCCCCGGTTTCCCGATGCAGGATTCTGAGGTAGGGGTGTGGGCGGTCCAGCCAGGCATCGATCAAATAAGTCATGAGTCTCATCTCCTTTGATGGGTTTCAATGAGAATAATTCTTATTCATCAAATAGCAAGGGCCTATTGGCGGTTTGTGTTTTTTTCTGTGGGGAAATGGCTGGGTGTCAAAACGAATGGCGTTTGGCTATTGCGCGGGAATGCTGGGTGATGCGGGGAAGGGCGAAGCACCATCCCGCGCCGGGCGCGGGATGGAATGCAGCAGATTCAGACTTTTCTGACGAACTCGGATTTGAGTTTCATCGGGCCGATGCCATCGATCTTGCAGTCGATGTCGTGGTCGCCATCGCACAGGCGGATGTTCTTGACCTTGGTGCCGACCTTGACCACCAACGATGTGCCTTTGACCTTGAGGTCCTTGATCACGGTGATGGTATCGCCGTCCTGCAGGACATTGCCGACCGAATCCTTTTTCACTGTGTCATCGGACGCCGCTTCGGCTTCACCGCTGGCGGACCATTCGTGGGCGCACTCGGGGCAGATCAGCTGGGTGCCGTCTTCGTAGGTGTACTCGGAATTGCATTTTGGGCAGGGTGGCAGCGTGCTCACTAAGGCTCCTTGGATTCAGGATCGCTAAAAAGCGCACATTGTATAGGGTTTTTCAGGCGCAGGGAGCTGAAAGCAAAAGATCGCAGCCTTCGGCAGCTCCTACAGGGTTTTGTGGACACCTGTAGGAGCTGCCGAAGGCTGCGATCTTTTGATCTTAATGCGTGCGGGCGACTGCGAACTCACTCAACTCAACCAGCGCATCGCGGTATTCGCTGGCGGGCAGGGCGTCGAGGCACTTGATCGCACGGGCCACATAATCGCGGGCCAGTTGCGCGGTGTAATCCAGCGAACCGGAAGCTTCAACAGCTTCGCGAATGCTTTCCAGATCTTCGATGCCACCTTTCTGGATCGCCCGACGAACCAGTGCGGCCTGCTCCGGAGTGCCTTCGCGCATGGTGTAGATCAGCGGCAGCGTCGGTTTACCTTCGGCCAGATCGTCGCCGACGTTCTTGCCCAGGGTTTCGGCGTCGCCACGATAATCCAGCAGGTCGTCGACCAATTGGAAGGCCACCCCCAGGTGATCGCCGAAGGTGCGCAGTGCTTCGCTCTGTTCTGGCGAGGCACCGGCCAGAGCGGCGGCACTGTGGGTCGAGGCTTCGAAGAGCATCGCGGTTTTGCCGCGGATGACTTCCATGTAGGTTTCTTCGGTGGTGCTGGCGTCGCGGACCTTCGACAGCTGCAACACTTCGCCTTCAGCGATGATGCGCGTGGCTTGCGAAAGGATCTTCATCACCGGCATGGAGCCCAGTTCGACCATCATTTCGAAAGAGCGCGAATACAGGAAGTCGCCCACCAGCACGCTTGGTGCATTGCCCCACATGGCGTTGGCGGTCGAGCGGCCACGGCGCATGCCGGACATGTCGACGACGTCGTCGTGCAGCAGGGTGGCGGTGTGCAGGAACTCGATGGTCGCGGCCAACAGACGCAGGTCATCGCCTTCGCGGCCGAGTGCCTTGCCGCACAGCAGCACGAGCAACGGGCGCAGGCGTTTACCGCCGGCCGAGGTAATGTAGTCGCCGATTTTCGATACCAGCGGCACTCGGGAAGTCAGCTGTTTCTTGATGATGCCGTCGACGGCGCTAAAATCGTCCGCCACCGCGCGGTAGAAAGCTTGGGGTTGCATCAGCGACAGTTGCTCCAGAAGGGTTGCGCGGCATGCTAGGACCCACGTCGGCGGGTGTCAAGGCACGATAGACGACCACTTGCAACGCTCAAGCAGCTTGCGTACAATCGCGCACCCTGAACTTCCTGGGCAGCACCTGCCTTACGCAATTGCAAACAGGCCTTCCAGCCTTATGCAGCCATGCCAGCCAATACCTCTTCTTATAAAGAGCTGGGTGAGCAGGATTATCGGAGAAATACCATGTCTTATGCAGTAATCGTTACTGGTGGCAAGCAGTACAAAGTTGCTCCAGGTGAATACCTGAAGATCGAAAAACTGGAAATTGCTACCGGCGAATCCGTTACTTTTGATCGCGTTCTGTTGGTTGCCAATGGCGACGACGTGAATATCGGCGCTCCAGTTGTTCCTGGCGCTACCGTTGTGGCTGAAGTGATCTCCCAAGGTCGTCACGATAAAGTCCGCATCATCAAGTTCCGTCGTCGTAAGCACCACATGAAGCGTATGGGCCACCGCCAGTGGTACACCGAGATCAAAATCACCGGTATTCAGGCTTAATTTCAGCCTAATTCCTCACTAGGAGAATTGAACTCATGGCACACAAAAAAGCTGGTGGTAGTACCCGTAACGGTCGCGACTCAGAAGCCAAACGCCTTGGCGTGAAGATGTATGGCGGCCAGGTTATCATTCCGGGCAACATCATCGTGCGTCAGCGCGGCACCCAATTCCACGCTGGCTACGGCGTTGGCATGGGCAAAGATCACACTCTGTTCGCTAAAATCGACGGCGTGATCAAGTTCGAAGTAAAAGGCGCCTTCGGTCGTCGTTACGTAAGCATTGTCCCGAAGACTGACGTCGTCGCGGCATAATTACGTAGTTGCTGGAAAAGCCCTGTCTTGCGACGGGGCTTTTTCGTTTGTGGGGTGAGTCTCTTGCAAAGCTGTTTGTGATGGGCTCCAGCGCTGTATTGGCGGTCGTTGATTGAGGTCGCTGCGCTCATTTTTGCAAGAGTCTTATGTCTAGGTTTTTTCGGCTCGTCCGTATGGCGAGAGGCGTTTTGTTATGAAGTTTGTTGATGAAGTATCGATTCGAGTAAAGGCCGGGGACGGCGGCAACGGTTGCATGAGCTTCCGTCGCGAAAAATTCATTGAAAACGGCGGCCCGAACGGCGGTGATGGTGGTGATGGCGGCTCGGTCTACATGGTCGCCGACGAAAACCTCAACACCCTGGTGGACTACCGTTACACCCGGCACTTCGATGCCGAGCGTGGTTCCAACGGCGGCAGCACTGACTGCACCGGCAAGAAAGGTGAGGAGCTGGTGCTGCGCGTTCCAGTTGGCACTACCGTTATCGATTCCGCGACTCAGGAAGTGATCGGCGACTTGACCAAGGCCGGCCAGCGTCTGTTGGTGGCTCATGGTGGCTGGCACGGTCTGGGTAATACTCGTTTCAAATCCAGCACCAACCGGGCGCCGCGCCAGACCACGCCGGGCAAACCGGGTGAGCAGCGCGACCTGAAACTGGAAATGAAGGTGTTGGCGGACGTCGGTCTGCTCGGTTTGCCGAACGCCGGCAAAAGTACCTTTATTCGCTCGGTATCGGCCGCCAAGCCGAAAGTCGCCGACTACCCGTTCACCACTCTGGTGCCAAACCTGGGTGTGGTCAGCGTCGATCGCTGGAAAAGCTTCGTGGTGGCGGACATTCCGGGTCTGATCGAAGGTGCTTCCGACGGCGCAGGCCTGGGGATTCGTTTCCTCAAGCACTTGTCGCGTACCCGTCTGCTGCTGCACCTCGTCGACATGGCGCCGCTGGATGACACCAGTGCTCCGGATGCCGCTGAAGTGATCGTCAGCGAGCTGACCAAGTTCAGTCCGTCCCTGGCTGAGCGTGATCGCTGGCTGGTGCTGAACAAATGCGACCAGATCCTTGAAGAAGAGCACGATGCTCGCGTCAAGGAAATCGTTGATCGTCTGGAGTGGACCGGTCCGGTCTACGTGATCTCCGCGATTGCCAAGCAAGGCACCGAGCGTCTTTGCCATGACATCATGCGTTACCTGGAAGATCGTGCCGATCGTCTGGCTAACGACCCGGCCTACAAGGAAGAGCTGGCCGAGCTCGATCAGCGTATCGAAGATGAAGCGCGTGCCCAGCTGCAGGCGCTGGACGATCAGCGTGCCCTGCGTCGCAGTGGCGTGAAGTCGGTTCATGACATCGGTGACGACGATTGGGACGAAGAAGATGTGGATGACGAAGACGGTCCGGAAATCATTTACGTGCGTGACTGATTCGTTGCGATAAACTTAAGCGCCGCTCACTAGAGCGGCGTTTTAGTATCTGGAAATCGGTAGTCACGAATAACGTTACGGGCAGCGCTGGGTCGTGCTGTCCTCAAGCTAAGGTTGAAGATGATGCGGAGCAAGGTGACAGGTGCGCAGCGTTGGGTCGTGAAGATCGGCAGCGCTTTGCTGACGGCGGACGGCAAAGGCCTGGATCGCGCGGCAATGGGTGTCTGGGTCGAACAGATGGTTGCCCTGCACGAGGCGGGAGTTGAGCTGGTGCTGGTGTCCTCCGGGGCAGTGGCGGCGGGTATGAGCCGCTTGGGCTGGACTGTACGACCCAGTGCAATGCACGAGTTGCAGGCCGCTGCCGCCATCGGTCAGATGGGGTTGGTGCAGGCTTGGGAGTCGAGCTTCGCCGAGCATGGCCGACATACCGCGCAGATTCTCCTGACTCACGACGATTTGTCCGACCGCAAGCGCTACCTGAACGCTCGCAGTACCTTGCGCGCGCTGGTCGAGCTCAAGGTGATCCCGGTGATCAACGAGAACGACACCGTGGTCACTGACGAAATCCGTTTCGGCGACAACGACACGTTGGCAGCGTTGGTGGCGAATCTGGTTGAAGCTGATTTGCTGGTGATCCTCACCGATCGCGACGGCATGTTCGACGCTGATCCGCGCAACAATCCCGATGCCAAGCTGATTTACGAGGCGCGTGCCGATGATCCGGCACTGGATGCGGTGGCTGGCAGCACGGGCGGTGCGCTGGGTCGTGGCGGCATGCAGACCAAGTTGCGCGCTGCGCGTCTGGCGGCGCGTTCCGGTGCGCACACCATCATTGTCGGCGGGCGCATTGATCGCGTGCTGGATCGTCTCAAGGCTGGCGAGCGCATCGGTACCTTGTTGTCACCTGAGCGCGGCATGCTGGCGGCGCGTAAGCAGTGGCTGGCCGGGCATCTGCAAACCCGCGGCACGCTGGTGCTGGATGCGGGGGCGGTGACGGCGTTGTCCCAGGGCAATAAAAGTTTGCTGCCGGTGGGCGTCAAACTGGTCCAGGGCAGTTTCCGTCGCGGCGAAATGGTGGTCTGCGTGGCGCCGGACGGTCGTGAAATTGCCCGTGGCCTGGCTAACTACAGTGCTCTGGAAGCACAAAAAATCATCGGTCAGTCGTCTGAGGCGATTGTCGGTCTGCTGGGTTACATGGCGGAGCCGGAACTGGTTCACCGCGATAACCTGATTCTGGTCTGAAGGAATACCTGAATGCGTGTGGCAAAAGGATTATTGGGCTTGTTGTTGGCGATGCCGCTGTTGGCTTCGGCTGATGAAATTGGCCAGGTGTCGACGGTGTTCAAGTTCGTCGGCCCGAACGACCGTATCGTTGTCGAGGCGTTTGATGATCCGAAAGTGGATGGCGTGACTTGCTACCTGTCGCGCGCCAAGACTGGCGGGGTAAAGGGTGGGTTAGGTCTGGCCGAGGATCGCGCTGAAGCTTCTATTGCGTGCCGTCAGGTCGGGCCGATCAACTTCAAGGGTGAGCTCAAGGATGGCGAGGAGGTGTTCAAGGAGCGCACGTCCCTGGTGTTCAAGACCATGCAAGTGGTGCGATTCCTCGATAAGAAGCGCAATACGCTGGTGTACCTGGTTTATAGCGATCGTTTGATCGAGGGCAGTCCGCAGAATGCGGTGACGGCGATTCCGATTTTGCCGTGGGCACACGCTCAATAAGCTAGCAAGGATCAAAATGTGGGAGCGGGCTTGCTCGCGAAGACTGGCTGACATTCAGCATCTATGTTGACTGTTACGCCGCCTTCGCGAGCAAGCTCGCTCCCACATTTTTTTTGCGTGGTGTTTGCCAAATCGCAGGCAATAAAAAACCGACCCTGAGGTCGGTTTTTTAATGAGCGTGTCGCTTAGGCAGCAGCGGCAACGTTCAGGGCCTTTACGTGGCCATTCAGGCGGCTCTTATGACGAGCAGCTTTGTTCTTGTGGATGATGCCTTTATCGGCCATACGGTCGATAACTGGCACAGCCAGAACGTAAGCAGCTTGAGCTTTGGCAGCGTCTTTTGCGTCGATGGCCTTAACTACATTCTTGATGTAGGTACGAACCATGGAACGCAGGCTGGCGTTGTGGCTGCGACGCTTCTCAGCCTGTTTTGCACGTTTTTTGGCGGAAGGTGTGTTGGCCACCGTCGAGCTCCTCGAAAGACTTTTTAGGAAATAGCAAACAAAATAGGCCGCGAATCATGCCGATGAGTTGATGTCTTGTCAAGGGCGGTTGAGACGATCCGCTAAGTGGCAGGTATAGAGCGCCGGGATATTTCTTTCCGGCGTGCGACCTGTAAACTCGCGAGCTTTGGCTCTGTGCTGTTGCGGCGCGGAGTATCGCATAAGTGGGCGCGTTGTTCGCCTGCTGTTTATCGACAGGCAAAAACTCTTTCAATGAATCTGCTCAAATCGTTGGCCGCTGTCAGCTCTATCACGATGGTTTCCCGGGTGTTGGGGTTCGTTCGCGACACCCTTATCGCTCGCGCATTTGGTGCGGGAATGGCGACCGACGCCTTCTTTATCGCCTTCAAACTGCCCAATCTGCTGCGGCGAATCTTCGCTGAGGGAGCATTTTCCCAGGCGTTCGTGCCGATTCTCGCCGAATATAAAAGCCAGAAGGGCGAGGAGGCGACGCGAACCTTCATTGCCTACGTCTCGGGCCTGCTGACGCTGGTGCTGGCGCTGGTCACCGCGCTGGGCATGCTCGCTGCGCCTTGGGTCATCTGGGCTACGGCGCCGGGTTTCGTCACGACCCCGGAAAAATTCGAGCTGACCACCGATCTGCTGCGGGTCACTTTTCCTTATATATTGCTGATCTCCCTGTCTTCATTGGCCGGCGCGATCCTCAATACCTGGAACCGCTTCTCGGTCCCGGCCTTCGTGCCGACCCTGCTCAATGTCAGCATGATCGTCTTTGCGGTGTTCCTGACGCCGTATTTCGATCCGCCGGTAATGGCGCTGGGCTGGGCCGTTCTGGTAGGTGGTCTGGCTCAGTTGCTGTTTCAACTGCCGCACCTGAAGAAGATCGGCATGTTGGTGCTGCCGCGCCTGAGTCTGCGCGATAGCGGTGTCTGGCGGGTCATGAAGCAGATGTTGCCAGCGATCATCGGCGTTTCGGTGAGCCAGATTTCGCTGATCATCAACACCATATTTGCTTCGTTTCTGGTGGCCGGTTCCGTTTCTTGGATGTATTACGCCGATCGCCTGATGGAATTGCCATCCGGTGTGCTGGGTGTGGCACTGGGCACGATTCTGCTGCCGACCCTGGCCAGGACTTATGCCAGCCAGGATCGCCACGAATACTCGCGGATCCTCGATTGGGGGCTGCGCCTGTGCTTCATGCTGGTATTACCGTGCGCCCTGGCGCTGGGGATTCTGGCTGAGCCGCTGACGGTTTCGTTGTTCCAGTACGGCCAATTCAGCGCATTCGATGCGGCCATGACTCAGCGCGCGTTGATTGCCTATTCCGTCGGTTTGCTGGGGATTATCGTGATCAAAGTGCTGGCGCCAGGCTTTTATGCGCAACAAAACATCCGGACTCCGGTAAAAATCGCGATTTTCACCCTGATCGTCACTCAGCTTTTCAACCTGGTGCTGATCGGTCCGCTGGCTCATGCTGGTCTGGCTCTGGCCATCAGCGCGGGCGCCTGCATCAATGCCGGACTGTTGTTCTATCAGTTGCGCAAGCAGCAGATGTATCAGCCGCAGCCGGGCTGGGCGAAGTTCGGGCTCAAATTGTTGGTGGCGGTTTCGGTGATGTCCGCGGTATTGCTGGGCGCAATGCACTTTATGCCCGCCTGGGCGGAAGGGCATATGCTGGAGCGTTTGCTGCGTCTGGGCGCATTGGTGATCGCCGGCGTGGCGGTCTATTTCGGCATGTTGCTGTTGATGGGCTTCCGTTTGCGCGACTTCAATCGCAAGGCCTTGAACTGAGGCTTTTGTCTCGATAAACACGGGCGGGCCGGCAGTTTTGTCGGCTCGATCACTTTGGGTTACGGTGTTGCCTGTCGTCGGCCGCCGGGTGTGGTTATAATCGACCACTTTATGAGCAAGAAGCGCGTTATGCAGCTGGTTCGAGGCCTCCACAACCTGCGCCCCCAGCATCGGGGCTGTGTCGCCACTATTGGCAACTTTGACGGTGTTCACCGTGGTCACCAGGCTATCCTGGCCCGGCTGCGTGAGCGTGCGCTCGAGTTGGGCGTGCCCAGCTGCGTGGTGATTTTTGAGCCGCAGCCGCGAGAATTCTTCGCCCCGGACACCGCCCCGGCCCGTCTGGCCCGCTTGCGGGACAAACTGCAGCTGCTGGCCGAAGAGGGCGTCGACCGGGTGCTGTGCCTGGCGTTCAATCAGCGCCTGAGCAAACTCAGCGCCAACGAATTCGTCGATACTATTCTGGTGGACGGCCTCGGCGTGCAGCATCTGGAGGTCGGCGACGATTTCCGTTTCGGCTGTGACCGGCTAGGGGATTTCGATTTCCTGCAACAGGCCGGCGTCCTTCAGGGGTTTACCGTCGAAGCGGCGCAGACCGTTGTGCTGGACGGCATTCGTGTCAGCAGCACTCAGGTGCGTAACGCCCTGGCCGCTGCCGATTTTGCCTTGGCCGAGCGGCTGCTCGGTCGTCCGTACCGGATTGCCGGGCGGGTCCTGCATGGCCAGAAGCTTGCGCGCCAGCTCGGTACGCCGACCGCCAACATACAACTCAAGCGTCGTCGTGTGCCGCTGTCCGGGGTTTATCTGGTCAACGTCGACATCGACGGCAAGACCTGGCCAGGCGTCGCCAATATCGGCGTGCGGCCAACGGTCCAAGGTGATGGCAAAGCCCACCTTGAAGTACATCTTTTAGATTTTGCCGGCGATCTGTATGACCGGCGTTTGACGGTGGTTTTCCACCACAAGCTGCGTGAAGAGCAGCGTTTCGCCTCTCTGGAGGCGCTTAAGACGGCGATCAATGCGGATGTCGCCGCCGCCCGTGCCCTGTCGCACCTAGCGCCAATCGCTAATGAAGAGCCTTAAATGACCGACTATAAAGCCACGCTAAACCTTCCGGACACCGCCTTCCCAATGAAGGCCGGCCTGCCTCAGCGCGAACCGCAGATTCTGCAGCGCTGGGACAGCATTGGCCTGTACGGTAAGTTGCGCGAGATTGGCAAGGATCGTCCGAAGTTCGTACTTCACGACGGTCCTCCGTACGCCAACGGCACGATTCACATCGGTCATGCGCTGAACAAGATTCTCAAGGACATGATCATCCGCTCGAAAACCCTGTCGGGTTTCGACGCGCCTTATGTTCCGGGCTGGGACTGCCACGGCCTGCCGATCGAGCACAAAGTCGAAGTGACCCACGGCAAGAACCTGGGCGCGGACAAAACCCGTGAACTGTGCCGTGCCTACGCCACCGAGCAGATCGAAGGCCAGAAGTCCGAATTCATCCGTCTGGGCGTGTTGGGCGATTTCGCCAACCCGTACAAAACCATGGACTTCAAAAACGAGGCCGGTGAAATCCGCGCCCTGGCGGAAATCGTCAAGGGTGGCTTCGTGTTCAAGGGCCTGAAGCCTGTGAACTGGTGCTTTGACTGTGGTTCGGCCCTGGCTGAAGCGGAAGTCGAGTACGAGAACAAAAAATCCGCGACCATCGACGTGGCGTTCCCGATTGCTGACGAAGCCAAACTGGCTGCCGCGTTCGGTCTGCCATCGCTGGGCAAACCTGCTTCGATCGTGATCTGGACCACCACCCCGTGGACCATCCCGGCCAACCAGGCGCTGAACGTTCACCCAGAGTTCAACTACGCCCTGGTCGACGTCGGCGACAAACTGCTGGTGCTGGCTGAAGAGCTGGTCGAGTCGTGCCTGGCCCGCTACAGCCTGGAAGGTTCGGTCATTGCGACCACCACCGGTAAAGCACTGGAACTGATCAACTTCCGTCACCCCTTCTACGATCGTCTGTCGCCGGTTTACCTGGCCGAATACGTCGAACTGGGCGCGGGCACCGGTGTGGTTCACTCCTCGCCAGCCTACGGCGTAGACGACTTCGTGACCTGTAAAGCCTATGGCATGGTCAACGATGACATCCTCAATCCGGTGCAAAGCAACGGCGTGTACGCGACGTCGCTGGAGTTTTTCGGCGGCCAGTTCATCTGGAAGGCCAACCCGGCCATCGTCGACAAACTGTCGGAAGTCGGCTCGCTGCTGCACACCGAAACCATTGAACACAGCTACATGCACTGCTGGCGTCACAAGACCCCGCTGATCTACCGCGCCACCGCGCAGTGGTTCATCGGCATGGACAAAGAGCCTGCAACCGGCGAAACCCTGCGCAAGCGGGCGATCAAAGCCATCGAAGAGACAAAATTCGTTCCGGCCTGGGGCCAGGCGCGTCTGCACTCGATGATCGCCAACCGTCCTGACTGGTGCATCTCCCGTCAGCGCAACTGGGGCGTGCCGATCCCGTTCTTCCTGAACAAGGAAAGCGGCGAGCTGCACCCACGCACTGTCGAACTGATGGAAATCGTTGCCCAGCGCGTCGAAGTCGAAGGCATCGAAGCCTGGTTCAAGATGGACGCCGCCGAGTTGCTCGGTGAAGAAGCGCCGCTGTACGACAAGATCAGCGACACCCTGGACGTCTGGTTCGACTCGGGCACCACGCACTGGCACGTCCTGCGCGGCTCGCACTCGATGGGCCACGAGACCGGTCCACGCGCCGACCTGTACCTGGAAGGTTCGGACCAACACCGCGGCTGGTTCCACTCGTCGTTGCTGACCGGTTGTGCCATCGACGACCACGCCCCGTACCGCGAGCTGCTGACCCACGGTTTCACCGTCGACGAGTCCGGCCGCAAAATGTCCAAGTCTTTGGGCAACGTGATCGCGCCGCAGAAGGTCAACGACACCTTGGGCGCCGATATCATGCGTCTGTGGGTCGCTTCTACCGACTACTCGGGTGAAATGGCGGTTTCCGAGCAGATCCTGCAACGCAGTGCGGACGCCTACCGGCGCATCCGTAACACCGCGCGCTTCCTGCTTTCCAACCTGACCGGTTTCAACCCGGCCACCGACATCCTGCCGGCCGAAGAAATGCTGGCGCTGGACCGTTGGGCCGTGGATCGCACCCTGCTGCTGCAACGCGAGCTGCAAGAGCACTACGGCGAATACCGCTTCTGGAACGTCTACTCCAAGATCCACAACTTCTGCGTGCAGGAGCTGGGTGGTTTCTACCTCGACATCATCAAGGACCGTCAGTACACCACTGGCGCCAACAGCAAGGCCCGTCGTTCGGCGCAAACCGCGCTGTACCACATCAGCGAAGCGCTGGTGCGCTGGATCGCGCCAATCCTGGCGTTCACCGCCGACGAGCTGTGGCAGTACCTGCCGGGCGAGCGTAACGAGTCTGTGATGCTCAACACCTGGTACGAAGGCCTGACCGAATTGCCGGAAGGCTTCGAGCTGGACCGCGCCTACTGGGAGCGGATCATGGCGGTGAAGGTGGCGGTCAACAAGGAAATGGAGATCCAGCGTGCGGCCAAGGCCGTCGGTGGCAACCTGCAAGCCGAAGTGACGCTGTTCGCCGAAGACGCGCTGAGCGCCGATCTGGCCAAGCTGAGCAACGAACTGCGCTTCGTGTTGATTACCTCGACTGCCACCGTTGCACCGTTCGTGCAGGCTCCGGCAGACGCGGTGGTCACCGAAGTCGGCGGCCTGAAGCTCAAAGTGGTCAAGTCGAGCCATGCCAAGTGCGCCCGTTGCTGGCACTGCCGTGAAGACGTCGGCGTGAACCCGGAGCATCCGGAAATCTGCGGTCGTTGCGTCGACAACATCAGCGGCGCTGGCGAGGTTCGTCACTATGCCTAATGCCGTTGGCCGTTTCGGACGGCTGAGCTGGCTCTGGTTGAGTTTGCTGGTCCTGGTCATCGACCAGGCCAGCAAGTTCTACTTCGAAGGCTCGCTGAGCATGTACCAGCAAATCGTGGTGATCCCCGATTACTTCAGCTGGACCCTGGCCTACAACACTGGCGCGGCGTTCAGTTTCCTGGCTGACAGCTCGGGTTGGCAGCGCTGGCTGTTCGCCCTGATCGCGGTGGTGGTCAGTGCGGTGCTGGTAGTCTGGCTCAAGCGCCTGGGGCGCAACGAAACCTGGCTGGCAGTCGCCTTGGCGCTGGTGCTGGGTGGCGCGCTGGGTAACCTGTACGACCGCATTGCCTTGGGCCATGTGATCGATTTCATTCTGGTGCATTGGCAGAACCGCTGGTATTTCCCGGCATTCAACTTTGCCGACAGTGCAATTTCTGTCGGTGCCGTGATGCTTGCGCTGGATATGTTCAAAAGTAAAAAGACCGGAGAAACCGTTCATGACTGAACAGGTATTGGCTGAGCAACGCATTGGCCAGAACACGGAAGTCACCTTGCACTTTGCGTTGCGCCTGGAGAACGGCGACACCGTCGACAGTACCTTCGACAAAGCCCCGGCGACCTTCAAGGTTGGCGACGGCAGCCTGTTGCCAGGTTTCGAAGCCGCGCTGTTCGGCTTCAAGGCCGGCGACAAACGCACCCTGACCATTGAGCCGGAAAACGCCTTTGGTCAGCCGAACCCGCAAAACGTACAGATCATCCCGCGCTCGCAGTTCAAGGATATGGAGCTGTCGCCTGGCTTGCTGGTGATCTTCAACGATGCGGCCAATACTGAGCTGCCCGGTGTGGTGAAAGAATTCGATGACGCCCAAGTGACCATCGACTTCAACCACCCGCTGGCCGGTAAAACCTTGACCTTTGACGTCGAGATCTTCAACGTCAAAGCGCTGTAACTGACCGAACTCGGTCCAATGTGGGAGCGGGCTTGCTCGCGAAAGCGGTGTGTCAGTCGACATTGATGTTACATGTGATGACGCTTTCGCGAGCGAGCCCGCTCCCACATTAAGATTTTCACTGTTTTCGAGCCCGGTGTTCGAATGACAGGTGGCATTACTATTTCTTGCGCGCAAGACACGAGGCACAGCATGCAAATCAAACTCGCCAACCCCCGTGGCTTCTGCGCCGGTGTGGACCGGGCGATCGAAATCGTCAACCGCGCCCTGGAAGTCTTCGGGCCGCCGATCTACGTGCGCCACGAAGTGGTCCACAACAAATTCGTCGTCGAAGACCTGCGCGCCCGTGGGGCGATCTTCGTTGAAGAGCTGGATCAGGTACCGGACGACGTGATCGTGATCTTCAGCGCCCATGGCGTTTCCCAGGCCGTGCGTACCGAAGCCGCAGGCCGTGGCCTGAAGGTGTTCGACGCTACCTGCCCGCTGGTGACCAAGGTACACATCGAAGTCGCGCGTTACAGCCGCGACGGTCGTGAATGCATCCTCATTGGCCATGCCGGCCATCCGGAAGTAGAAGGCACCATGGGCCAGTACGATGGCAGCAATGGTGGCGCGATCTATCTGGTCGAGGACGAGAAAGATGTCGCCGAGCTGCAGGTAAACAACCCTGAAAGACTGGCCTTCGTCACCCAGACCACCCTGTCCATGGACGATACCAGTCGCGTGATCGACGCCCTGCGTACTCGGTTCCCGGCGATCGGCGGCCCGCGCAAGGACGATATCTGCTACGCCACGCAAAACCGTCAGGATGCCGTCAAGCAGCTGGCAGACGAATGCGACGTGGTGCTGGTGGTCGGCAGCCCGAACAGCTCCAACTCCAATCGCCTGCGTGAACTGGCTGAACGCATGGCCACCCCGGCCTATCTGATCGACGGCGCCGAAGACCTGCAAAAGAGCTGGTTCGATGGTGTCGAGCGTATTGGCATCACCGCTGGTGCCTCCGCTCCGGAAGTATTGGTGCGTGGCGTGATCCAGCAGTTGCAGGCTTGGGGTGCCACCGGGGCCGATGAGTTGGCCGGGCGTGAAGAGAACATCACCTTCTCCATGCCTAAAGAGTTGCGCGTGCGCTCTTTGCTTTAACGCTTTTTTTCTTAGCGCACAGCGCCTGTTCAGTTTTATCGCTGCGCAGGCTTACGCGGCCGGTCCGGGCCAGTACCACCTGGAGCTGACTCACCGGTTCGTGGCTTGCGCATAGGTGCAATGTCCCCGCTTGAAAGGCCCGTCCGGGCATCAACGGTTCGCCCAGACTACTGAAACGCACGAAACGCCTGACCGCCCAATTGCCGACAATCGGCACCCGGGTGCTACTCGCGTTCTCAATCAGCAGCGGATTGCTGCTGTCCTCCGGGCCTTTGCCGCTGACATCCAGAATGATCCGCCAACCCTGGCCCCAGTCGCCGTTGATTCCGTGTATCACCACACTCTGATTGCGTGTGATGGCAGCGGTTCTGGCATTACGCATACCACTGACAATCGACTGCGCCGCCTGTTCTCGATGGTTCGATTCTGTCAGTGCGGCGAACGCCGGACTGACCAACAGCAGAACAATCCCGACAATTGTCAGTCCCATAAGCAGTTCGATCAGGCTGAAACCTTGCTGATGCATGTTATCTCCCTCCCTGGAGTGCTGCGGTCCGCGCGATCCCTGCGCGAGTAATGGCAAAACAACCGTACATCTGTCGGTCGAATGTTCTAGCGTGTAGAAGCAGGTATAGCCGACGGCAACGGAGGGCACCGATGGATCATCGTACAAAAGGTTTCACGCTGATCGAGCTGCTGATCACGCTCGCCGTGTTTCTGATCCTGATCAGCCTGGCTGTTCCGGCGTTTACCCGCTCGGTGCAAAGCACCAAGGCCGACACCGAGATCGGCGACCTGCAACGCGCGCTCAATTTCGCCCGGCTTGAGGCGATTGACCGGGGCCTCACCACCCGGGTTCGCCCGACAGCCGGTGGCAGTGTCTGGACCGGCGAGCTGACCGTTTATGACGGTACCGGCAATCCGGCCAATGTATTGCGGGTTGTTCCGGCGATGAGCAGTGGCGCCACTCTGACGCTAACCTCAGGAGTGACTGCTATTGATTTCAACAATCTGGGCGGTTTGTCGGCGCCGTCCACGGCCGTCGTGATCAGTTATGTACTGGGGGCACAGAGCAGGACGCTGAATGTGTGTTTGAACGGACGAATTCTATTGGGTGGAAGTTGCGGATGAGGGGTTGGAGCAAGCGCGCACAGGAGGGCATGACGCTGATCGAGGTACTGGTCGCGTTGTTGGTTCTGGCCGTAGGGTTATTGGGCGCGGCGGCGATTCAGCTCAATGCGCTGAAGTACACCGACAGCTCGCGGATGACCAGCCAGGCGAGTTTTATCGCCTACGACATGATGGACCGCATTCGCGCCAACTCCGGCGCCGATTACACCGTCACGCCACCGACCTCGGGCAACCTGAGCGTGGCCCGGGATCAGGACCTTTACGATTTCACCAGCAACATCGTCAATTTCGGCGGCGCCACGGCGACCGGCAGCATCACCCGAAACCAACGGGTGTACACCATCACCATCACCTGGGACGACTCACGGGCCGCCAATACCGCCGACTCGCGCCGCAGTTTTGTCCTTACCAGTCGCGCCACCGTTGATCCGGCGACGACACCATGAACAGAACCAGCAGAGGTTTCGGCCTGATCGAGTTGCTGATCGCCCTGGCGTTGAGTCTGGTCGTGATTCTGGGTGTGGCGCAGATTTTCATCGCGGCTAAAAACACTTACATCAGCCAGAACACCGCCGCCGGCATGCAGGAAGATGCACGGTTCGTCCTGAGTAAAATGATTCAGGAAATCCGCATGGTCGGCATGTTCGGTTGCCTGGGCACGATTATCGACGCCAGCTCGGCAGGGAATTTCAATGCCAGTCAGATCACGCCGATCAGTTGGGACAATGCCAACCTCAAATTAACGCTTGTCACCGCCGATGTCGGCGGCAGTGGCGGGGTGCCGACCTGGACGGTGGTTTCGGACTGTCGCAACACTGCAACGGCCTACTCCGGCCTACGAACGACAACATCCGGGCAGTTGGCATTTCCGATCCGGCGGCTGATCTACAGCTTCAGCAACAATCAACTGCTGATGGGCTCTGGTGCCGGCACGCCGACCCAGCAGGTGCTGGTGAACAATGTCAGTGCGTTCAAGGTGAGCTTCGGCCTCGCGAGCTCCGCCACGGATACGGCTGCCTCCAGCTACAGCAGCAACCCATCCGATCCGGCACGAATCCGAAGTGTGCGACTGACGCTGACACTGACCGACCCGAACCACCGGGTCAGCGATCAAACCTTCAACGTGGTTGCCGCCTTGCGCAACCGGTTGCAATGAGGGGAGGGCCGATGAATATTTCTCCCATGACCCCTCACGCCCAGCGCGGCATGGCACTGTTGGTCAGTCTGGTGTTTCTTCTGGTGCTGACGTTGATCGGTCTTTCGTCGATGCAGAGCGCTACGTTGCAGGAAAAAATGGCCGGCAGCGTGATCCTGCGCAACCAATCGTTCCAGGGCGCGGAAGCGACGTTGCGCGTCGGGGAAAGCGCGGTGCAGTTGAATACCTATTCATTACCGGTTTGCAGCGGTACCAGCCAATGTGCGCCGCCGGCTGAAGCGTCGGTCATTACCGCCGCCGGGTTCAACTCCACTTCGGGGGTGACCTGGATCGCCTCCGGCAGCGGCTTTTACGGGGTGCAGAACATCGGCACCACCCTGACGGCCGTGAACGTACCGAGCAACACGTCGGCAACGCTGTACCGGGTGACCGCCGTGGGCATCGCGGGCAATTCGCGCAGTGTGGTGGAGAGTATCTATGCGAAGTACTGAGGCCCGCACAGGCTGGCGCCGTTGGTTGTTGCAGTTGTTCTGCGGCGCGGCGTTGAGCCTTTATCTGGCAGCGCCGACTTACGCCTTCACGCCCTCGGATTCGCCGCTGTTGAACGCCGCCGCCGTGGCGCCCAATGTGATGCTATTGCTCGACGACTCGAAGAGTATGAACAGCATTATCTGGGCGGCAGGCTTCGACCCGACGATTGCTCGCACCCCGGTGACTATTTGCCTCTCCAATGGTTCGTGCAACAAAGGCCGTGAGCTTGGCATGGCCGATGGCAATATTCCCTTGTCGAGTTTGACTCATGGAACATGCACGAAGGATGGATGGTACGGTTTTTATAAAAACAGCCTTCTCGGTCTGGAGTCGCTTTGCCTCAAGCTTCCCGATCCGGTGGGGAGCGAAGACACGCTTTATACGGCGAATTACCTGTCCTATCTGATAAGCCTGGCCAACAACTCCGACCGGGATTTCACCGATGGCTCGATCCCCAATGATTACCGGATGAATGTAGCGCGCAACGTTTCCAAGGCGTTGGTGACCAGCAACCGCTCGCTGCGTATCGGTCTGTCGACGTTCAACCTGGCGGTCGGCAACCATAAGAATGACGGCGGTTATATCGTTCGTTCGGTCAGTGATTTGTCGGCTGTCAGTGGCACCGTGACCCAGGCTCAGGCCGATGCCAACTACAACGATCTGATCGCCGGAATCGACGAGCTGAGCGCGCAGGCGGATACGCCGCTGGCTGAAGCCTATTACGAGATCACCCGCTATTTCCGTGGAATGACGCCATACAACAACTCGACGCCTACCACCTACACCAGTCCGATTCAGTATCGCTGCCAGAGAAATTACGGCGTGGTAATCACTAGTGGTTTGCCGACCTTCGACCATACCTTTCCGACTGACGATCCGCTGGGTAGAAGCCAGTTACCGAATTGGGACGGTATCAGCAGTAATGATGGCGCCAATCCTTTCGGTGACAAGGAGGGCGATACCCTTTACCTGGATGACATCGCCAAGTTTGCCTTCGACATCGACATGCGCTCCACGGGAACCGATGCCACAGGCAAAAGCTGGAACGCCGTGGATTTTTCCCGGCAGAACATGAATACCTATACCGTGGGTTTTACCGCGGCAAACCAGATGTTGGCGGACGCCGCGACCTACGGACAGGGAAGGTACTACCAAGCGACTGATGGCACGGGACTGAACAGTGCACTTTCTTCGGCTTTGAGCGACATCACCTCCAAGGCCGGATCAGGTGGCAGCGGCGTTACCAGCGGCACGACCCTGACCGGCAACTCAGCCTACTTCCAGACCACCTACGACCCCAAGGACTGGCGCGGCACCATCAAGTCTTTTGGCTTCACCTCGGCGGGCGCGGTGAACACGGCCGCGGTACTGTGGACGACCGACACCACCATCGTGCCCGGTGCTACCGTCCCGACCTACCAGTCCTGGAACACCCTGACCAACGCCGTCGTTACCCTGGCCTATAACAATTTCTCTACGGTCCAACAGACTTCCCTCAAC
Source organism: Pseudomonas sp. GM79 (assembly GCF_000282495.1). GTDB lineage: Bacteria > Pseudomonadota > Gammaproteobacteria > Pseudomonadales > Pseudomonadaceae > Aquipseudomonas. Next base: position 26,407 of record NZ_AKJE01000024.1, read on the forward strand.
CAGAGCCTGCCCGTCGGTATTACAGGCAGCGATTTGGTGGAGTGGAGCAAGGGCACCAACAAAACCGGGTTGAGAGCGCGCAGTGTATTGCTCGGCGATATCATCAATTCGCCTCTCGTACTGGCCGCGCCCACGGACCAAACCGCGTCCGATCTGGTAGGGGATACTACCTACAGCACCTATCTGGCTACCAAAGCCGCCAACATGAATGCCAGCCTGGTGGTGAACGCCAACGACGGTTTTGTAAACGTCATCAACTCGACCAATGGTGTCAGACGCTACGGCTATATGCCCTCCAGTGTGCTGCCATCATTGCGCTATATCTCTGACCCCACTTACATCAATGGTGTGAGCCACAAATATCTGGTCGACGGTCAAGTCGGCGTGTTCGATGCCCAACTCAACAGCGCCTGGAAAACCCTGGCGATTGGTGGAACAGGGGCGGGCGGCAAAACCTTCTATGCGCTGCAACTGTTCGACGCCTCGGCCGGTAACGTGATTAACGCGTTGTGGGAAATCAGTGCGCCGACCACAGCCAGTACGGCGAACGTTTTCAATGATCTGGGTTATGCCTATGCGCGCCCCGAAGTGGCACGCTTGGCCGATGGTCGCTGGGCCGCGTTTATCTCCAACGGTTATGGCAGCAACTCCGGGGTGGCAGCACTTTATGTGGTGGATATCCGCGACGGCTCGCTGATCAAGAAAATCGTGGTCGACAGTACAGAAACCACCAACGGCCTGTCGTCGGTGAAGCTGCGGGTCAACTCGCAGAATGTGGTGCAGGCCGCTTATGGGGGCGACCTGAAAGGGCGGTTGTGGAAGTTCGATTTGAGCGGCACCACCACCGATACCTGGGGTGTGGCGTTTTCCGGCAAGCCGTTGTTCACCACCGCGGGCGGCGCGACTCAGCCGATCACGGTACAACCGCTGCTCGCCGATCATGCATCGGGCGGCAAGCAAGTGTTTTTCGGCACCGGCAAACTCAATGAGAGCGCCGACAAGACCAATAAGGATCTGCAGGCGTTCTACGCGGTATGGGATGCGGAGGGTGGCGCGGGGCAAATCACCACTTCCAGCTTGCAGGCGCAGGCGGTGACCGGCGTGTTCTCTGGCAGCAGCGGGCAATTCATCACCACCAGCCAGAATGAGGTGACCTACCCGGCAAAGAAAGGCTGGTACTTGCCGCTGGTCTACAACAACGTACTGACGGGGGAGCGGGTGATCAATCAGGCCAGTCTCGTGGCAGGGCGAATCGTTTTTACCACGGCCAGTATGGATACCGTTGACCCCTGTGCCGGCTTCGGCTCCGGCAAACTGGTCGAACTCGATGCGTTCAGCGGTAAGATGCTCAACTATGCGGTGCTCGACACCAATGCTGACGGGGTGGTCGACAGCACTGACACGATTTCCAGCGGGGTGATCTTCACTGGTGGGATCCCGACCCTGAATGCGGTCGTCAATGACGCATCCCGCAAGATTGTGAACGACTCCGGCGGTGGCGTGACCACTCTGGTGGAAAAATCCGGTGGCGGCAGCGGCCGTCGCATCATGTGGCGACAAATACAGTAAGTGAGAGTTGAGGCATGTGCAGATCCAATCGAGGTTTTACCCTGATCGAAATCATGATCGTGATTGCGATCATCGGGATCGTCATCACCATTGGCTATCCGAGCCTCACCGAGTATGTAAAAAAGGGCCGTCGTACTGAAGTGGCGGGTCTGCTTTCCGAGCAGGCACAGATCCTGGAGCGCTTCTATTCGAAGAATAATGTCTATACCAATGCCACCGGTCTGAGCGCCGGCAATGATTTCTATACCATCACCCCGACCCTGACCGATCAGACCTTCCTGCTGACGGCAACACGCAAGGCCGGTTCGAGCATGGCGAGCGACAAGTGCGGTAATTTCACGCTGACCAATACTGGCGTTCGGGGCATGGTCAATGCAACGTCCGGCCTGACCACCAAGGATTGCTGGGGTCGCTGAGTTTATTTTTCAGGCGCCCTTTGCGCCTTCTGTCTATTGAACGGTTGGATCAGAACATGAGCAGGCAACAGCAAGTGGTGATTGTCGGCGGCGGCGTGATTGGCCTGCTGACGGCGTTCAATCTCGCCTCCGAAGTACAGAGCGTCGTGCTGCTGGACCGCTCGAATGTCGGTCAGGAGTCGTCCTGGGCCGGTGGCGGGATCGTTTCGCCACTCTACCCGTGGCGCTACAGCCCGGCGGTCACTGCGCTGGCTCATTGGTCCCAGGATTTTTATCCACAGCTGGCGGAACGTCTGTTCGCCGCCACGGGTGTCGATCCTGAAGTGCACACCACCGGGTTGTACTGGCTGGACCTGGATGACGAAGCCGAAGCGCTCGCCTGGGCCAAACGGGAAAACCGTCCGCTGCGGGCTGTGGATATCTCTGCGGCACATGATGCGGTGCCGGTATTGGGCGCTGGTTTTTCGCGGGCGATCTACATGGCCGATGTGGCCAATGTGCGCAATCCACGGTTGGTGAAATCCCTCAAGGCAGCCTTGCTGGCGCTGCCGAACGTGACAATTCATGAGCAGTGCGAGGTCAGCGGGTTTATTCGTGAGGGCGCTGCGGTGGTCGGGGTACAGACTTCGATGGGGGCCATTGCGGGTGATCAGGTGGTTTTGACCGCAGGGGCCTGGAGCGGTGACTTGCTGAAAAGCCTGGGCCTGGAACTGCCGGTCGAGCCGGTCAAAGGCCAGATGATTCTCTACAAGTGCGCGGCGGACTTCCTCCCAAGCATGGTTCTGGCCAAGGGTCGTTATGCCATTCCTCGGCGTGACGGGCACATTCTGATCGGCAGTACGCTGGAGCATGAAGGCTTCGATAAAACGCCGACCGATACCGCGCTGGAAAGCCTGAAGGCTTCGGCGGTGGAGTTGATTCCGGCGCTGGCGGATGCCGAGGTAGTGGGGCATTGGGCCGGGTTGCGGCCGGGGTCGCCGGAAGGGATTCCCTATATCGGTCGGGTGCCGGGGTTTGACGGGCTCTGGCTTAACTGCGGGCACTACCGCAATGGGTTGGTGCTGGCGCCGGCGTCGTGTCAGTTGTTTGCGGATGTGATGCTGGGCAGGGCGCCGATTATCGACCCTGCGCCGTATGCGCCGGCCGGGCGTATTTGACCGCATGATTTTTGTTGTCGGTCAGATCGCCTTCGCGGGCAAGCCTCGCTCCTACAGGTTTGAGTCGATCAATAAGTTTGTGAACGACATCAAATCTGTAGGAGCGAGGCTTGCCCGCGAAGAGGCCCTCAATCCAGCCCCAATTTCTTGAGCCTGTAACGCATCGACCGAAACGACAGATTCAACCGTTGAGCCGCTGCCGTGCGGTTCCAGCGGGTTTCTTCCAAGGCCTGGAGGATGAGTTTGCGTTCGACGTTTTCCAGATAGGCTTCCAGGTTGTCGATCTGCGTCAGGTCCGGCACGCCGCCATCCGGGTTGCAGTTGCCTTCGGCCAGCCGCAGGTCGCTGGCTTCGATCTGTTTGTTCTCGCACAAGGTGTGGGCCCGCTCAAGCATGTTCTCCAACTCCCGCACGTTTCCTGGAAAACGATAGCTTTTCAGTGCGTCGAGGGCTTGCGGGTGGAGTTTTGCCGCGGGTTGGCCAGTGCCAGTTGCCAGTCGCTTGAGCATATTGTTGGCCAGAAGCTCAATGTCGTCGCGGCGTTCGCGCAAGGGCGGTACCCGCAATTCGATCACATTAAGGCGGTAGTACAAGTCCTGGCGAAAGCGTTCGGCGGCGACTTCGGTATCGAGGTCTTTGTGGGTGGCGCAGAGAATGCGCACATCCACCACGGTTTCCTGCTGTCCACCGATGCTACGCACGGCTTTCTCTTGAATGGCCCGCAAAAGTTTGACCTGCATTGCCAGTGGCAGGTCTGCCACTTCATCGAGGAACAAAGTGCCGCCATGGGCGGCCTGGAATAGCCCGGGTTTGTCTTCGATGGCACCACTGAAACTGCCTTTGCGATGGCCGAAAAATTCGCTTTCCATCAATTCCGAAGGGATCGCCCCGCAGTTCACCGGCACAAATGGTCGGGTGGCGCGTGGGCCTTGGTCGTGGATCAGTCGGGCGACCAGCTCCTTGCCGCTGCCGGACTCGCCGCTGATGTACACCGGGGCCTGGCTGCGGGCCAGTTTGTCGATTTGTTTGCGCAGACTGCGCATTGGCAGGGAGTCGCCCAGTAGCCGACGGTCGATGACGCTGCTGGCACCGCCTGGTGCCGGCAGACTCAAGGCGCTGGTGACCAGTTCGCGCAAACGGGTGAGGTCGACCGGTTTGGTCAGAAAATCGAAGGCGCCAGCCTTGAGGGCGTTGATTGCCGTTTCCAGGCTGCCGTAGGCGGTAATCATCGCCACTGGCACTTGCGCATAGCGCTGCTGGATATGCTGCACCAGTGCCAGACCGGTGCCGTCGGGCAGGCGCATGTCGGTCAGGCACAGGTCGAATGTCTCCCGTGCCAGCAGAGCTTGCGCTTCTGCGAGGTTGCGGGCACTAAAGGTATCGAGTTTCATCCGTCCCAGGGTAATTTCCAGGAGTTCGCGGATATCCGGCTCATCGTCGACGATCAGGATTTTTTGCCGTGGGCTCATGTTCAACTTTGTTTCCGTCCGTGAGCAAAAGTGATGCGAAAGCAGCCGCCGCCTTGGCGTGGTTTGAAGTCTAGGCGGGCCTGATTGCTTTCGCACAGCTCACGGGACAGATAAAGCCCCAGGCCAGTGCCCTGGCTGCTGGTGGTGAAGAACGGTTCGAACAAATGCGAGCGCTGGTCCGGCGCCACGCCGGGGCCATTGTCCAGGACTTCAAGGGTAGGCAACTGGCTGTCCGGGTCAATAAACAACTCGAGCCAGACCTGCGCCTGATCATGGTTCAGGGCACTATGGCGCCAGGCGTTGCGCAACAGATTGTCGAGAATCTGGGTCAGCTGATTCGGATCCATCAGGGTTGTGAAGTCCCCCGAACCGATTCGCAGGTGAACTAGCTGACGCTCGGTCGCACCCTCGCGGGTTTCGGCCACGAAGTGCTCCAGCCATGGCCGCAAATCCAGCCGTTGCGGCACGGTTTGCTGGCGACGGGACAGTTGCAGGACATTTTCGATTACCCGATTCATTCGCTGAGAGTGGTCTTGAATAATCTGCGTCAGACGCCGGTCCGCGCCGTTCAGTTCCTCGGATTCCTGCAGTAACTGCGCGGCATGACTAATGGCGCCTAGTGGATTGCGGATTTCATGGGCAATACCGGCAGTCAGGCGGCCGAGGGCGGCGAGTTTAAGTTGCTGGGCCTGCTGGGCGATTTGGGCGAGGTCTTCGAGAAAAACCAGCGTCTGGTGGTGCGGGCTTTGGTCCAGGGCAATGAAGCTCGGTTGCAGCTCCAGGCCATTGCTGGCGATTTTCAGGCTTTGCGGGCGCAAAGTCGGATTGTTGAACCAAAGTTGGAGTCGCTCGACCAAAGGCATCGAATGGTCGTCGATCAGTTGGCCATCGAGTTTTTCCTGCCCCAGCAAGGTCAAGGCGCTGTGATTGGCCAGTTGCACACGCCGTTGGTCGTCGAGCACCAGAATGCCCGTGCGCATGCGTTGCAGGATCAGTGCGTTGAGGGCTTCGAGGCCGAGCACTTCACTGGCCCGCTGCTCGGCCAGGGTTTCGCTGACTTCAACTCTTCGGATCAAGCCTTGCACCAGCAATGCCGCGACAAAGCACAGAGCACCGAGCGTGCCGATTTGCAGGTAATCATTGGGACTGGTGGGGTGGCTGAAGCTCAGAAGGAAGCTCAAACCCACGATGCCAAGGGCGCCAACAGCCGCAATCAGCAGGCCGATGCGCCCGCGCAGCAGGGTATTGCTGATGACCACTGACACGATCAACAGGTTGCCGATGGCGCTGGGCATGCCGCCAGCGGCATAGAACAGACCGCATAGCAGCAGGACATCGACCAGCGCCAGACCGAACAACTGCGCCGGGCGACGGGTGTTCTCCAGAAAGACCACCAGCAGGATATTCAGCACCAGGTACAACCAGCTGCCGTTGCGCAGCAAGTCGTCATTGGCAAACGTCAGCAACTGGCTGTCCATATTGCTGGAGATCAACAGCACCAAGGTGATGCCGATGCTTAAACGGTAGAGGTGATAGAGGCGCAGCAGTCGCTGGGCCTGTTTGTTGCCGGGACTGGACGTCTCAGCGATCACTGGAACCCGGGCCTTGCTCAAGGTGAGCCTGGCTGCAATACCACTGTTGTTGAAGGCTCAGCGCGCGGTCGCGGGGCAGATGTACGCCGCAATGAGCGCAACGTACCATGGGCGGAGCATCTTGCTCTCGCGGCGTGTTGGCGCCCGAAACCGGGGCCTTGAACTTGCGCCAGAGCCATACCGCAGCGGCAATCAGTGCGATCCAGAATAATAAACGAAGCATGGTGAGCTGCTTTTTGAGTAGTGAATTGGCAGTTTAGCCAAGGACGGGTCGGTCGCACAGCGCAATACGCTCACCCCTGAAATCCGGTAATAAAAAAGGCGCCTCGAAAGGCGCCTTCTTGGCACAACACTCAGCGTCAGTCGAACACGCCGAAGGTCATGTAGCTGAACCACGAGCGGTCGGCGTTGTTGGCTTCAGACTCGTGCTGCTCTTCTTCGATCACATCGCCGTTTTCATCTTTAGGCTTGAGCTCGTTCGGAATCGAGTCCTTGGCGTCCTGGAACTGCCTCTGCACGTCCTGGTTGGCGCGGGTTTCACCCGGTGGCAGCGGCGGACGGGATTCGATCAGGCCCAGGGTGGCCTTGCTCAGCCACGAACGGTTGTCGGCTTCGTCCTTCGAGGGCACGAACTGGCCGTCCACCAGGCTTGGGTGGTTCGGGTAGTTGAGCTTCAGGGTTTCGAGGCTGGTTGCGGCCAGTTCGTCCAGGTGCAGACGCTGGTAGGCTTCAGTCATCACTGCCAGGCCGTCACCGACCGAAGGTGTTTCCTGGAAGTTTTCCACCACGTAACGACCACGGTTCGCGGCGGCGACATAGGCCTGACGGGTCAGGTAATAGTCGGCAACGTGAATCTCGTAGGAAGCCAGCAGGTTGCGCAGGTAGATCATGCGCTGCTTGGCGTCCGGCGAGTAGCGGCTGTTCGGGAAGCGGCTGGTCAGCTGGGCGAACTCGTTGTAGGAGTCGCGAGCGGCGCCCGGGTCACGCTTGGTCATGTCCAGCGGCAGGAAGCGCGCCAGCAGGCCGACGTCCTGGTCGAAAGAAGTCAAACCCTTGAGGTAGTAGGCGTAATCGACATTCGGGTGCTGCGGGTGCAGGCGAATGAAACGCTCGGCGGCGGATTTCGCAGCCTCAGGCTCGGTATTCTTATAGTTGGCGTAGATGAGCTCGAGTTGAGCCTGATCGGCGTAGCGACCGAACGGATAACGTGACTCCAGGGCCTTCAGCTTGGCTGTGGCAGCGGTGTAGCTATTGTTGTCCAGATCGTGCTGAGCCTGCTGGTACAGCTCGACTTCGCTCAGGTTTTCGTCTACGACTTCCTTCGATGAGCAAGCAGCGGTCAATGCGAGGATGGCGATCAGCAGCAGGTGTTTCACTTGCATGGCGGCTTGCGTCCCTATGACGGCCGCTGTCTTGGGCGGGGCCGTCCTGTTATGATGAGTGCCCCGTTGAAAAGCCTCGGGGCAAAAGACGCCGTATTTAACCACAAGCGCGCAGCCGAAACCAAAGGCTGTGCCGACGCCTAGTCTGAGCATGTCCGATAAAATTGAACTTCGCGCAGAGGTGCCGTCCGAATTGGGCGGCCAACGCCTCGATCAAGTCGCCGCACAATTATTCGCTGAGCACTCGCGCTCGCGCCTTTCCGCCTGGATCAAAGACGGCCGCCTGACTGTGGATGGGGCGGTTATCCGCCCGCGAGACATCGTTCACGGTGGCGCCATTCTTGAACTGACTGCCGAGCAGGAAGCTCAGGGCGAATGGATCGCTCAAGACATCGAGCTGGACATCGTCTATGAAGACGACGACATCCTGGTGATCAACAAGCCTGCGGGCCTGGTGGTGCATCCGGCTGCCGGCCACGCTGATGGCACCTTGCTCAACGCTTTGCTGCACCACGTGCCGGACATCATCAATGTGCCCCGCGCCGGTATCGTGCATCGCCTGGACAAGGACACCACCGGTTTGATGGTGGTGGCCAAGACCATTCAGGCGCAGACACAGCTTGTCACGCAATTGCAGAGCCGCAGCGTAAGCCGGATCTACGAGTGCATCGTGATTGGTGTCGTGACAGCCGGTGGCAAGATCAACGCGCCGATCGGTCGTCATGGCCAGCAACGCCAGCGCATGGCCGTGATGGAAGGTGGCAAGCAAGCCGTCAGCCATTACCGCGTGCTCGAGCGTTTCCGCTCCCACACTCACGTGCGGGTGAAGCTGGAAACCGGCCGTACGCACCAGATTCGCGTACACATGGCGCACATCAACTACCCGTTGGTCGGAGACCCTGCCTACGGCGGTCGCTTCCGTATTCCGCCGGCTGCCAGTGTGACCATGGTCGAATCCCTGAAGAACTTTCCGCGTCAGGCGCTGCATGCGCGGTTCCTGGAGCTGGATCATCCGACTACCGGTAAACGCATGAGCTGGGAATCGCCTCTGCCGGATGACTTCGTCTGGTTGCTGTCGCTGCTCAAGCAAGACCGCGAGGCGTTCATCGGATGAGTGACTGGCTGATTCCCGACTGGCCTGCGCCTGCCGGGGTGAAAGCCTGCGTTACCACCCGTGCGGGCGGCGTCAGTCTGGCGCCGTTCGACAGCCTCAACCTCGGCGATCATGTCGACGACAACCCCGAAGCTGTCGCCGAAAACCGCCGTCGCCTCACCGATCATTTCTCTATTCAACCAGCCTGGTTAAAGCAGGTTCACGGCATTGTCGTGGCCCAAGCGGATCCAGGCCTGGTAGCCACCGCTGACGCCAGCTGGACGGCTACACCCGGTATCGCTTGCACCGCGATGACCGCCGACTGCCTTCCGGCGCTGTTTTGCGACCGTGCCGGCACCCGCGTCGCTGCCGCCCATGCCGGTTGGCGCGGGTTGGCGGCGGGTGTGCTGGAGGCGACCCTTGACAGTCTGGCTGTAACGCCCGAAGACGTGCTGGTCTGGCTTGGCCCGGCCATTGGCCCACAAGCCTTTGAAGTCGGCCCGGAAGTACGCGATACCTTCGTCCAGCAATTGCCTGAAGCCGCCAAAGCCTTTGTGCCGAGCCAGAATGCCGGCAAGTTCATGGCCGACATCTATGAGCTGGCGCGTTTACGTCTGGCCGCTCGCGGGGTTACCGCTGTTTATGGTGGCGGTTTATGCACCGTGACCGATCCTCGCTTCTTTTCTTACCGCCGTAGTCCACGCACCGGCCGGTTTGCCTCCTTGGTCTGGCTTGAACGCTAGACTTCTCTGATCTGCATCAACATCACGACGCTTGAATCTCCCAGAATCGACCGCATCTATAGCGGTATCTGGCAGGTTTCTTCATTCAGGATGTTTATAGGTCCGGCCTGCTCAAAAGGAAGGTGACCCATGCGTATAGACCGTTTAACCAGCAAGTTGCAGTTAGCCTTGTCCGACGCCCAATCCCTGGCCGTCGGCCTCGATCATCCGGCCATTGAGCCGGCGCATTTGATGCAGGCCATGCTTGAACAGCAGGGTGGTTCGATCAAACCGCTGCTGATGCAGGTGGGTTTTGACGTCAACAGCTTGCGTAAAGAGCTGACCAAAGCCCTCGATCAGCTACCAAAAATCCAGAACCCGACCGGCGACGTGAACATGTCCCAGGATCTGGCGCGCCTGCTCAACCAGGCTGACCGCCTGGCCCAGCAGAAGGGTGACCAATTCATCTCCAGCGAACTGGTGCTGCTCGCCGCGATGGACGAGAACAGCAAGCTCGGCAAATTGTTGCTGGGCCAGGGCGTGAGCAAAAAAGCCCTGGAAAATGCGATCAACAACCTGCGCGGCGGTGAGGCAGTCAATGACGCCAACCACGAAGAATCACGCCAGGCGCTGGACAAATACACCATCGACCTGACCAAGCGCGCCGAAGAAGGCAAGCTCGATCCAGTGATCGGCCGTGACGACGAAATTCGCCGCACCATTCAGGTCCTGCAGCGCCGCACCAAGAACAACCCGGTGCTGATCGGTGAGCCTGGCGTGGGTAAAACCGCCATCGCCGAAGGCCTGGCCCAGCGCATCATCAATGGCGAAGTGCCGGATGGCCTGAGAGGCAAGCGTCTGTTGTCTCTGGACATGGGGGCGCTGATTGCCGGTGCCAAATACCGCGGCGAGTTCGAAGAACGCCTCAAATCCTTGCTCAACGAACTGTCGAAGCAGGAAGGGCAGATCATTCTGTTCATCGACGAACTGCACACCATGGTCGGCGCTGGCAAGGGCGAAGGCTCGATGGACGCCGGCAACATGCTCAAGCCCGCATTGGCTCGTGGTGAACTGCACTGCGTCGGCGCGACCACGCTCAACGAGTACCGCCAATATATAGAGAAGGATGCGGCCCTTGAGCGGCGTTTCCAGAAAGTCCTGGTGGATGAGCCGAGCGAAGAAGACACCATCGCCATCCTGCGCGGCCTGAAAGAGCGTTACGAGGTTCACCACAAGGTGGCGATCACCGACGGCGCGATCATCGCCGCGGCCAAACTCAGTCATCGCTACATCACCGACCGCCAGCTGCCGGACAAAGCCATCGACCTGATCGACGAAGCCGCCAGCCGCATCCGCATGGAGATCGACTCCAAGCCGGAAGTGCTGGACCGCCTGGAGCGTCGCCTGATTCAGCTGAAGGTGGAGTCCCAGGCGCTGAAGAAAGAAAGCGACGACGCGGCGAAGAAACGTCTGGAAAAACTGCAGGAAGAAATCACCCGTCACGAGCGCGAATACTCGGATCTCGAAGAAATCTGGAACTCGGAAAAAGCCGAAGTCCAGGGTTCGGCGCAGATCCAGCAGAAAATCGAACAATCCCGTCAGGAACTGGAAGCCGCACGCCGTAAAGGCGACCTGAACCGCATGGCCGAGCTGCAATACGGGGTGATCCCGGACCTGGAGCGCAGCCTGCAAATGGTCGACCAGCACGGCAAAAGCGAAAACCAGTTGCTGCGCAGCAAGGTGACTGAAGAAGAGATCGCTGAAGTCGTGTCGAAGTGGACCGGCATCCCCGTGGCGAAAATGCTCGAGGGCGAGCGCGAAAAACTGATGAAGATGGAAAGCCTGTTGCACCAGCGTGTGATCGGTCAGGACGAAGCGGTGATCGCTGTCTCCAACGCGGTGCGGCGTTCCCGCGCCGGGTTGTCCGACCCGAATCGCCCGAGCGGTTCGTTCATGTTCCTCGGCCCGACCGGTGTCGGCAAAACCGAGCTGTGCAAGGCGCTGGCCGAATTCCTGTTCGATACCGAAGAGGCGATGGTGCGGATCGACATGTCCGAGTTCATGGAGAAACATTCCGTGGCTCGACTGATCGGTGCGCCACCGGGCTACGTGGGCTATGAAGAGGGCGGTTACCTGACCGAGGCAGTGCGTCGCAAGCCTTATTCGGTGATCCTCCTGGACGAGGTCGAGAAGGCCCACCCGGACGTGTTCAACATTTTGCTGCAAGTGCTCGAAGATGGCCGTTTGACCGACAGCCATGGCCGCACGGTGGATTTCAAAAATACGGTGATTGTCATGACCTCCAACCTCGGATCGGTGCAGATCCAGGAGCTGGTAGGGGATCGCGAAGCGCAGCGGGCTGCGGTGATGGATGCGATTTCCACGCACTTCCGGCCGGAGTTCATCAACCGGGTCGACGAAGTGGTGATTTTCGAGCCGCTGGCTCGGGATCAGATCGCCGGCATTACCGAGATCCAGTTGGGTCGTCTGCGTAGCCGCCTGACCGAGCGCGAGCTGAAGCTTGAGCTGAGCCCGGAAGCGATGGATAAGTTGATCGCCGTCGGTTACGACCCGGTCTATGGCGCACGGCCGCTCAAACGGGCGATCCAGCGCTGGATCGAGAACCCGTTGGCACAGCTGATTCTGTCGGGTCGATACATGCCAGGCGAGACGGCCAAGGGCACCGTGGAAAACGACGAAATCGTTTTCGTCTGATTCCCGCCGGCAGAAATTGAAAGAGGCCTCGCATCGCGAGGCCTTTTTTTCGCCAGGCTGTTGAACTCAAAGGAAAAGGCTTGTAAAGTGCGCCCCGCAGTCAGTCACCCGCCAGGGTTTCCGCTCCCCAAGCTGGAATCCAAAATAAGTTGCAAATCATTAACTTGAAAGCAATTTAGGGGGTTGACAGAGGTGCTGAAGATTGTAGAATAGCGCGCCTCAGACACACGAACGCAGCGATGCGAACGGGTCGAAGAGAACGCAGTAAAGCTTCAAAGTTGTAAATTGAAATGTGTAGTTCCGTGATAGCTCAGTCGGTAGAGCAAATGACTGTTAATCATTGGGTCCCAGGTTCGAGTCCTGGTCACGGAGCCAATTTCAAACCGGGGTATAGCGCAGTCCGGTAGCGCGCCTGCTTTGGGAGCAGGATGTCAGGAGTTCGAATCCCCTTACCCCGACCATTTTTGGGTCGTTAGCTCAGTTGGTAGAGCAGTTGGCTTTTAACCAATTGGTCGTAGGTTCGAATCCCACACGACCCACCATTTTTGAAACCAGTTAACGCTGGAATCGAATCTTAAGATCAGACGCCAAAAGCTCTGTTCGCAGAAGGCGCCTTTAAAAGGTGCCTTTTTTTTACCGGGGTATAGCGCAGTCCGGTAGCGCGCCTGCTTTGGGAGCAGGATGTCAGGAGTTCGAATCCCCTTACCCCGACCATATTAAAAATCCTCGTATCGAAAGATACGGGGATTTTTTTTGTCTGCTGCAAATGCAAAAAAGCCCTGCTTCTCGACGCAGAGGCAGGGCTTGGGCCTTCAGAGGCTTAACTATTGTCTTTCAGGTGCTCGAACAAGCCCTTTGGCATTTTTTTGCCATTGGCTTCGTAGTTGGCTTTCACGTTATCAAAAGCCTCTTGTTCCGAGATTTGGCCGTCATGGTTGGTGTCGATCTTGTCGAAATCGGCCTTGGGCGCCACTTTCAAAAACTCCGCGCGGGATACCTGGCCGTCATCATCGGTATCGGTCCGGGCCATCGAGGCATCGCCGCACTTGCCTTCGCCACATTTGCCTTCCGGCGTCTTCACGACCTGTTCCGCCGAGGCCAGCAGGTAGCCTTGAGTCAGCGGCTGCGAAGCGAATACGGAGCCGGACAACATCACGCCGCCGGCCAGGACAGCGCCGAGCAGGCCAACGGTGTTTTTGCTGAGAGTAGTGGTACGGGACATTACAAATCTCCTGGGTTGCACAACACAACCGCTCGATAAAGGACGCCACGTGAGTGCGGCGATGACCGAAGCAGGCAGTGCCTTGCTCGGGTGTGGCCATTTAGCGGGCATGGTGTATCGCTACTGTGTCGCGCAAGGGGGGCTTTGTAAGCGAAGGGATGGAATCCGTGGAGGAGATACAGTGAGACACAGATCTTCGGGTTGATGAAGAACAAATGTGGGAGCGGGCTTGCTCGCGAAAGCGGTAGCACAGACAACATCTATGTTGAATGTACTGACCTCTTCGCGAGCAAGCCCGCTCCCACAATGGATGTGTGTTAGTGCAGCTTCAGCCGCGGCTCAGTCCCGCGACCAATCTTGCTACCCAGCATCAGCATCGCCGTGCGGAACGCGCCATATAGCGCCATCTGGTGCATGCGATACAGTGATACGTAAAACATCCGCGCCAGCCAGCCCTCGAGCATGACGCTGCCGGTCAGGTTGCCCATCAAGTTACCCACAGCCGAAAAACGCGACAGCGAAATCAGCGAACCATAGTCGGTGTATTTGTACTCCGGCAGGGCTTTGCCTTCGATCCGCAGTTTCAGCGATTTGGCCAGCAACGAAGCTTGCTGGTGCGCAGCTTGGGCACGCGGCGGCACATTGCGATCAGTGCCCGGTTGTGGGCAGGCCGCGCAGTCACCGAAGGCGAAGATGTTCTCGTCGCGGGTGGTTTGCAGGGTCGGCAATACTTGCAGCTGATTGATGCGGTTGGTTTCCAGGCCATCGATGTCCTTGAGGAAGCCCGGCGCACGAATCCCGGCGGCCCAGACTTTGAGGCTGGCGTTGATCACTTGGCCATCGGCGGTAATCAGGCTGTCTGCCGTCACTTCGCTGACTGCCGCATTGGTCATGACGTTGACCCCGAGTTTCTCCAGGGTTTTATGCACAGGGCCGCCGATCCGTTCCGGTAGCGCAGGGAGCACCCGTGGCCCGGCTTCGATCAGGGTAATGTGCATGTTTTCCGGTTTGATCCGGTCCAGGCCATAGGCCGCGAGTTCATGGGCTGCGTTGTGCAGTTCCGCTGCCAGTTCGACCCCGGTGGCACCGGCGCCGACGATGGCCACGCTGATTTGTTGCACCGTGTCGGTTTGCCCGGCATGGGCGCGCAGGTAGTGATTGAGCAGTTGCTGATGGAAGCGCTCAGCCTGTTTGCGGGTATCAAGGAACAGACAGTGCTGCGCCGCGCCTTGAGTGCCGAAGTCGTTGGTGGTGCTGCCGACGGCAATCACCAGCGAGTCGTAAGGCACTTCACGCGCCGGCACCAGCTCCAGACCGGCCTCGTCGTAGGTGGCGGCCAGCTGGATTCTCTTCTGTGCGCGATCGAGCCCGCTCATACGCCCCAGCTGGAACTCGAAGTGGTTCCATTTTGCCTGGGCAACATAGTTGAGTTCGTCTTCGGAAGAGTTCAGGGAACCTGCCGCCACTTCGTGCAACAACGGTTTCCAGATGTGGGTCAGGTTCGCGTCGACCAGCATTACACTGGCCGTGCCGCGTTTGCCCAGAGTCTTACCCAGACGGGTAGCCAACTCCAGACCGCCGGCGCCGCCGCCAACGATGACAATACGATGAGTCATGGGGATATCTCGCAAGGCTAAAAGAAATCGGTGCAGTCAACCGAGCGAGCGCGATGCAGCTCATAGCGTCAGGTAACTGATAAGTCGGCTCAACAGGCCTAAACCCATGGTCACTGCCAACACCAGCACCAGGAGCATCCACGGCCGGAAAGGCCGGCGCTCGACTTGGTGCTGGGACAGGTTCAGGTACTCTTCGACATGCTTCTGGTCGTCGGGGTTCAGGCGGCTGGTCATAAAGGCCTCGTCAGGTAGACGTTGCTGAATGTGTAGACGCTACAGCGCGCAGCGATGTCGCGACCTATCCGGTATGGAACGGAGCATAGTTGCTGGCGGGAATGGCGAATGATTCCACTTTGTAACACTCGGCGACCAACTCCTGCAACGGACTCACAGGCTGATCCCGACGTCGAAAACGATGCTGCGCCCCAGGTTGCTGCGCAGGAAATCCGGGGCTTCCGGGTGGGCGAACAACACTCGGGCGAAGGTCGGGCCGACCAGCGACAACGAGCGCCAGCCCTGACGCAGGTATTCGGTGGGCGGCGGAAAGTGGCTGTTGAGGTCCAGCACTTCGCGCTTGAGGCTGGCGAAGGCGATGATGTCCAGATCCCCCAGGTCCATGCCACGCTCTTTGTAGTTGTGGGCTTTTTTGCGCAAGGTCGGCGCCAGTCTCAGCAGAAATTCATTGGCCGGGATGCGCCGGGGCTTCGCCTCGCGGCGCACTAGCTGGCTCAGGGAAAACGCGCTGCGTCGACGTTGCAGCTCGTCGCGCCATTCGTCGTTGAGGCGTCGGCCCTCGTCGAGCACGAAGAACACTTCGAAGTTCGCGTCGCGGAACAACACGTCCGGTGGCTCCCCGGCGGGGGCAAATTCGTCGGCGCGATAGGGAATGTTCAGGCCTTGCAGCAGGCGCTGGCAAACCCAACGCTCACGCTCCCATTTGCGGGCATTGGAGAGGAACGTGTTGGCTTGCTCGGCCGCAATGGTCAGCAGGCGTAAATAATCTGAATCATCCATAGGCCCAAGCTTAGCGTTCAAATGTGATCTGAATAATAAGTCTGTCGCAAAAGAAAAAAGTCTGTCGGGATTTCTTCAGCCGTTTTTTCTGGCATGCCTATGGGTGTTCATCACCGAATATCCTCTGTCGCCGTGTCAGGTCTGTCCCTGATTATCTGGCCCGGGTTCTTGCGCTTGATCCACCCATTCCCAGAACAGCTGATAGCCGACCGCGAGTATCACAGGGCCGATAAACAGGCCGAGGATACCGCCCGTGACCATGCCGCCCAAGGCGCCGATCAGCACCACGGGCATCGGCACATCGACACCACGACCCAGCAGCAGCGGTTTGAGGACGTTATCGACCAATCCCGCGATGAAGACATAAATGGCAAACACAATGGTCGCCGTACTGGCACCTTCGCTCATGAAAACAAAGACGATGACCGGAAGGGTAATCAGGGTGGCCGGTAACTGCATGATGCCAAGAAGCAGCACTGCCAAGGCGAGAAGGCCGGCGCCGGGGACGCCCATGAACACAAAACCGATGCCCACCAACAGCATCTGGATGAACGCGATGCCGACCACCCCCAACGCCACTGCCCGGATGGTCGCGGTGCACAGATCGGCGATTTTCGGCCCGTTGATCGGACCGCTGAAACGCGTAACGATTTGCACCGCGCTACGATGGCCGCTTTCTCCATACGCTAAAAAAATACCGGCAACAATCAGGGCGACGATGAATAAAAGGAGCCCCATGCCGACACCCGCAAGCTTGCTCAGCAGGGAGAGGCTGACACCTTTGATCTGCGGCATGAACTTGTGTGCCAGATCGGGCAGGTCAGTGGCGGCTTGCGCCCACAAGTTATAAATAGGCTCGCCCACCAGTGGCCAGCTGGCTACCGCATCGGAGGGTGGCGGAATATGGAAACTGTCGGTCTTGACCATGGTCATGACCTTCTCCACGGAATCCGCAATCGAGGCTCCCAACAAATAAATAGGCACCATAAGAATACTGATGACGACCAATACGATCAGCGTTGCGGTGAGCCCGTCTTTATTCCCCATCTTGCTTTTGAACCTGACTTGCAAGGGGTAGAGGGTGATTGCCAGGATCACCGACCACAGCATCAGATCGAGGAACGGGCTGAATATCTGAAAGCAGAACATCACCAGAACGGCAATCACTCCGGCACGAATCAGCACATCGAGCAGGTCTCGGGAAAAAACCTTTTCGAGCATGGGTATGGGAACCATGGATTACCTCCTGTAGAGAGTGGCAAGGGCCTGCATTTGGTAAGTCCAGCCCTGGTCGCAAGTGAGCCGGTGAACATGCCGCTCAGCGACTCTTGTCCTCCCGACCCATCCAATCCACCGGATGTATCGCGAGATAGCTGTCGACTGCAGAGCCTATTGTTGGAAAGAACGCTGTTTCGCCAAGCCGCGCAAAAAGCCCGAATCGCTTCAGCTTGTCCTTGACCGGGTCCTTCATCTCGGCCACGCACAACTTGATACCCGCCGCGTGCAACGTTTCGTCCAGTTCCGCCAACATGTCGGCGGAGGTCACGTCCACGCTGGTGACGGGTTCCGCCGCAACAACCAGCCAGCGCACTGGCGTAGGCGATGCAGCCACGGCGTCCAGCACTCGGTCATGGAACAACTCGGCGTTGGCGAAAAACAACGGCGCATCCCAGCGAAACAGGACCAGGCCGGGTACAAGGCGCGCGTCGGGATAGCGCTTGATGTCGTGATAACCCTTCACGCCGTCTGCGCGTCCCAGGACGGCAGAGTAAGGACGCCAGCCATCCCACAGAAATTCGATGACGGCGATCACGATGGCCAGGCCGATCCCCTCGATCGCACCCAGCACGGCCACGCCGATGGTGCAGACGATTGACAGCCAGAACTCCCAACGCTGGATTCGATAAATGCGTCGCAGGTCGGTGACTTCAATCAGGCCGATGGCGGAGGCGATCACCACCGCAGCCAGTGCGCTGGTAGGTAAATCCTTCAACAGGTCTGGTGCCACCACCAGCAGTAAGGCAACAGCAAGCGCGCCGATGACGCCGGTCAACTGGGTTTTGGCGCCTGCAGCCTCGGCCACGGGCGTACGTGACGAACTGCTGCTGATCGCAAAACCCTGAAAAAATCCGGCGGCCAGGTTGGCGACGCCGAGGCCCACCATTTCCTGGTTCGGGTCCACATAGGTGCGGGTCCGCGCCGCATAGACACGTGAGAGCACGCTGGTATCGGCGAACGAAACCAGGGCAACGGCGCAGCCGCCGATCAGGACGGGGACGATGTCATCGCGGGTGATCCAGGGGATGGCGAACGCAGGCAAGCCTTGCGGAAGAGAGCCAAGAACTGACACTCCCGCACGCGCTGCAAGGTCCAGCACAGCCACGGCGACGGTCGCCCCTGCCACGGCGATCAGAATGCCCGGCACGCGCTTGTTGCCCTTGAGCAACAGGATCACCGCCAGAGTAGCTGCGCCGACCATGAAGGCGGCCCAGTTGGTTTTCCCCTCCATTATCGCTGTAGCGATCGCCCACAGGTTTCTCAGCGGGCCGTCGGATTCAATCGAAAAACCGAAAAACTTGGGCAGTTGGCTGATCAATACCGTCAGCGCGATCCCGTTCATGTACCCGTAGCGGATCGGTTTGGAAAGAAGCTCCGTGACAAAGCCCAAGCGCGCTATGCCGGCCAGGATGCACACCACCCCCGATACGATCGCCATCATGCTCGCGAGGGCGATGGCACGATGCGGATCACCGCCGGACAGTGGCAGCACGACGGCGAGAATGACGGCAGCCAGCGAGGAATCCGGCCCCAGCACCAGAATCCGGCTGGGTCCGAACAGCGCATAAGCGAGCAGCGGAACGATGGTCGCGTAAAGGCCATAGATGCCGGGTACGCCCGATGCCACCGCGTAGGCGATGCCGACAGGCACCAACATCGTGGTCAGCACCAGTCCGGCCACGAGGTCGTGCCGCAACCAGGTTATTTTGTAACCGCGCAGCGTGCGTAGTCCGGGCAGCCAACGACTCCAACCGGTGTCGCCGCCGGTGTTGCGATGGGCAATGCGTCCCGGTTCCGGGACGGGAGGCGAAGCATCCGAATGGCTCATAGGACTGTGGCCCTTTGGTGTACAGCGCAGATCCGCTTGAACGTGCCGGTCAGAATTTTTCCGGAATTCGCCGCAGCGGATAATCCGGTTCACGATAGCCGCCTGATTTCTGCCGTTTGGGCAAAATCACCTTCTCGCGCGGTACATTCTTGTACGGAATACGGCTGAGCAAATCAGAGATGATGTTGAGGCGAGCCCGCTTCTTGTCGTTCGAGTTGGCCACAAGCCACGGAGCATGATCGGTGTCGGTCCATTTGAACATGTCGTCACGTGCGCGCGAGTAGTCATACCAGCGGCTGTATGACTTGAGATCCATGGGCGTCAGTTTCCAGGTTTTGCGGCCATCCTTGATCCGCGCCTCGAGCCGGCGAGTCTGCTCCTCTTCGCTGACTTCCAGCCAATACTTGAACAGCATGACGCCCGAGTCGACCATCATGCGTTCCATGAGGGGGGCCAGGGCCAGGAAACGGGTCACCTGATCATCGGTACAAAATCCCATCACACGCTCGACCCCTGCGCGGTTGTACCAACTACGATCGAAGATCACCACTTCGCCAGCCGCGGGCATGTGCGCCAGGTAGCGCTGTATATACATCTGGCTCTTCTCGCGATCGGTCGGTGCAGGTAGCGCCACCACCCGAAAGACACGCGGGCTCACCCTCTCAGTGAGCGCCTTGATCGTCCCACCCTTGCCGGCGCCATCCCGCCCTTCGAAGACGATACAGATCTTGATGCCCTTTTGTTTCACCCATTCCTGCAACTTGACCAGTTCGACATGCAGTCGGCGTAACTGCTCAAGATAGTCTTTGTTCTTCAGTTTCAAGGGTTCAGCGGAGTTGCTTTTAACAGGGGTTTTCTTCTTGTCCTTTGCCATGACCCAAGCCTCACCTATGCCAGTCGCTGACTACCGATAGATGGACCCTGCAGGTGCAGCTATCAGCTTGCAGATCGCGCATTGCTTCGAGCAAACCTGGCGTCAGTCGTGGACGGCCCTCTGCTCTTGACGTTCAACTCCATCACCAACCGCGTGAGTCTAGTCCATGAATCAACCCTCTACAGGATTGCTACAGGGCATTGCACAAAACGGATAGCGATCTGCGCAAAGCGGCTATTGCCCCGTGCCCGGCGTCTCTACCCTCGGCTGTACGGACGTTAGCCGCGTTACCGACTCTTAAAAAAACAACAACAAGAGATAGATGCCATGCGCAAGATCGACGTACATGAGGTGATCGACAACGCTCGATTCAACCGCTTTCACTGGATGGTGCTGTTCTGGTGCGCCCTGATCATCATCTTCGACGGATACGATTTGGTGATCTACGGTGTGGTGTTGCCGATGCTGATGAAAGAGTGGGGGCTCAGTCCCTTGCAAGCTGGCGCACTGGGAAGTTATGCACTGTTCGGGATGATGTTCGGGGCGCTGTTTTTCGGCCCGCTGTCGGACAAGATCGGCCGCAAGAAAGCCATCACCCTGTGCGTGATGCTCTTCAGCGGTTTTACCGTGCTCAATGGTTTTGCTCGTAACCCCACCGAGTTTGGCCTCTGCCGGTTCATTGCCGGGCTGGGCATTGGCGGGGTGATGCCCAATGTCGTGGCGCTGATGAACGAGTACGCGCCGAAGAAAATCCGCAGCACGCTGGTGGCGATCATGTTCAGCGGTTACTCGGTGGGCGGCATGCTCTCGGCGGGGCTCGGCATCGTACTGATCCCCAGTTTCGGCTGGCAGTCGGTGTTTTACGTGGCGGTGCTGCCGTTGCTGTTGTTGCCGTTAATCATGTACTTCCTGCCTGAATCGGTGGGTTTCATGCTGCGTCAGGGGCGCAATCAAGAGGCGCGTAACGTTCTGGAGCGGGTTGACCCGGCTTACGTTGCACTCGCTAGCGATCAGTTGCACATGAGCGAAGTGAAGGGCACTGGCACCCCGGTGTTGCAACTGTTCCGCGAGGGTCGTGCGCTGCGCACGCTGATGCTGTGGCTGGCGTTTTTCTGCTGCTTGCTGATGGTCTACGCCTTGAGTTCCTGGCTACCGAAACTGATGGCCAACGCCGGTTACAGCCTGGGCTCGAGTCTGTCGTTCCTGTTGGTACTCAACTTCGGTGCCATTTTCGGCGCGGTCGGCGGTGGCGTACTCGGCGACAAGCTCAACCTGCCGCGTGTGTTGGCGGTGTTCTTCGTCGTTGCTGCGGTATCGATCACCTTGCTGGGCTTCAACAGCCCGATGCCGGTGTTGTACCTGCTGATCGCCCTTGCCGGCGCCACCACCATCGGTTCGCAGATTCTGTTGTACGCCTGCGCCGCGCAGTTCTACTCCATGACCATCCGCTCCACCGGTTTGGGCTGGGCGTCGGGCATCGGCCGCAACGGCGCGATCGTCGGTCCGCTGCTGGGCGGTGCCTTGCTGGGGATCAGTCTGCCGCTGCAACTGAACTTCATGGCGTTTGCCTTGCCCGGTGCGGTGGCCGCTCTCGCCATGACCGTGTTCGCCATCAGCAGTCAGCGCAGCGCCAAAGGTGCCGCCCAGACGCTGGCGCCGACCAGCGCCTGAACCCGGCCGTGTCGCCGGCCTGGTCACCCACACATTTTTCCGAACAAGAGCGACCGGGCCTGTGCCACGGATCGCCTGACGCGTCTTGCGGCGAGGTTTCATGAAAGCGTTATTCCAGGACTTTTCCCTGTCTGCTGCCGTCGCCGGATTCATCGCCACGGTGATTTCCTACGCAGGCCCCTTGGTGATCATCTTTCAGGCCGCCGAGACCGCGCACCTCTCGCGGGAAGTGTTGTCGTCCTGGGTCTGGGCGATTTCCATCGGCAGCGCCGTGCTCGGCATCGGTTTGAGCCTGCGTTACCGCGTTCCGGTGATCATCGCGTGGTCGGCACCGGGCTCGGCGTTGCTGGTGGCCCTGTTGCCGGGGATCTCCATGCCGGAGGCGGTGGGCGCTTACCTGATCAGCAGCCTGATTATCTTTCTGGTCGGGGTGTCGGGGGCGTTTGACCGGATCATCGGCAAACTGCCCGGGGCGATTGCGGCGGCGATGCTGGCGGGGATTCTGTTCAGCTTCGGCACGGGGTTGTTCGTCTCGCTGCAAGGCAAGCCGCTGCTGGTGCTGGCGATGTTTGCCACGTACCTGATCTGCAAGCGGGTGATGCCGCGCTATGCGGTGTTGATGGTGCTGCTGGTGGGTTGTTCGATTGCGTTTCTCGCCGGTGATTTGCACCGCGAAGCACTGGTGATCGGTTTGGCCACACCGGTATGGATCACCCCCGCGTTCAGCCTGAGTGCGACCCTGAATGTCGCCTTGCCGCTGGTGATGGTGGCGCTGACCGGCCAGTTTGTTCCCGGCATGGCGGTGCTGCGTGCCAGCGGCTACCCAACGCCAGCCGGCCCGATTATCGCCAGCAGCGCGTTGGGCACTGCGCTGTTGGCGCCGTTCGGTTGCCACGGGTTGAATCTGGCGGCGATTACCGCGGCCATTTGTACCGGTCGCGAGGCCCATGAAGATCCACGCAAACGCTATGTGGCTGGAGTAGTGGGCGGGCTGTGTTACCTGGTGCTGGGGATCTTCGGTGCCACGCTGGTTTCGTTGTTTTCGGCGTTCCCCAAGGAGCTGATCGCAGCCCTGGCCGGGCTGGCGCTGTTCGCGGCGATAGCCGGGGCGCTGGCCGGCGCAATGGCCGTACCGAGTGATCGCGAAGCCGCGCTGGTGACCTTTCTCACCACCGCCTCGGGCATGTCGTTGTTTGGTTTGTCCGCCGCTTTTTGGGGGCTGATTTTCGGCATGGTCACGCACGTGCTGTTGAGTGCCCGGCGCCCCGTGCCGGCGACTCAAGCGGCTCCTGCGCAGGAGCGGGGCGCGCTGATCGAGTAAGTAACCGCAACCCCGATCCTTGTCCGTTTTCACCATCCCTCGCGGCGAATCCGCCACGGGTGGAGCACTTCAACCTGTCGATCAATAACAATAAGAGAACAGCGATGAAACAGATTTTTCCAGCAACCGGTTCAGTGTTGTCCCTGGCGGTCGTCTCGGGTTTTTCCAGTGGCGTAATGGCCGCCGAGGGCGGCTTCATCGAAGACACCACGGCCACCTTGCAGGCGCGTAACTATTACTTCAGCCGGGACTTCTCGGACATCGTCGGGGCCAATCAACAGTCGAAGGCTGAAGAGTGGGCGCAGGGCTTCATCCTCAACGTCAAATCCGGTTATACCCAGGGCCCGGTCGGTTTTGGTGTGGATGTCATCGGCCTGCTTGGCCTCAAACTCGATAGCAGCCCGGACCGGGTCAATACCGGTTTGCTGCCGGTGCACGATGATGGTCGCGCGGCAGATGATTACAGCCGTTTGGAAGGTGCGCTGAAGATGCGTTACTCCAAGACCGAGTTGAAAGTGGGGGAGTTGCAACCCAACCTGCCGGTGCTGGCCTTCAGCGATATCCGGCTGCTGCCGCCCAGCTATCAGGGCGCAAGCATCAGCTCCAGTGAAATCGATGGCCTGACCTTGCAAGGCGGCCACTTGAATTCAACCAGCCTGCGCAACGAGGCCGGCGACGAAAAGATGCAAGCCATGCTCGGTCATGTTCCGCAGCGTCAGGTCAGCAGCGATGGTTTCAACTTTGCTGGCGCCGACTACGCCTTCAATGACAAACGCAGCTCGGTCAGTGCCTGGTTCGGGCAACTGGAAGATATCTACAGCCAGCGCTTTCTCGGTCTTAAACACAGCCAGCCGATGGGCGACTGGACCTTGGGTGCCAACCTCGGCTATTACGATTCGCGCGAAGACGGCAAAAAGTTGCTGGGCAATATCGACAACCAGGCGTTCTTCTCCTTGCTGTCGGCCAAGCGCGGCGGCCACACGTTTTATCTCGGCTATCAGGGCATGTTCGGCGACAGCGCCTTCCCGCGGGTGTTTGCCAACATCTCGCCACTGGGCAATGAAGTGCCGACCTACGAGTTCGCCTACACCGATGAACGCTCCTGGCAAGCGCGTTACGACTACGACTTCGCGGCCCTCGGCATGCCCGGCCTGACCAGCACCGTGCGTTACATCACCGGCAATAACGTCGACACCGGCAAGGGCTTTGAAGGCAAGGACCGCGAACGCGATCTGGACATCGGTTATGTGCTGCAGAGCGGCAGCCTCAAAGGCCTCGGCATCCGTGTTCGCAATGTGATGGCGCGTTCCAACTACCGCAGTGATATCGACGAAAACCGCCTGATCCTCAGCTACACGTGGAAGCTGTTATGAGCCCGCGGTCACAGATCTGTGGTGCAGTCACCCATGACTTCGTATGTCACGCGATGGGTCTGGCCCTGATGATCGACATATTCCATGGTCGCAGGCACAACCCCGCAGGCAGTTGCGGTGTTCGTCACTGAAACCACCTTGGCGATGTCCAGCGGCTGCGCCGGGTTGTACGAGGTGGCGGCTGGCTCGTTGCCGGCGGCCAAGATCGAGGTGGCGGCGAGGGTCAAAAACAGGCTGATCAGGGTTTTCATTTTTCCGTACTCCGTGTTGATTTCGATGGCTCAATTCTAGGCTTTGCCCACGACCGATAAAGGGGCCTCGGCCTGATTCAGCCTTACAGGAAACGTAACAATCGCTGGTTCTTTTTGATCGGGTACATATCCGTTTCTGCGGTAATGGCTGCTTATGGTTCCGCCCTTACGGCGGGGGCGGCTACCGCGGTATCCATGCCGCGGAGCCCCCTGCGCAACGCCTGCGTTCGGCCTCAGGGAAAGGGGCAGATCAAGATCAAAAACCAAAGCAGAGCCACGGCAAGATCAAAAGATCGCAGCCTCGCTTCGCTCGACAGCTCCTACAGGGAAATGCGTGCACTTGAAGTCAGGCCGGCCGGTAGGCCGCCTCGCTTTTGCTTTTGCGATGCACGCCTCACGCACCGAACGAAAGGGGCAAGAGCGCTTTGGTTACTTTCGCGCTTTTCGAAAGTGACTCGCCGTAAGGGCGGAACCATAGGTAGCCGTTACCGCAAAAACGGATATGTACCCCAATCCTCTCACCACAATTGTGTGTGCCGACCTGAAGTCGAAGGGCATACGAAGGGCGGTGTAGACTAAGGCCCTGTTCTCTTTCGGCAAGACAAGGGAGTGTGCCCAGCCATGATCGGTGCCGAGTTACTGTCCTCCGAAACCCTGACGGTGGGGTGGTTGATCTACGTACCGGTGCTGATCTGGGCCATTGCGCGAGCACCCTGGGTCGAACTGTTCAGCGACAGCCGCCGCCAGCATCTATTGTTCGGCACGGTGTTCGCGCTGTTCATGCTCTGGCTGGTGCGACGGGACTTCGACACCGGCGTGTCCTACCACTTCATCGGCATGACGGCGGTGACGTTACTGCTGGATTGGCCGTTGGCGATTGTCGGCGGATTGGTCGCGCAAACGGGATTGGTCCTGCTGGGGCGGCAGGACATGGCGGCCATGGGGGTCAACGGCGCGCTGCTGATTCTGCTGCCGGTGCTGGTCACCGAGTGCTGCGCCATCCTGGTGGAGCGCGCGCAACCGCGTAATCCCTTTGTGTATATCTTCTGTTCCGGTTTTTTTGCCGCTGCGTTGTCGGCCCTGTTGTGCCTGACTCTGGCGCTCACGCTGCTGTGGTATGACGAACGTTTCGCCATGCCGTACTGGCTGACAGATTTTGTCGGCTACCTGTGGCTACTGATTTTCCCGGAAGCGTTTATCAACGGCATGGTGGTCAGTGCATTGGTGGTGTTCTGCCCCGAATGGCTGGAGACGTTCAATCGCACCCGCTACCTTTCGGCGCCCTGGAAAGACGACGATCCCAAATCTTGATCCACATCAAATCCAGAAAACGTTGCCGAATCCATGCTCTGGAAAACCTTCAGGAGCAATGGCATGAGTGTGTATGAGTGGGCCCGGCAGGAGTTGCGTCAGAGTCTGGATGTGGCGCAAGAGGTGGGCTTCGATCCGGGATTGAGCTTGCGCGCCTTGCTCAGTGCGGTAGTGCAGCAGAGCAAGGCGGTACGCAATATAGAAGACCTGGCCGATGAGTTGCGGTTTCTCGCCGAGAACCTCGACGAGGGCCAGGACTATGGCTTTATGCGGCCCTGAGGGGCGGGATTAGTGGCGCGGGTCGAAGTCGCCGCTGAACATCTCGTCCTCGGCATCGGGAGGCACCGGGATCTTGTGTTCTTCCGACGCCCAGGCGCCCAGGTCGATCAGTTTGCAACGGTCCGAACAGAATGGCCGGAACTTGCTCTCGGGGCTCCATTCGACAGGGGCGCCGCAGGTTGGGCAATCGACGGTTGGGGTTTGGCTCATGACTGGCCTCCACGCAAAGTAAGGTAAAAGTGATGCAGGCGTTCGACCTCGCTGTGCAGCCAGGCGAGGTCGCGGTCGTTGACCACCACATCGTCGGCATGGTTCACGCGGTCCTGTCGGCTGGACTGTGCCTTGAGGATCGCCTGGACCTGCTGTTCGCTGGTCTGGTCACGCTGCAGGGTGCGCTCGATCTGTAACTGTTCCGGGGCATCGATCACCAGGACCCGTTGGGTCATGGCGTACTGCCCGGACTCGATCAGCAGCGGCGAAACCAGAATCGCGTAAGACGATTGTGCCTTGGCCAGATGGTGGACGATTTCTTCGGCGATCAGCGGATGCAACAGTGCTTCGAGCCAGCGGCGTTCATCCGGCACTTCGAAGATCAGCTTGCGCAGCGCCGCGCGATCCAGTTGGCCGTCGGCTTGCAGCACGCCGGGGCCAAAGTGCTCGGCGATCTTCGCCAGTGCCGGGCGACCGGGTTCGACCACCCAGCGAGCCGCATGATCGGCGTCCACCACGTGCACGCCCAGATCAATGAAGTGCTGGGCGGCCGCGCTTTTGCCGCTGCCGATGCCGCCGGTCAGGCCGAGAATCCAGGGTTTTTCCACAGGGGTATTCATTTCAAACCGACAAACTGCCAATAGAAGCCGGTTATTTGACCACCCCAGAGCAAGGCAATCCAGCCGGCAATCGCCAGATAGGGGCCAAAGGGCAGCGGCGTCGAGGTTTTTGCGTCCCGCAGGCGCAGCAAAATCACCCCGATGATGGCGCCCAGCAGCGATGACAGCAGGATGGTCAGCGGCAGGATCTGCCAGCCGCCCCAGGCGCCGAGCATCGCCAAGAGCTTGAAGTCACCGTAGCCGATGCCGTCCTTGCCGGTGATCAGCTTGAATAGCCAGAACACCGTCCACAGCGCCATGTAGCCGGCCACCGCGCCCCAGAGCGCGTCATGCAGTGAAACGAAGAGCCCGAAACTGTTGACGATCAATCCCAGCCATATCAACGGCAGCACCAGCACGTCCGGCAACAACTGGTGCTCGGCGTCGATCAGGCTCATCGCCAACAGGCCCCAGCTCAGGACCAGCACCATGCAGGCCTGCCAGCCGAAACCGAAATGCCAGGCGACGAACGCTGACAGCACGCCGCAGGCCAGTTCGGTCAGCGGGTAACGTTTGCTGATCGGCGTCGCGCAGTTCGAGCATCGCCCGCGTAAAAACAGATAACTGAGCACGGGAATGTTTTCCCACGCTCGAATCCGATGGCCACAGTCGGGGCACTCGGAGTGAGGCAATATCAGGTTGTAAGCCGGGCCGGGGGCTTCGGGTGGCAAATCCAGGACGTCATGGGCTTGCAAGCGCCATTCACGCTCAAGCATCTTCGGCAGGCGCCAGACCACCACGTTGAGGAAACTGCCGATCAGCAAACCGATCACCCATGCGGTGATCACGAAGGCCAGCGAGTTGTGACTCAGAAATTCGTTCAAGGACATATCAGATCGCTGAGCCAAGTTGGAAGATGGGCAGGTACATTGCTACCACCAGGCCGCCGACGATAACCCCCAGCACCACCATGATGAAAGGCTCCATCAGACTGGTCAGGTTATCGACCATGTTATCCACCTCGTCTTCATAGAAGCTCGCGACCTTGTCGAGCATGTCATCCAGTGCGCCAGACTCTTCGCCAATGGCCGTCATCTGGATCGCCATGTTCGGAAATATACCGGAGGTGCGCATCGCAAAATTCAGCTGCATGCCGGTGGAAACATCCTGCCTGATGCGTAATACCGCTCGCTTGAATACGATGTTGCCGGTTGCGCCTGCCACTGAATCCAGGGCTTCGACCAGTGGCACGCCGGCGGCGAACGTCGTCGACAAGGTGCGGGCGTAACGGGCCACGGCGGACTTGTACATGAGCGCGCCAACCAACGGCAGTTTCAGCAGCCAAGTGTCCATCCGGTCCCGAAAGCCCGGGGACTTTTTAAAGGCATGGCGGACGCCGAAAACCAGCGCACCCAACAGGCCGAGCACCATCCACCACCAGGCCTGCAGGAACTCCGACAAGCCGATGACCATCACGGTGAACGCTGGCAGTTCGGCGCCGAACCCCGAGAACACCGACTCGAACTGCGGCACAACCTTGACCAGCAGAATCCCGGTCACAATGATCGCGACGAACACCACCGCCAGCGGGTAGGTCATGGCTTTCTTGATCTTGGCCTTGAGGCTTTCGCTCTTTTCCTTGTAGGTCGCCACCCGCTCCAGCAGGGTATCCAGAGCACCGGCCTGCTCGCCGGCATCCACCAGGTTGCAGTACAGCTCATCGAAATACTGGGGCTTTTTGCGCAGGGCCGCGGCGAAGCTGTTACCGGCCGCGACTTCCTGTTTTACCTCGTCCACCAGTTTGCGCATGTTCGGGTTATCGAAGCCCTCGCCGATAATGTCGAACGATTGCAGCAACGGTACGCCGGCTTTCATCATGGTCGCCATCTGCCGGGTAAACAGGGCAATGTCCAAGGCCTTTATGCGTTTACCGGCATTGAAAATGGACGCGGTTTTTTTCCGCACCTTGCCCGGGTTGATGCCTTGCTTGCGTAACTGGGCCTTGATCAGCGCGGGATTCTGGCCGGTCAATTCGCCGGTCATTTTTGTGCCTTTTTTGTCTGTGCCTTCCCAGGCATATACGCTGATTTTCGCTGCTTTGACCGCCATGTTCAGTCCTTGGTGACCCGGTTGATTTCTTCAAGGCTGGTGATGCCTTGCATGGCCTTGAGCAGGCCCGAAGTACGCAGGTCGTTGAAGCCGTCCTTACGCATCTGGATGTCGATTTCCAGTGAATTGCCTTCGGCCATGATCAGCCGTTGCAGTTCTGGGGTGTTCTTCACCACTTCATAAATCCCTACCCGCCCTTTGTAACCGCTGTTGCACTGATCGCAACCGACCGGTTCATAGATCGTGAATGAGCCGATGCGTTCCTCGGGAAAGCCTTCTTTGAGCAACGCCTCGCGGGGAATCTCGATGGGTTTTTTGCAATGACTGCACAATTTGCGCGCCAGGCGCTGGGCGATGATCAGGCTGACCGAGGTCGCGATGTTGAACCCCTGAATTCCCATGTTGTGCAGGCGGGTCAGGGTTTGCGCGGCGCTGTTGGTGTGCAGGGTGGAAAGCACCATATGCCCGGTCTGGGCGGCCTTGATGGCGATTTCAGCGGTTTCGAGGTCGCGGATTTCACCGACCATGATCACGTCCGGGTCCTGACGCAGAAACGAGCGCAGCGCCTGGGCGAAATCCAGTCCCTGCCTGGAATTGACGTTGACCTGGTTGATGCCTTCGATGTTGATTTCTACCGGGTCTTCGGCAGTGGAAATATTGATGTCGACGGTGTTGAGGATGTTCAGCCCGGTATAGAGCGACACGGTCTTGCCCGAGCCGGTGGGGCCGGTCACCAGGATCATTCCCTGTGGCTGCTTGAGTGCGGCCATGTACAGGTCTTTCTGGTCGGGCTCGTAGCCGAGGGCATCGATGCCCATTTGGGCACTGGACGGGTCGAGGATCCGGATTACCACTTTCTCGCCCCACAAGGTCGGCAGTGTGTTGACCCGGAAGTCGATGGACTTGCTTTTGGACAGGCGCATCTTGATTCGCCCGTCCTGGGGTTTGCGTCGCTCGGAGATGTCGAGACTGGCCATGACCTTCAGCCGCGAGGCAATGCGGTTGGCCAGTTGCGTCGGCGGCCTGGCGACCTCCCGCAGCATGCCATCGGTGCGCATACGCACGCGGTAGATTTTTTCATAGGGCTCGAAATGCAGGTCGGAAGAACCGCTCTTGATCGCGTCGAGCAACATCTTGTGGACGAAGCGCACCACGGGGGCATCATCGGCATCTTGCCCTCCGAGGGCGTCCTGTTTCTGCTCATCGACCGACTCGATGTCCACCCCGTCGAGGTCGACATCGGCCATGTCTTCCAGGCCGGTGGAGTGGTTGTCGAAGAATTTTTCGATGGCGTCGCTGAGCTTGTCTTCCTCCACCAGAATGGCTTCGGTGCTCAGCCCGGTGCTGAACTGGATGTCGTTGATGGCCTGGTGACTGGTCGGATCGGAAATCCCCACGAACAGCTTGTTACCACGCCGCCAGAGGGGCAGGGCGTGGTGCTGGCGGATCAGCTTCTCACTGACCAGCCCTCGGGGTTGAGTGTCCTTGTCCAGGCAGTTGAGGTCCAGCAGGGCCATGCCGAAATGCTCCGAGGCCACCTCGGCGACCTGCCAGCTTTTCAGCAGTTTGTTTTGCACCAGATAGCTGACCAGCGAAATTCGATTGCGTTGGGCTTGTTGATACGCCTGTTGCGCACTTTGGTCAGTGATCAGTTCGGCCAGTACCAATTGCTTGGCCAGACCGCTAAGGGCGATGTCATTCATTGGGATACCGGACGCAGACAGTGAATGACTTATAGCCTAGTCAAGCAGTGGAACCAAACCAGCCGGGGTGAGGTGACAAAAAGTGTCAGATAGTGCTGATCCTTGGAGTAGGAAAGGTCTTTGCCGCGATCTCGCACCCAGCAGGCAGGGGCGCGCGCGACTTGGCATGACCTGTGCTGTGCCTTGTTCAGATCATGAGATTTCGACTCATGCATGGAGCCTGTCTATGAAAAATCAAAAAGGTTTTACTCTGATCGAGCTGCTGATCGTGGTGGCGATCATCGGGATTCTGGCGACGTTTGCGTTGCCGCAATATTCGAAGTACCAGGCGCGGGCGAAGGTAACTGCTGCTCTTGCAGAAATATCGGCACTGAAAGTGCCTTTCGAAGACATTATCAACCAAGGTACTAATCCGACCCTCGCTCTGATCGGCGGTACGGCGACCACAGGTAATTGCACAATTACAGCATCGGGTACCGCCGCTGACGGCGCAGGTACTATCGGTTGCACGATCCTCAATGCTCCAGGACCGGTACTCAGCAAAACCATTACGCTAACACGCACACTCGCTGGTGGTTGGACGTGCGCCACCACGGCTGAACAGGAATATGCTCCTAAAGGCTGCACGGGTGCTGCCGCTGCTGGCTGATCCATTGTCATCCTGCCAATGCCCTGCTTCTCACGACGCGGGGCATTTTTTTGCTCGTCATTTGTGGGCCAATTCAATAATCAAGAAAATCCCCAACAATTCATGGCCTTAGGCCTGCGTTAAAACCCGCAAGTTGCATGTAGATAATTTCGCAGTCATGCAATTTGCATGATTCCGAAAATTACCTTTGTTGTTAACTAGTTGATTTATAAGAATTTATTTTTTATCGAACAGTTGGCACAGCGTTCGCACTCTCTCCTGTAACCCTGCTGACAAGACACGCAGCAGACTTTCCAGAAATACAGGAGTTACTCGTATGAAGAAGTTCGCTATCGCTGCCGCTACTGCTACCGCGCTGACCCTGACCATGGCCAACGCTGCATTTGCACAGACCACCCAAGCGACTCAGGCACCCATGATGCTGGCCGCCGGTGAAGTCACTGAAGCGAAAGAGGATGTTTCCGATACCTGGATCACAACCAAAGTCAAAGCAGACCTGCTCACCGAAAAAGGCATCCCAGGCACCGACATCAAAGTCGAAACCAACAAAGGCGTTGTTTCCCTGTCTTCCATGACCGTTCTGACAGATGCTCAGAAAACAACCGCCGTGGCTATCGCCAAGAAAATTAAAGGCGTCAAAGCGGTGTCCGCTGACGGCCTGAAATCCGAGTAAGACAAGGCTTCTCGCCTGGACCGGGAGAAGGTGCGGTAGACGGGCCGAGTCATACGTCTGCCGCTACTTGAGCGTTCATGCGAAGGCCACAAGGACGTGGCCATTACAGGCCCCGGCATTCGTGTCGGGGCTTGTTCTATTGCGGACTACGCAAAACAACTGTGGGAGCGGGCTTGCTCGCGAATGCGGTGTGTCAGTCAACATTGATGCCGACTGACACACCGCATTCGCGAGCAAGCCCGCTCCCACATTGGTTTGTGGTGGATTCAATTACCACGCTTGCTGGTGATTTGAACCAACCTGTTTCCTTCAAAGCGCAGGTACTGGTACATCCCGCTGTTGGGGCCGTAGGTCCATTCCTCGACCTGAAACTCTTCCCGCCGATTGGCGCTGCGCTTGTAGCCCAGCAAGTCGCGGGCAACGGGCTCTCCGCATTTTTGCAGCACTTCGCTGGACCTGTCCCCGACGCTGATCAATTGACTGCCGCAACGCAAGGTATCAGCCGCCGTTGCCTGGCCGGCAACCAGCAACAGAGCCAGGCTCAGAAGCCAATGTGCGCCCATCATTCGGCATCCAGATGCATGGGCGTGATAACGCGGCCATCGCTTTCTGCCTCGCCGAGGCTGGCGTCGATGAAGTACACGCGGTCATCGGCCAATTGCCCCTTGTCCACCAGATAATCCTTGATGCTGCTGGCCCGTTCTTGCCCCAGTTGACGCAACAGCACCTCGCTGGAACTCCAGAACGCGATCACGCCTTCCCGCATTTTTTTGCTGCGTTCTTCCTTGCCCAGATCCTTCCATTCGGCGGGCGGCTGGGTCTTGAGGCGTGTGCGGTAGATCCCTTCAAGCAGCGGGCCTTTCTCGTTGTCCGGTACGTCCAGCAACGAGGCTTGGGCCGGTACTTTGTCACCGCGACGCTGGAGCATTTTGTAGTAGTTGTACTGGTATTCCCGCTCCAGGCGTTGCTCGGCAATCAGCGGGCCATCGCTGCTCTTGGCCGCGGTGCCTTCGATTTCCAGGCGCAGGGCCGGACGCTCCTTGAGCGCTTGGGACAGTTTGACCAGCGCCGCTTCGGCGTCTTTGCTCAAGTCACTGGAACCCGGTGCAAATGCCACGCTGCCCAAGTCTTCCGAACCACCGCCGCTGACAAGCCCGCCAATCATTTTGAATGGCGCTGCGGCGGCTTTCACGATCAGGTTGCGCAGGGTCTGCCAGATAATAGGCATGACACTGAACTGAGGGTTGTTCAGGTCGCCGCTCACCGGCAGTTCGATGGAAATCTTGCCGTCGACATCCTTGAGCAAGGCAATCGCCAGTTTCAGTGGCAGGCTCACCGCGTCCGGGCTGTCGACCTTTTCACCCAGTTGCAACTGCTCGACCACCACTTTGTTTTCGGCCAGGAGCTGGCCGTTGGTGATCTTGTAATGCAGGTCGAGATTGAGCCGGCCCTTGCGGATACGGTAACCGGCGAACTTGCCGGAGTAGGGCGTCAAAGTGGTCAATTCCACCCGTTTGAAACTGGTGGCGATGTCCAGGCTGGCCATCGGGTCGAAAGGATTGACCGAACCCTTGATGGTCACCGGTGCATAGCGGTCGACCTTGCCCTTGATGTCGACGCTGGCCGGTTTTGCCTGTCGGCTGTCGATGGTGCCAATCTTCCCGTTGAGCTGTTGAATGGCTGTGGCGAAGTTCGGGGTCAGGCTGAAGTCGGCGAAGTTTGCCGAACCGTCATTGATGGCAATGCCGCCAATGTGGATGCCCAGCGGTTTTTCTTTTCCGGCTGCCGGTTTGGTCGCCGCGGTAGTTGTGGCGCCGGAGTCGGCCGGTTGCGGGATCAACAGGTCATCGACGTTGGTGGTGCGATCATCGTTGATCATGAAGCGTGCATAAGGCTGGAACAAGTTGACCTTGTCGATCGACAGGCTGTCGCCATGCTGATAGTTAAGGCCTTCGAGCACCAACTGTTGCCACTTGAGGAAGTCGCGGGTTTTCAGGGTGTCGAGGGTATGCAGTTGATCGACCTGGGCTTTGCCTGTGACGCTGAACGCCAGCGGTTCGGTGCTTTTCAGGTCGACCGCCAGATCACTGCCCAGCATGCCGCTGCGCAGTTCGAGACGAATGAACGGGTTGATGTAGGACTGGGCGACGCGCAGGTCGATGTCCTTCGTCTGCACGTTCAGTTTGGCGCTGATCGGGGCCAGATTGACCACGCCGTCCGCGGTGATCTTGCCTTGCTTGCCCACGCCGGAGTCGAGCTTGAGGTTGAAAGGTGAGCCATTGAGGCTGTCGAAATTTTGCAGGTCCAGGTTCAGGGGGCCCAACTCCAGCGCCACCGCCGGTTGTGCCTTGCGGTCGGCCAGATGTACCTGATAGTCACGTAGCTGCACGTCTTTGAGCAGCACCTGCCAAGGCTTGCTCGGCGCGGTCGGTTCAGGCTTCGGCGAATCGGCTACTGCCGGCGCGCTGGCTGGTTCGGCATTGGCTTTGTTGGCCGCTTTGGATGGCTGACTGGCGAACAGTTTTTGCCAGTCGAGTTGCCCGTCGGCTTCGAGGGCGGCCCAGGTTTCCAGTTTTTTGCTGCGAATCTTGCCGACCACCACTTGCTGTTTGGCCAGGTCTACGGTGGTTTCGCTGATGTCCAGCCGCTCGAGCTTCGCCAGCGGTCGACCGTCCGGCGTCTTGATGGCGAAAGGCGCGACACTGACGGCAACGTTACTTAGCAGCAGTTCGGTTTCCTTGGCCAGGTTGAGTTTGTAGTCGGTGCTGAGGCTGATGACGCCATCTTCGAGTGCAAGTGGCACAGCATCGCGCACATAGGGCCAGAAGGATTTCATCTTGCCGTCGGTGATTTTCAGCTTACCTTCGGAGGCGATCGGGATCAGGCTGAAATTACCGGTCCAGTCGATCTGTCCACCTGCCGGGCCAACGGCCACCAACGTCATGTCGGCGCTGTCTTCGGGCAGGGTGCTGAGGTTTTTCAGTTCGAAGTCGAGTTTGTCGTAGAGGAATTCGATGGGTTCGCTGGGCCGTGCATCCTCGAAATGCAAGGAGCCACCGGCCAGTTTGATTCGCTCCACGCGCAGCGGGAATGGTTTGGCGTCCGGATCGACGGGGGTCGGTTCGCTGGCGGGGATTTTGAACAGCCCGAGCAGGTTGAGCTTGCCGTCCTTACTGAAGAGGATTTCGGTCTTGGGTTTGTCCAGTTCGATATCGGACAGGTGCAATGCCTTGGTCCAAAGACTGTCGATCTGCAGGTTGGCGTACAGACGTTCGAAGCCCACTTGCTCCTTGCCCGGCTCGCCGATGACCAAGCCCCAAAGGGTGACTTCAAGGCTGAACGGGTTGAGTTCGATTCGCTGAATCGTCGCGGGTGTCGTGGCGTAGTTGGCCAATTGTTGATTGGCAATCCGCAACGCGATGCCCGGTAAAATCAGAAACCCCAGCAGGCTATAAAGAGCCAAGGCAGTCAACAAGGCGCCGATAGCGCGAATCAATCCTTTGGGCATGTGCGGCTTCATCTGTCGGAATCGGAGTGCCTTGGAGTATGGCATGCGTTTGCGGTTCCGAAGCAACCAGGCTTTATAGGATTTATCTGATTATCGGTGCGAATTTTCAGAGCTGCAGAATCAGCGTTTTCAGTGGCGGCTGCTGATCCATCGATGGGAAATCGCTGCCCGGTGTCAGCGCTGTCCACTCACGCACCGGGCGCCCGGCCTTCTCTGCGCAGCGCAAAACCTGCTCGCGCCAATCGTCCATGCTGACCTTCGCCAGGTTGTTGCAGCAGATCAGTACGCCATCGTCGGCGGTGGTCAGCAGCGCCGGTTTGAGCAGGCTCTGGTAGTCGCGCAACAGGTCGACCGTGCCGAAAGCACTCTTGGCCCAGGCCGGAGGATCAAGCAGTACCAAATCGTACTGACGCGGGTCCAGACGTTGATAGCTCGGCAGTTTCTGCCCGCGACGCTGGCTGATCGGCAGACCGGCCAATTGACGAATCGCCGGGAAATAATCGGACTGGATGAACTCCATCGTCGGCAATTGCGGGTTGAGCAAGCCGTTCTCACGACCGACCGCCAGATTGCCTTCGGCAAAGTCCAGGTTACACACCTCGCTCGCACCACCCGCCGCGGCGCTGAGGCCGACGCCACAGGTGTAGGCAAACAGGTTCAGCACACTTTTGTTTTTGCTGTGCGCCTTGACCCAGCCGCGAGCGTTTCGCAGATCGAGAAACAGCAACGGGTCCTGGCCAGCGTGGCGCCCGCGAACCCGGTAGTTCAGTCCCCATTCGTGGCCGATCAAATCTTGCAGGGCGGCTTCGTCGGCGCGGTAGACGGTGTCTTCGCGGTCGATGCGCGAGTTACCACGAGAACGGTCGTTGTAGACCAGCAGGGTGTCGAGGCCCAACTGCTGATTGACGATCTCGTGCAGTTGCAGCAGAGCGTCACGCTCCAGCGCCTGATGAAAACTCTGCACCAACAGTTGCGGACCGTAGCGGTCGATGGTCAGGCCGCCGGCGCCTTCCTGGCTGCCGTGGAACAGGCGATAGCAATCGGTGCCTTGCTGATGCAGCTCGGCAAGCAGGTCCTGACGATGATCGAGGGCGGCGCGCAGCGCCTGATTCAAGGAAGACATGCTGGGCGCCTTGCAGGAGGGAATTGGGGCGCGGGAGTTTAACAGCTATGGGCTTTGAGTTTTGTGGGCAAATGTGAGGGATGTGGTGGCTGCGAGGCCGTCTTCGCGAGCAAGCCCGCTCCCACACTGGATGTGTGACGTTCAAAAATCCAATGTGGGAGCGGGCTTGCTCGCGAAGCTTTTAAGCTCTTTCGCTCGCAGTGCTACGCCTTGGCCTCCGCCGATGCACAACACGAGTTCATTGGTTCAGCCGCTGATCGATCAGCCCTTGCACCACGCTCGGGTCGGCGAGGGTCGAGGTGTCGCCCAGGCTGTCCAGTTCGTTGCAGGCGATCTTGCGCAGAATTCGTCGCATGATTTTGCCCGAACGGGTTTTCGGCAGGGCCGGCGCCCATTGGATCAAGTCCGGTTTGGCAAAGCTGCCGATTTCCTTGCTGACGTGCGCGAGCAATTGTTTCTTCAGTTCGTCATTGGGTTCGGTGCCATTCATGGGCGTGACGAAGGCATAGATGCCCTGGCCTTTGACGTCGTGGGGGTAACCGACCACGGCGGCCTCGGCGATGCTGTCGTGCAGCACCAGCGCGCTTTCCACTTCGGCCGTGCCGATGCGGTGCCCGGAGACGTTGATCACGTCGTCGATGCGGCCGGTGATCCAGTAATCGCCGTCCTCGTCGCGACGTGCGCCGTCGCCGGTGAAGTAATAGCCGGGGTAGGGCTTGAAGTAGGTTTCGATCATCCGTTTCGGGTCGCCGTAGACGCTGCGGATCTGCGCCGGCCAGCTGGACTTGATGGCCAGTATGCCGCTACCGGCGCCTTTGATTTCCTTGCCGTGTTCGTCGAGCAATACCGGTTGCACGCCGAACATCGGTTGCGTGGCGCAACCGGGTTTGACCCGTTGGGTGCTGACCAGCGGGCTAATCATGATGCCGCCGGTTTCGGTCTGCCACCAGGTATCGACAATCGTGCAGCGCTGCTCGCCGACTGTATTGAAATACCACTCCCAGGCTTCCGGATTGATCGGCTCGCCGACGGTGCCGAGCAATCGCAGGCTCTCGCGGGACGTTTCCTTCAACGGCTCGGGACCTTCACGCATCAGTGCACGCAGGGCAGTCGGGGCGGTGTAGAAGATGTTCACATGGTGCTTGTCGATCACCTGCCAGAAGCGCGAGGTGCTGGGGTAGCTCGGCACGCCTTCGAAGATCAGCGTGGTCGCCCCGTTGGCCAGTGGCCCGTAGACAATGTAGCTATGGCCGGTGACCCAGCCGACATCGGCGGTGCACCAGAAGACTTCACCGTCGTGATAGTCGAACACGTACTTGAAGGTCATGGCGGCTTGCAGCAAGTAGCCGCCAGTGGTGTGCATTACGCCTTTGGGTTTGCCGGTGCTGCCGGAGGTATAGAGGATGAACAGCGGGTCTTCGGCGTCCATCGGCTCTGGCGGGCAGTCGTCGCTGACGTCGCGCAAAGCCTGGTGGTACCAGATGTCCCGATCCTCGACCCAGTTAACCTGGCCTTGGGTGCGTTCGACCACGATCACGGTGTTCACGTTGGGGCAGCTTTGCAGCGCGGTGTCGACGTTCTGTTTGAGCGGCACGAATTTACCGCCGCGCACGCCTTCGTCGGCAGTGATCACGGTGCGGCAATCGGCGTCGAGGATCCGGTCACGCAACGAGTCCGGGGAGAAGCCGCCGAACACCACCGAATGAATCGCACCGATTCGAGCGCAGGCGAGCATGGCGTAGGCGGCTTCGGGGATCATCGGCATGTAGATGCACACGCGGTCACCTTTCTTCACACCACGGTTTTTGAGTACGTTGGCCAGTCGGCAGACGTTGTGATGGAGTTTTTTGTAAGTGATCTGGGCGGATTCGGCAGGGTCATCGCCTTCCCAGATGATCGCGATTTGATCGCCACGTTTTTCCAGGTGACGGTCAATGCAGTTGTAACTGACGTTTATCTGTCCACCAGCGAACCAGCTCGCTTCACCGGTTTTCAGGTCGTAACGCTGAACGGTTTGCCACGGCGCGCTCCAGTCGAGAAAGCGTGTGGCCTGTTCTGCCCAGAAGGTGCTGGGGTGCTCGATGGATTGGCGGTACAGGCGTTGGTAGTCGTCTTGACTTAACTGTGCAGCCCGGCGGACGGCATCGGCTTTGGGGAACGTGCTGATATCGAACATGACGGTTCCTTATTCTTGTTGCAACAAGTAATAAAGATGCGCCCTGTGAATTTTGAGTTCAAGTGTACATAGAACCAATGTGGGAGCGGGCTTGCTCGCGAAAGCGGTGTGTCATTCAACATTGGTGTCGACTGATACACCGCTTTCGCGAGCAAGCCCGCTCCCACAGGGTCAGTGATGACCTGTGGGAAAGAGTCTCAAATCACCCGCGGTGACGACCGCGGAAGTAGTTGATCAGGCCTTGGGTGGAGGCATCGTCAGCCGGGGTTTCTTCGCTGCCGACCAGGCGGTTGTAGACGCCTTTGCCCAGCTCCTTGCCCAGTTCCACGCCCCACTGGTCGAAGGCGTTGATGCCCCAGACCACGCTTTGCACGAAGACTTTGTGTTCGTACATCGCCACCAGTGCGCCGAGACGACGCGGGCTGATACGTTCGACCACCAGGGTGTTGCTCGGACGGTTGCCCGGGATCACCTTGTGCGGCGCGACTTTTTGTACTTCCTCTTCGCTCAAGCCCTTGTCGCGCAGTTCGGCTTCGGCCTCGCCCAAGGTCTTGCCCAGCATCAGCGCCTGGCTTTGCGACAGGCAGTTGGCGTACAGCCACTGGTGGTGGTCGGACACCGGGTTGAAGCTGACGATTGGCACGATAAAGTCGGCCGGAATCAGTTGGGTACCTTGGTGCAGCAACTGGTGATAAGCATGCTGACCGTTGCAGCCGACGCCGCCCCAGATCACCGGGCCGGTATCGGTGGACACTGGCGTGCCGTCCTGGCGTACGCTCTTGCCGTTGGATTCCATGTCCAGCTGTTGCAAGTGTTTGGTGATGTTGCGCAGGTAGTGGTCGTACGGCAGGATCGCGTGGCTTTGCGCGCCCCAGAAGTTGCCGTACCAGACGCCGAGCAACGCCAGCAGTACCGGCATGTTCTGTTCGAATGGCGCGCTCTGGAAGTGCTGGTCCATGGTGTAGGCACCGGACAGCAGCTCTTTGAAGTTCGACATGCCGATGGCCAATGCAATCGGCAAACCGATAGCCGACCACAGCGAGTAACGCCCGCCAACCCAGTCCCACATCGGGAAGATGTTTTCTTCGCGAATACCGAACGCCACCGCAGCAGCATTGTTGCTGGATACGGCGATGAAGTGACGGTACAGCTCGGCTTCCGAACCACCCTGAGCCAGGTACCAGGCGCGTGCGGCCTGGGCGTTTTTCAGGGTTTCGAGGGTGTTGAAGGATTTCGACGAGACGATGAACAGTGTGGTCTCGGCGCGCAGCTTCATGGTCAGTTCGTGGAATTCACTGCCATCGATGTTCGCCAGGTAATGGCAGCGCACGCCTTTCTGGGCGTAGGACAGCAGCGCTTCGGACACCAGTTCAGGGCCCAGGAACGAGCCACCGATGCCGATGTTGACCACGTCAGTGATCGGCTTCTCGGTGTAACCGCGCCACAAACCGTCGTGGATACGGCCCACGAGGTCGGTGATCTGGTTCAACACCTTGTGTACATCGGGCATCACGTTGACGCCGTTGACCGACAGCTTGTCGCCCACCGGGCGGCGCAGTGCGGTGTGCAGGGCGGGGCGGCCTTCGGAAGAGTTGACGATTTCGCCATTGAACAGCGCTTTGATCGCGCCCTGGAGATCGACTTCGTTGGCCAGGCCCACCAGCAGGTTGCGGGTCTCGGCGTTGATCAGGTTTTTCGAGTAGTCGAGAAACAGGCCGCAGCTGCTGAGGGTGAATTGAGTAAAACGCTGCGGATCGGCATTAAAGGCTTCGCGCATGCTGAAATCCTGCATGGCTTGGCGGTGGTCATTCAGCGCTTGCCAGGCGGGCAGAGCGGTAACGTCGTGAGGGGTGCGGTAATACGCCATCGCTGCGGTTTTCCTTTTTACTTGAACGGCCTTTTGAACACGATAAATCCCGGAGCGCTGTGGTTGGGCGTCCGGTCAACTGCGTCGACACGATTTCATGGCGCAGGGCGAATACAGTAAACCTCGCGCTGCAATCTGTCTTGACTTTGTCTGACCTGCTCCCGGTACTTTTTTAACATTTAAACAGGGAGCGGTCCGACAAACGGAAGGCTGACAGAGGGAGGGGCTCGATCAGGCGACCTGAACCGGAATGGCATTGCTGGTGTGGCTCAACTCGTTACCCGGTGCCATGTAGAGCATGCGCGGCTTGAAGTTGAGCAGTTCGGCTTCGCTGTAGTGGGCGTAAGCGCAGATGATCACGCGGTCGTCGACCTTGGCCTTGTGCGCCGCGGCACCGTTGACCGAAATCATGCGCGAACCTTCTTCGCCACGAATCGCGTAGGTGGTGAAGCGTTCGCCGTTGTCGACGTTGTAGATCTGGATCTGTTCGTACTCACGGATGCCGGACAGATCCAGCCATTCACCGTCGATGGCGCAAGAGCCTTCGTAATCGAGTACAGCGTGGGTAACTTCGGCGCGATGCAGCTTGGCCTTGAGCATGATGGCGTGCATGAGTGTTTCCCCAGGTCGGAATCGAACGGCGGGCAGTTTGCCCGAAGGCTTTGGAGGCAGCAATACAGTCTGGAAACGACGTAGATCTAATGTGGGAGCGGGCTTGCTCGCGAAGAGGCCATCACATTCAACATCATCGTTGACTGTCAGACCGCTTTCGCGAGCAAGCCCGCTCCCACATTGGTTTTGCGGTGCTCAGGCTGGCGCGTCGAGGTTCAGATGCAGGTTGTCGATCAACCGCGTCGTGCCCAGGAACGCCGCCACCAGAATCACCAGATCCCGATCTTCCGCCATCGCCGGACGCAAGGTCAGCGCATGGCGAATCTCCAGATAATCCGCACGCAGACCGGCGGCTTCGAGTTGCTTGATCTGCTCGTTGATCAACGTCGGGAAATCCCGCTCTCCCTGTTTAATTGCATCGGCAATATGGGTCAGGGTGCGATAGACCACCGGCGCGATGGCCCGTTGTTCTTCGCTGAGGAAACCATTGCGCGACGACAGCGCCAGACCGTCGGCCGCACGTACGGTAGGCTCACCGATAATCTGGATCGGCATGTTCAAGTCATGCACCAGGGCGCGAATCACCGCCAGTTGCTGGAAGTCTTTCTGGCCGAAGATCGCCAGGTCCGGCTGGACCATGTTGAATAGCTTGCTGACTACGGTCGCCACCCCTTCGAAATGCCCCGGACGGCTGGCGCCGCACAGGCCCTCGGACAGTTGCGGAACACTGACGCGGGTCTGACCGGCCATGCCATCGGGGTACATTTCTTCGACGGTTGGTGCGAACAGCAGATGGCAACCGGCCTGGAGCAGTTTCTCCTGATCGGCGGCCAGGGTCCGCGGGTACTTGTCGAGGTCTTCGCCGGCACCAAATTGCAGCGGATTGACGAAAATGCTCGCGACCACGAAATCCACCCGTTGGGTGGCTTTGGTAATCAGCGCGATATGCCCGCTGTGCAGGTTGCCCATGGTCGGCACGAAGCCGATACGTTTGCCTTCGCTACGGGCACGGGCCACGGCGGCCCGCAGTTCGCGTACGGTTTTTACGGTGTTCATGCAGAGAATCCGTGTTCGATGCCAGGGAAAGTCGCCGCTTTGACTTCAGTGACGTAAGCGCTCAAGGCTGCTTGGACGCTGGTTTGGCCAGTCATGAAATTCTTCACGAATTTCGGCACGCGGCCAGTAATGGACAAGCCCAGCATGTCGTGCAGGACCAGCACCTGGCCGTCGGTGCCACTGCCGGCGCCGATGCCGATCACCGG
Source organism: Pseudomonas sp. GM79 (assembly GCF_000282495.1). Lineage (GTDB taxonomy): Bacteria > Pseudomonadota > Gammaproteobacteria > Pseudomonadales > Pseudomonadaceae > Aquipseudomonas. Next base: position 69,051 of record NZ_AKJE01000024.1, read on the forward strand.
GATCTTCACCGCTTGGGAGATTTCTTCGGCCAGTTCGCTGGGCACGCATTCGAGCAGCAGCATGGCCGCACCAGCCTGTTCCAGGGAAATCGCGTCGGCACGCATTTGCCGCGCCTGGTTCTCGTTGCGGCCCTGGACTTTATAGCCGCCGAGGATGTTGACCGATTGCGGCGTCAGCCCCATGTGCGCGCACACCGGGATGCCACGTTCGGCCAGCAGACGGATCGAGTCCGCGAGCCACAATGCTCCTTCAACCTTGACCATGTGTGCACCGGCCTGCATCAACAGGGCGCTGTTGGTCATGGTTTGTTCGAGGGTGGCGTAGGCCATGAAGGGCAGGTCGGCGAGGATCAGGGCATCGGTGTTGCCGCGTTTGACGGCTGCCACGTGGTAGGCCATTTCGGCGGTGGTCACCGGCAGGGTGCTGTCGTGACCTTGCAAGACCATGCCGAGTGAGTCGCCCACCAGCAGCACTTCAACCCCGGCCTCATTGCAGGCATGGGCGAAGGTCGCGTCATAGCAGGTCAGCATGGTGATCTTTTCACCTTTCTGCTTGAGGCTCTGGAGCGTGGTCAGGGTGATGGCTGGCATGAAAAAATCCTCATTACAGGCGCTATGGAAACTACTGCGAGTAACGCGCGTGATTCGTCATTTATACAGGCGCACCTTCTTTCGTGGTGCTTGTAAGGCCTGGATTGCGCCCTTTGGCGCCGCGTTGGCGGCAGCGGGACGCCTATAGTCGTGAGGAGAACCCGGGAAGTCAATTGCGTGTGTTACCGCATTGTTACGCGTGGGGTGTTACCGGCGTAACTGATGCGATTCAGCAGGTTGGCAGGGATGATTTGCAGATTTTTTGTCCGACAAATAACCAATGTGGGAGCGGGCTTGCTCGCGAATGCGGCGTGTCAGGCGACCTAGATGCCAACTGATACACCGCTTTCGCGAGCAAGCCCGCTCCCACAAGGGGGATTTTTGTCAATTAGGGGGGAGGCGTTCCAACCCGACGAACGGGCAGGCGGCGAGTAATTCTGCGAGGGTGCGGCCATCAGCCAGGCGCAGATCAGCTGGTGCGAGCTCGGCCAACGGATAGAGCACAAAGGCCCGTTCCTGCAGGTGATAGTGGGGAACTTTGAGGCGAGGTTCGTCGATCAATCGATCGCCGAACAGCACGATGTCCAGATCCAGCGTGCGTGGGCCCCAGCGTTCAAGGCGTTCACGGCCCTGGCCGTTCTCGATGGCTTGCAGCGCATCCAGCAAGTCCAGCGGCGCGAGGCTGCTGTCGAGCGCGGCGACCGCGTTGGTGTAACGCGGTTGGCCGGGCAGCAGCGAGTCGCTTTGATAAAACCCGGAAACACCGACCAGTTCGGTTTGCGGCAATTGCGCCAGCGCTGCGACAGCGCTGCGCAACTGTTCGGCGGGGTCAGCCAGATTGCTGCCCATGCCGATGTAGATGCGTTCCATGGCTTACTCGCCTGTAGCGCTCGGTGCGCCGGCAGCGCGCTTGCGCTTGGCACCGCCGCTACGGCGACGTTTGCGCGGAGCACCGGTACCGTCGTCCTTGCCGCTGAGGTCGCGGATCATGTCCCGGCGTTCGCTGTCGTTGGCGTCCTGATAGTCGGTCCACCATTCGCCCAAGCCATCGGTCTGCTCACCGGCGCTTTCACGCAGCAGCAGGAAGTCGTAACCGGCACGGAACCGCGGATTGTCCAGTAACAGGTCGGCGCGTTTGCCGCTACGCCGTGGCAAGCGCTCCTGCATGTCCCAGATCTCGCGGATCGGCATGGTGAAGCGTTTCGGAATAGCAATGCGCTGGCACTGCTCGGCGATCAATTCGTGAGCGGCTTCCTGCATCGCCGGAATCGGCGGCATGCCGCGTTCTTGCAGGCGCAACACACGGGCCGGCAGGGCAGGCCAGAGCAGGGCGGCAAACAGGAATGCCGGGGTGACCGGTTTGTTCTGCTTGATTCGCAGGTCCGTGTTGATCAGCGCTTCACTGATCAGCGTGTGCGTGTAGGTCGGGTTGTACTCCAACGCGGCCGCACTGGCCGGGAACAGCGGATCGAACAACTGCAGGTCGACCAGCATTTCGAAGGTGTCCGCGGCATAGCCGGAGAGGAACAACTTGAGCACTTCTTCGAACAGACGAGCCGACGGGATCTCGCGCAGCAACGGCGCCAGTTCGCGGATCGGCGTGGCGCTGTGTTTTTCGATGCCGAAATTCAGCTTGGCGGCGAAACGCACGGCCCGCAGCATCCGCACCGGGTCTTCCTGGTAGCGTTGCTTCGGATCGCCGATCAGGCGGATCAGGTGATTGCGGATGTCGTGTACGCCGTTGGCGTAGTCGAGAATGCGCTCGCTGACCGGATCGTAATACAAGGCGTTGATGGTGAAGTCGCGACGTTGCGCATCCTCTTCCAGGGTGCCATAGACGTTGTCGCGCAAAATGCGCCCGCTTTCATTACGAGACGACTGGTTGCTGTCTTCGTCCTCGTCGTTTTGCGGGTGATTGGCGCGGAAGGTCGCGACTTCAATGATTTCGCGGCCAAAGTGGATATGCACCAGTTTGAAGCGCCGACCGATGATCCGCGCGTTGCGGAATTCGGCGCGTACCTGTTCAGGCGTGGCGCTGGTGGCAACGTCGAAATCTTTCGGCGTGATGCCGAGCAGCATGTCACGCACACAGCCGCCGACCAGGTAAGCCTGGTAACCGGCGTTCTGCAGGCGTTCGACGATATTCACCGCATAACGGCTGAACTGTGCCTTTTGCAGCGAATGTTGGCCGCTGTTGAGCACTTCAGGCGTACTGCGAATGTGTTGCGTATGACGCTTGGGAGAACGGAATGACTGGAACAACTTCTTCAGCATGGGATGCACTGTTTGAAGGAATGTTCGGCCATAACGAAGAATGACCGCATGATGGGCGGGGATTCTAGCATTTAGTCGGGGGATGGTGTAGGACACTGCAGATATGAGCTGCAAGCCACAAGCTACAAGAGAAAAGCGAAGCGCAGGCGAGGGAGGTTTTTCAAATCGCAGAAACCACAAGGGGAGCCGAAGCTCCCCAAGAAGTAGTTGCATGCTCTATTTTTATTATTGGTTTCGGGCTTCTTGTTTTTGTTGAGCGCCCTCGCCATGAAGTTTTCCTTCATGACCCTCCCAATCGGGAGCCAAGAGCAAACGGATTGCTTTGGTCGCTGTGTTGCTGTGATCGTTCGATCCAACCAGTTCAGGCACTGTCTTGAGACAGTTTTTTATTATTCTCGGCCTGGTCGTGGGGCAAGCCCCAAATGCAACGCCTCTCCAAAAGAATCAGTTAGCTACGCCTCTCGCCGTCTTGTTTTTATTGTGCGTGAGTCGATTCGTCTTATTTTTATTGTCTTGTACAGTGCTTGTTATTGTTCTTGTACTGAACATATAGCAGGGTGCGTGCCAACTTTTGTGAAGCCTAGTAAAACAAGGGGTTAGGCGGGCTGATGGTGTTGTTCGAGGCCAAAAAAAACCGGGGCTTCGTTACCGTAAGCCCCGGCTTCTGTTACGCGAAAAAGCTGAGGTAACAGTTTTTTCACAATGTCATGTGTTACCCGCACATACGACAGGTGCGGTTCAGCTCTCGCTGGCCACCCCGGTCTTGCGCCGCGGAATGCCCAGGCGCTGACGGCGTTCCCACAGGCATTTGCGGCTGACCCCGAGTTTGCGGGCCAGTTCGGTTTCGGTCATGTGGTCTTGATGCTCGAGAACGAAATGCTGGAAGTAGTCTTCCAGGGACAAATCTTCGGTCGGTTCGTGGCTGGTGTTACCGGCGCCGTTGCCCTGCTGTGGCGCCAGGCCGATGAAGTCGTCGTCATCCAGATCGCTCAGTTCGATGTCGATGCCCAGCAGCTCGGCGGAAATCTCCGGGCTTTCGCACAGGATCACCGCACGTTCGACCGCGTTTTCCAATTCGCGAACGTTACCTGGCCAGGAGTAGTGCCGAATCGCTTGTTCGGCATCCAGGGCGAATTTCAGATCGGTACGGCCGACCCGTGCGCTCTGCCGCGCGAGGAACGCGGTGGCAATTTCATTGACGTCCGCGCCGCGTTCGCGCAAGGCCGGCAGTTTCAGGGCGATTACGTGAAGGCGGTAATACAAGTCTTCACGGAACTGCCCAATCTTCGCCAGGCTCTTGAGGTCCCGGTGCGTCGCGGCAATCAGGCGTACGTCGACCTTCTGCGACTGCACCGAACCTACCCGACGGATTTCTCCTTCCTGCAACACACGCAGCAGGCGGGCCTGGGCTTCCAGTGGCAGTTCGCCGATTTCATCGAGGAACAAGGTGCCGCCGTCCGCCGCTTCCACCAACCCGGCACGCCCGGCACTGGCGCCGGTAAACGCGCCTTTTTCGTGGCCGAACAGTTCGGACTCGATCAGGCTTTCTGGAATGGCCGCACAGTTCACCGAAATCATCGGCGCCTTGGCACGTTTGGACAGGTTGTGCAGGGCGCGTGCTACCAGTTCTTTACCGGTACCGGACTCGCCCTGGATCAGGACATTGGAATCGGTCGGTGCGACTTTGCGGATCTTGCTGTACAGGTCCTGCATCGGCGGGCAGGAGCCGATAATGCCGATTTCGCCGTTGCTGTTGTCGACACCATTTTTCGCGGCACCATTGCTCGTTTTGCCGACGACCGGTTCACCGCTGGCTTGCGCCGATTGCCGGTCACGCAGGATTCGCGCGACGGCCTGGAGCATTTCGTCGTGATCGAAAGGCTTGGCGATGTAATCCACCGCGCCCATTTTCATGGAGTCGACGGCCGAACGCAGGCTGGCGTAACTGGTCATGATCAGCACCGGAGTGCCCTGGCCAAGTTTGATCAACTCGGTACCGGGGGCGCCCGGCAGGCGCAGGTCGCTGACGATCAGGTCAAATGTGGGGATGCTGAAACGCTCTTGTGCTTCCTGCACGGATCCGGCTTCGCTGACCTGGTACTGGTTACGTTCCAGCAGACGGCGCAAGGCGGAGCGGATAATTGTTTCGTCTTCGACGATCAAAATGTGCGGCATTGATTCGATACTCTCGACGGTCTCAGTTCACAGCGGACGTCGCTTCGACATGACGCGGCAAAGTTACCCGGATACGGGTGCCGCGTTGGCTTTGAACATCAGCCGGGCTGTCGATGGTGATTTGTCCATAATGCTCTTCAACGATGGAATAGACCAGTGCAAGGCCCAGACCGGTGCCTTCGCCAGGGTCCTTGGTGGTGAAGAAAGGTTCGAACAGTCGGTCCATGATGCTCGAGGGAATACCACTGCCTTCGTCTTCGACGATCAGATCGACCGTGTGTTCGCCGGCTTCGCTTTTGACTCGCACCGCACTGCCCGGAGGCGAGGCGTCGCGGGCATTTGAGAGCAGGTTGATCAATACCTGGGCGAGCCGCTGCGGGTCGCCTTCGACCCAATGGTCGGGATCGCACAGGTTGTAGAACTGTACTTCGAAATTGCGCCGGTTCAAGGCCAGCAGGCCGATGGCATCCTGGGCCACTTCCGCCAGACAGACGGGCTCGTCACTGTGCTGATAACTGCCGGCATGGGCGAAGCTCATCAGCGACTGAACGATGCGTGACACGCGTTTGGTCTGCTCGAGGATCTGCCCACTGATTTCCGTGAGTTCGGCGTCTTCTTCACGCTCTTCGCGCAAGTTCTGCGCGAGACAGGCAATGCCGGTGATCGGGTTGCCGATTTCATGGGCCACGCCGGCCGCCAGTCGACCGATGCTGGCCAGGCGCTCAGAGTGCACCAGTTTGTCTTCGAGCATCTGGGTTTCGGTCAAATCTTCCACCAGCAGCACCAGGCCGCTGTTACCCGGCGCCAGCGGTTCATCGATCGCCGCTTTGTGCAGGTTCAGCCAACGCGTCTGACCGTCGAGGGCCAGGTGCTGTTTGTGCAAATGCTCGTCCGGCAGGTTGATGAAGCCCTGCAGCAGCTCTTTCCAAGGGTCGGCAATGGTGCTCAGGCGTGAACCGACCACACGCTGAGCGGCAATCCCGGTCAGTTCCTCCATGGCTTTGTTCCACATGAGGATTTCCTGATCCTTGGCCAGCGAGCACACGCCCATCGGCAATTCCTGCAAGGTCTGGCGGTGGTAGCGGCGCAGGGCATCGAGTTCGGCGGCAAGGCCGGTGAGGCGCGAGTGGTAGTCCTCAAGACGGCTTTCGATGAAGTGGATGTCTTCGGTGACGTAGTTTTCGCCACCGGCCTTGTAGGGCAGGAAGGTTTCGACCATGTCTTGAGCCACACTCGGGCCCATCAGGCCGGAAAGGTTGGCTTCGATACGATCACGCAGACGGCGCAAGGCGTATGGCCGGCGTTCATCGAATGGCAGATAGAGGTCACGCAGCGCCTGTTCGACTTCTTTCTGCGCAGCCTTGGCGCCCAATGGTTTTGCAAGCTGCGTGGCAAACTCCTGAGGCGAGGCCGCGTGTAGTTCGCGGCGTTGTGGGCGGCGAACGTTGTCCACCGCGCAGGCTTCGGCGGCGCTGGCTTCTTCGGGGCTGGCGTTGGTGAACAACGAGATCAGCGTGAACATCAGCACGTTGGCGGCCAGCGAGGCGATTGCTGCCATGTGCCAGCTGGTGTCGTCCAGCACGTAAATCATGTTCAGCAGTGGAATGTAGAAACCCTGCAGATTGCCGACCAGCGGCAGCAGCATGGTCACCAGCCATACCAGAATCCCCGCCAACAGGCCTGCGATGAAGCCGCGACGGTTGGCGGTCGGCCAGTACAGCACCGACAACACCCCCGGCAGGAACTGCAACGTGGCGACGAAGGCGACGATGCCGAGGTTGGCCAGGTCCTGCTCGGCACCCAGCATCAGGTAGAAACCGTAACCGGCCATGATGATCGCGACGATCAGCGCCCGGCGGGTCCATTTCAGCCAACGGTAGATATTGCCTTCGGCCGGCGGCTGATAGAGCGGCAGCACCAGATGGTTCAGCGCCATCCCGGACAGCGCCAGCGTGGTGACGATGATCAGGCCGCTGGCCGCCGACAATCCGCCGACATAGGCCAATAGCGCCAGGGCTTTGCTGTTGGCGGCGATGCCGATGCCCAGGGTGAAGTACTCCGGATTGGTCGTGGCGCCGAGTTTCAGGCCGGCCCAGAGAATCAGCGGCACCGCGAGGCTCATCAACAGCAGAAACAGCGGCAGACCCCAGCTCGCACTGACCAGCGAGCGCGGGTTGAGGTTTTCGGTAAAGGTCATGTGGTACATGTGCGGCATCACAATCGCCGAGGCGAAGAACACCAGCAGCAGCGTGCGCCACGGGCCTTCCTGCAATGGCGTGTGCAGGGCGGCGAGGGCGGTCTGGTTTTGCAGCAACCACAGTTCCAGCTGCTGCGGCCCATCGAACACGCCATACAGCGCATACAGGCCGACGCCGCCAATCGCGATCAGTTTGATCACCGACTCGAAGGCAATCGCAAACACCAGCCCTTCATGTTTCTCGCGGGTAGCGATGTGGCGTGAGCCGAAGAAAATCGTGAACAGCGTAATCAGTGCGCAGAAGCTCAGGGCCACGCGATGCTGCACCGGCTCGCGGGTGAGGATGCTGATGGAGTCGGCCACCGCCTGAATCTGCAACGCCAGCAACGGCAGCACGCCGATCAGCATGAAAATTGTCGTCAGTGCGCCGGCCCAGGTGCTGCGGAAACGAAACGCGAACAAGTCGGCCAGGGACGAGAGTTGATAAGTACGGGTGATTTTCAGGATCGGGTACAAAAGCACTGGTGCCAGCAGAAAGGCCCCGGAAACCCCGAGGTAGCTGGACAGAAAACCGTAACCGTACTGATAGGCCAGGCCCACCGTGCCGTAAAACGCCCAGGCACTGGCGTAGACGCCCAGCGACAGGGTGTACGTCAGCGGGTGGCGAATGATCGCCCGGGGGATCATCCCCCGTTCGCTGATCCAGGCCACGCCGAACAGCACCGCCAGGTACGCGGCGCTGATCAGGATCATCTGGGTCAGGCTAAAGCTCATCGGCATCTTTTTGGCTCTGCAGGATGAAGGTCACGACAATCAGAATCAGCCAGAGCAAATAAGGGCGATACCAGGCGCCCGTGGCGTCGATCCACCAATCCATGATGGCCGGGGAGAACAGATAAATCCCCACTACCAGGAGCAGGACCAAGCGATAGATGTACATCCCGGCCTCTCTTTTTTATGCGCGTGCCCGAAAACGTGCGGCGATGGTAACGGATGGGCGCGCCACTGCAAGTGGCATCACTGCAGTTGCGCTTCGGGCAACGTCAGTGTGCGCGGGATCAGCGATGCATCCCAGTGGGTAATCCCCCAGTTCAGCACTTGCCGTGGCGTGGCGTCATTCAGTTCGGTCGCAGGTTTGTGCCCCAGCGCCCGCAATGCGCGCAGCAACAGCGGCGTGGCCTGATCTTCGGTCAACGGCGGCGATCGATAGGATTTGCCGAGTTTGTGGCCGTCCGGCTGGGTAATCAGCGGGATGTGCAGGTAGCGCGGTTGCGGCAGGCCCAGCAGTTCTTGCAGATAGAGCTGGCGCGGCGTGGAATCCAGCAGGTCGGCGCCGCGCACGATATCGGTGATACCTTGCCAGGCGTCGTCCAGCACCACCGCCAATTGATAGGCGTAGAGCCCGTCGCGGCGGCGGATCACGAAATCACCCACCTCCCGCCCCAGATGTTGACGGAACTCGCCCTGTACCCGGTCGATGAAGTGGTATTCCAGTTCCGGTACACGCAGGCGGATCGCGGCGTTCTCGGTGCCGTGCCCCGCGTTGCGGCAGAACCCGGGATAGATGCCGTGATACGGCTCCAATTGCTTGCGCGAACAGGTGCAAGCGTAGGCCAGGCCCTGATTGAACAGGCGATTGATGACTTCGTCATAGGCAGCGTGTCGCTCGCTCTGTCGGACCATGTCGCCATCCCACTCGAACCCGTAGCTTTCCAGTGCCTTGAGAATCGCCGCCTGAGCACCAGGCTCTTCGCGCGGCGGATCGAGATCTTCCATGCGCACCAACCAGCGGCCGCCGACCGAACGGGCGTCGAGGTAGGAGGCCAGCGCTGCGACCAGCGAACCGAAATGTAAGTGGCCACTGGGTGTAGGGGCGAAACGCCCAATGTAGGCGGGGGAGGCGATGGCGGTCATAAGGTCGATATTACGTTGTCCGGGCGTGCACCAGCCACCTGTGGGAGCGGGCTTGCTCGCGAAGGGGCCATCAGCTTCAACATTAATGTTGCCTGACACACTGCTTTCGCGAGCAAGCCCGCTCCCACAGGTTTGCTGCCAGGGCAAATGTCAGAAACAAAAAAACGGAGCGTTCGCACGCTCCGTTCTTCGTTCAAGTCGCCAAGATTACTTGCCGACTTGCTTTTCCTTGATTTCCGCCAGGGTCTTGCAGTCAACGCACATGTCGGCGGTAGGGCGGGCTTCCAGTCGCTTGACGCCGATTTCGACGCCGCAGGACTCGCACCAGCCGTATTCTTCGTCTTCGATCAATTGCAGGGTTTTGTCGATTTTCTTGATCAGCTTGCGCTCGCGGTCGCGGGCGCGCAATTCGAGGCTGAATTCCTCTTCCTGGCTGGCACGGTCTGCCGGGTCAGGAAAGTTGGCCGCTTCGTCTTTCATGTGATCAACAGTACGGTCGACTTCCTGCATCAAGTCCTGTTTCCACTTGTTCAGGATCTTGGTGAAGTGAGCGCGCATGGGCTTGCCCATGTACTCTTCGCCCTTCACTTCTTTGTAGGGTTCGAAGCCGCTGATCGACTGATTTTGCTGCTTTGCTTGGGTGGGCATGAAATGGACCGCCTCTACTCTTGTAATCCATTGCGCAGGATTGCTCCATCACCGACACCTGCCGGCCCTGCGGCTGCAAGCGGGCGAACTTACCAGATCAAATCGGACCGCGCTACTCCCGGATGTCGAGCCCGCGGCCCGTGGGCCTTGCAAAAGATTGCAAAGCCTTGCCTGGTGGCTCTGGAGACCTGATCAATTATTGATTTTAGTCAAACCTGGAGCATACGCTTGAACCGTTTGAGACCAGCGTCATATGGGCTCTGACCGCTTTAGGTTCTCGCTCGTTCCTGCGCTTGGGTAGAATCGATTCTTTTCCCCGTTGTAAGGAAGGCTAATGGCTCTGTCCTACAGTGCGCGCAGTCGCGCTATCGAACCGTTTCACGTCATGGCCCTGCTGGCGCGGGCCAACGAGCTGCAAGCGGCCGGCCACGACGTGATTCACCTGGAAATCGGCGAGCCAGACTTCACCACCGCCGAGCCGATCATCCAGGCCGGCCAGGCCGCGCTGACGGCGGGGAAGACTCGTTACACCGCCGCTCGCGGCATTCCTGAGCTGCGTGAAGCCATTTCGGGTTTTTATCAGCAACGTTACGGGCTGAACATCGATCCGCAACGAATTCTCATCACGCCCGGCGGTTCAGGCGCATTGCTGTTGGCCAGCGCCTTGCTGGTGGATCCAGGTAAACACTGGCTGCTGGCAGACCCGGGTTACCCGTGCAACCGGCATTTCCTGCGGTTGGTGGAAGGCGCGGCGCAACTGGTGCCGGTCGGCCCGGACGTGCGTTATCAGCTGACCCCAGACTTGGTTGCGCGTCACTGGGATCACGACAGCGTCGGCGCGCTGGTAGCGTCGCCGGCCAACCCGACCGGGACCATCCTGACCCGCGACGAGTTGGCCGGGCTGTCTGCAGCGATCAAGGCCCGCCACGGCCATTTGGTGGTCGACGAGATCTACCATGGCCTGACTTACGGCACGGATGCGGCCAGCGTGCTGGAAGTCGATGACAGCGCCTTCGTCCTCAATAGTTTTTCCAAGTATTTCGGCATGACCGGCTGGCGCCTCGGTTGGCTGGTAGCGCCAGAAGCGGCGGTCGGTGAGCTGGAGAAGCTCGCCCAAAACCTCTACATCAGTGCGCCGAGCATGGCCCAGCACGCCGCATTGGCTTGCTTCGAACCCGCCACTATTCAAATTTTCGAGGAGCGCCGCGCCGAGTTTGGACGACGTCGTGATTTCCTGTTGCCAGCCCTGCGTGAATTGGGCTTCGGTATTGCCGTAGAGCCGGAAGGTGCTTTCTATTTGTACGCTGATATCAGCAAGTTCGGCGGCGATGCCTTCGCGTTTTGCCGACATTTCCTCGAAACCGAGCACGTCGCGATTACGCCGGGCCTGGACTTCGGTCGTTATCAGGCCGGGCATCATGTGCGGTTTGCCTACACCCAGAGTCTTCCACGCTTGCAAGAAGCGGTCGAACGGATCGCTCGCGGTTTGAAGAGCTGGCAAGGCTGATGCGCTTTCATCCTCCCCTCGAAGAAGGTCGCTTGATTCGTCGCTACAAACGTTTTCTCGCTGATATCGAAACCGTTAGCGGCGAGTTGCTGACCATTCACTGCCCAAACACCGGTTCGATGCTTAATTGCCAGGTTGAAGGCGGGCAGGTCTGGTTCAGCCGTTCCAACGACCCCAAGCGCAAATTGCCAGGCACCTGGGAAGTCGGGGAAACCCCACAGGGGCGGTTGTTTTGCGTAAACACCGGGCGCGCCAACGGTTTGATCGAGGAGGCGTTGCGGGCCAATGTCATCACCGAGCTGAACGGCTTTACCGAACTGAAGCGCGAAGTGGCCTACGGTCAGGAGAGCAGCCGCATCGATTTCCGTCTCGATTACCCGAGCGGGCCGGCTTATGTGGAAGTCAAAAGCGTGACCCTGGGCTTCGATGGTTCGTTGGTGGCGGCATTTCCAGACGCAGTGACCCAGCGCGGAGCCAAGCATTTGCGAGAGTTGGCGCATTTGGCCCGGGACGGGATTCGTGCCGTGCAGTTGTATTGCGTGAACCTGACCGGCATCGACTCCGTGCGTCCTGCTGAAGAAATCGATTCGGCCTACGCCGCGGCGTTACGCGAAGCGGTGGCGTGCGGGGTCGAAGTGCTGGCGTATGGCGTGCACTTGACCCACGAAGAGATGGTGGTCGATCGGCGCCTGGAGGTGCTGTTAAACGGTTAGCCAGATTCCTTGCTCGTCTTCGCGGTTGGGGATGGTAGTCAGGGATTGCCCGGCGCATGGGCCGGCGACGCATTCGCCGTCTTCAATCAGGAACAGTGCGCCATGGGTGGCGCACTGGATCATGCTGTTGCTGGGGTCGAGAAACTGGTCGGGCTTCCATTCCAGTCCGACGCCCCGGTGCGGGCAGCGATTTTCATACACATACACCCGGCCGCCCCGGCGCACGGCCAGGAGTTTCTGGCCGTCGATGTCGAAACCGCGACTGCTGGCGTCAGCCAATTCGGCGCCTGCGCAAAGAAACTTCATGTCTATCCTCAAGTTCCGCGGCTCGTGACCAGATATGTCCGAGCTTGACGTTCAAATGCAAGCAATTATCAAATGGCCGTCTTGCCCTTCAGGCATGGGTGCCAGACGCCAAGGATACGTGGCCTGTCATTTCGATGCCCGGGAAAACCCTTAAAGGAAGCTGTTTATGCGCCTGAGTACCCGTGTTGTTGCGCTCTGTGTCGGACTCCTCGTCAGCCACCACGGCGCAACGGCCGAGTTGCCACAACGTTGGGTCAGTGCCGGTGGAGCGCTGACGGAGTGGGTCATCGCGCTGGGCGGAGCGTCAAAACTGGTCGGTGTCGATACCACCAGTCAGTATCCTGACTCCCTCAAGATGCTGCCAAGAATCGGGTATCAGCGGCAACTGTCGGCGGAGGGCATCTTGAGCTTACGCCCGCAGATTTTGATCGGCACCGAAGAAATGGGGCCGCCACCGGTGCTGTCGCAGATTCGCAGTGCCGGTGTGCAAATCGAACTGTTTTCCGCTAAGCCGGATCTGATGACTTTGCAGAACAACTTGAAGCATTTGGGCTCGTTGCTCGGCGCTGAAGACTGGGCGACGCAGTTGTTCAAGAGTTATCAACAGATGCTCGATCATGAAAGGGGGCGGGTCACTCAGGCACAACTGACGCAAAAAACGCCGGGCGTGCTGTTGTTGCTTGGTCACGCGGGCGGCAAACCGCTCATCGCCGGCAAGGACACCGCCGCTGATTGGTTGCTGCAACAGGCCGGAGGGCACAATCTGGCCACGCATACCGGCTACAAACCCTTTTCTGTCGAGTCCCTGGTCAGTCTGGATCCTGAGGTGCTGGTGTTTGCCGATCGCGCACTGACCGGCGATGCGGCTCGTGCGGCATTGTTCAAGGAGAACCCGATCCTGTCCTCGACCCGCGCGGCCAAGGACGGGCGAGTCATGGAGCTTGATCCGACTTTGTTGGTCGGGGGATTGGGACCGCGGCTACCCCCTGCGTTGAAAAAACTGTCTGACGCCTTTTACCCCGATTCGGCCGGCCAATGACCATCCTGGTTAAACCCCGTGCTTTGTTCATTGGTCTGATCCTGCTGTGTGTGTTGGCCATCTGGTTGTCATTGGCGCTTGGACCGGTGAGCTTGCCGTTGTTCGACACCTTGCGTGCAGCCCTGCGGTTGGTGGGTGTACCGATCGCGCCCGACGGGCTGGAGCAGGCCGAGCTGATCCTCGGGCAGATTCGCTTGCCGCGAACCTTGTTGGGTTTGGCCGTGGGGGGTGTATTGGCACTGTCCGGCGTGGCGATGCAGGGGTTGTTTCGTAATCCTCTGGCCGATCCGGGGCTGGTCGGCGTCTCCAGCGGTGCGGCATTGGGCGCGGCCATTGCGATCGTCGGTGGTTCTGCGTTCGGCGGTCTGCCTGAATCCTTCGGGCCTTACCTGTTATCGGTGTGCGCGTTTCTTGGCGGGCTCGGCGTGACGGCGCTGGTGTATCGGCTGGGCCGGCGCAACGGGCAGACCCATGTCGCGACCATGCTGTTGGCCGGTATTGCGTTGACCGCACTGGCCGGATCCGCCGTGGGTCTGTTCACCTATCTGGCGGATGATGCGACGCTGCGCACCCTGACGTTCTGGAACCTGGGCAGCCTTAACGGCGCCAGCTATTCGCGACTTTGGCCGTTGCTACTGGTGAGCACCGGCGTGGCGCTGTGGCTGCCGCGCCGGGCCAAAGCCTTGAATGCGTTGCTTTTGGGGGAGTCGGAGGCCGGTCACCTGGGCATCGATGTCGAAGGGCTCAAGCGCGAGTTGGTGTTCTGCACGGCGCTGGGTGTCGGTGCGGCGGTCGCGGCAGCGGGGATGATCGGGTTTGTCGGTCTGGTGGTGCCGCATCTGGTGCGTCTGTTGGCCGGTCCCGATCATCGAGTGCTGCTGCCGGCTTCAGTGCTGGCGGGTGCCAGTCTGTTGTTGTTTGCCGATCTGGTGGCGCGGCTGGCCCTGGCACCGGCCGAATTGCCTATCGGGATCGTCACGGCCTTCATCGGCGCACCGTTCTTTCTGTATCTACTGCTCAGAGGGCGTGCCTGATGTTGCGAGCGCAGAACCTGCAAATCCGGCGCGGTCGAAAGATTGTTCTCACGGACATTACCCTTGAGCTTAAACCGGGCGAAGTCCTCGGCGTGCTGGGCCCCAACGGTGCCGGTAAAAGCACATTGCTCGGCGCCCTCTGCGGCGAATTGCAGGCGGACCACGGCAGTGTCTGGCTCGATGAGCGCGAGCTGAATAATTGGGCCGGGGCGCAGCGAGCCCAGCGCTTGGCGGTGTTGCCGCAGGTGTCGACCCTGGACTTTGCCTTTCGCGTCGAAGAAGTGGTCGGCATGGGGCGTTTGCCTTATCAAAGCGGCCGGGTCAGGGATGACGAAATCGTCGCCGCCGCGCTGCACGCGGCCGATGCGCGGCACCTGAGTGGACGCAGTTATCTGGCGCTGTCTGGCGGTGAACGTCAGCGGGTTCACCTGGCGCGGGTGCTGGCGCAGCTGTGGCCGGGGGAGGCGGGGCAAACGTTGTTGCTCGACGAACCGACGTCGATGCTCGACCCGCTGCACCAACACACCACTCTGCAAGCGGTGCGCGAATTCGCCGACCGTGGCGCTGCGGTGCTGGTGATCCTGCATGATCTGAATCTGGCGGCACGCTATTGTGATCGACTATTACTGCTCGAAGGTGGGCGTCCCGTGGCGCTGGATACACCGGAGCAGGTGCTGCGCCCGGAACCGCTCAAGGCCGTGTTCGGGCTGGAAGTACTGGTGCAACCGCACCCGGAGCGTGGGCATCCGCTGATCATCGCCCGCTGAGCATTTCATCGAGGTGAGAACATGCGTGTGATGGTGATACTGGCTGTGCTGTTACTGAGTGCCTGTCAGCATGTGCCGGTGGTATCGCCACCCGTCAGCGGCGAGATCCGGGACCTGCGTAGCGGGCAAACACTGACCGCGCAGGAACTGCTTGCACGGTTGGCCAAGCCTTCGCGGTTGATCGTCGGCGAGCAGCATGACAATCGTGATCACCATCAACTGCAATTGTGGTTATTACAGACGCTGAATGAGCAGCGACCCCAAGGCAGTCTACTGCTGGAAATGCTCACGCCGGATCAACAAGGGCGCGTCGATCACGTTAAGCGCTCTTCACCGCTACCCGCTGACTTGCCCAATGCGTTGGTCTGGCAACCGGGTTGGGACTGGAATCTGTATGGGTCGATCGTTGGTTTTGCCCTGACTCAACCGTACCCGTTGCTGGCGGCCAATCTGGATACGCTTGAAGTCCGTAATGTCTATGCCAAACCCCCGGCATTGAGCGGTTCGCTCTCTAACGCGCCGGTGGTCAAGGATGAGTTGCTGGCACAAATCAGCGATTCCCACTGCGGCTTGCTGCCCACATCGCAAATGTCCGCGATGCTTGCCGTCCAGCAGCAACGTGACCGGCGGATGGCCGGGCGATTACTGGCCGCACCGACGCCTTCTCTGTTGTTTGCTGGCGCGTACCACGCACGCAAGGATGTCGGGGTGCCGATCCATGTTCAGGACTTGGGTGAGTCTGAAGCGCCGATGGTATTGATGCTGGCGGAGCGGGGCGCAGAGGTCACGCCGGCCATGGCCGATTACGTTTGGTATACGCCCGCCACGCCACCGCAGGATTACTGCGCGCAAATGCGTAAACAGTTCGGCAAGCAGTCAGGGCAGTAAAACCTGGCGAGTTTTCCACAGGCAAAAAAAGACCCGGCAAGAGCCGGGTCAAATAACCGTGATTAGCCTGATGAGGAGATAATCTGAGAGTCCGAACCAAGGGCTTTTCAGAATATCGACCAGTCTCGCGACCAGTTGTGATAATCATAGCGATTCTCATTACCAAGTCAACCGCTGATTTTCAATTTCTGTGGATCTCACCAGTTCCCTTGGTGAAGGCCTTGTAATCATTGCTCTTCAGGCTGTGTGCGTAAGCGTAATTACCCGTTCAAATCTTGTGGCGTGACGAGATAGCGTCCAGCTGTTTGTTCAGGGCTTCCTTGCGTTCGGCGGGAATGTCGTTCCAGTGAACATCCATCAGTGCGCCTTCGATCGCATACAACAACACCTTGGAAGCCCGAAAACCGCGCGTGCGCACGGCCCGATAAGCATCCACAGCTCCCAGCCGACGCAAGTCCGATGCACTGTGGATGCCCACGGCATGCAGCCATTGCGCCGACGTCTTGCCAAGATTCTTCAGGTGTTGCAGTTCATCATTCATCAAGCCTCCTTGCGACAGCCGAACGGTGCGTGGGCGAGCCTCTCAGCAGTGTAGCCATCAGTAGGAAAAGCGTGATTGTTTGGTCGGTTTCGACGCAAAAGCTTCTAAGACGCGGGCTCTAGAAGTGGCGGGAAAAGGCTGCGAGTACGGTCGGAAGGTGTGAGTTTCGGGGGGGGGTAAAAAAGTACAAGTCCAGCGCAAGGCAGGGGCGCCGGACTTGGTAGAGCCTCTCTTTTAGCGAGTGCGATAACGCAGTCGCGTACCGAAATTCATCGACATCAGAATCTCATCGGCGCTCAGCTCTGGCGGGAAGTAGGCGCCGGAGATCTGTGCGTGGGCCAGGCTCGCGCCTTCCAGGGAAGCGTTGCGAAAGTCGATGCCGCGCAAGTCGGCAGAGCGGAAATAGGCATCGGTGAAGTCGACGCCGTCGGCGTTCAGTTCACGCAGATCGAGACCACGGAAGTCGCCGCCGACCATGTCGATAGGTCCATCTTTCGGACGTTCGTTGTTAAAGCCTGTGATGTCGTCTTTGTGCAGCAAGGCATAAAGCGGGGTGTCGAGAAGTTTCGGCTGGCTCATGTCACATCACCTGATGGTTTTATGACGCCAGTATAGTGCCACTATTTGATGGCCGTGAAGCCGGTGAAGGCTTCACGGTTGAAATAGTTTCTTACAGGCCTGGCAGACGTTGGCGGATCTGCGCGACGACGGTATCGAGCGTGCCACTTTCATTGGTCTGGACGCGTTTGCTGCAGAGAATTTCTGCCGGCGTCAGGGTCTCGCGGCTGGCTTGCTGGGCGGCGATAACGGCCAGGTTGGCGTCGGACGGATCCTTACTGTCTGCCTGACGTTGCTTCAGCCAGCTCTCGATCACCGCTTGCGGTGCGTCGCAATCGAGGATCAGGAACGGCGCACCCGTGGCTTCGGCGATTTTTGCCGCGCCGTCGCGTTGGTCGCGCTTGAGGTAGGTGGCATCGACCACCACCGGGAAGCCAGCATGCAAAATCACACCGGCGATTTCATGCAGACGGCTGTAAGTAGCGGCGCTGGCGTCGGCGCTATAAATACCGGCCTGCAGGTCGTTCGGTACGGCTTGCTCGCCGAACATACGCTTGCGCTCGACATCGGAACGCAAGCGGATGGCACCCAGCGCTTCCACCAGGCGCATGGCCACGTGACTCTTGCCGACGGCGGAAACGCCGTGGGTGATCGTCAGGAAGCGCGAAGGAATGGTGCTGTAGCTTTCCGCCAGGTTGGCGTAGTTGCGGTACTGACGCAGCGTGGTAGCGCGCTGCACCGGATCGGCCTCGGCCGGCATGCTGAACAGGCTGACCTTGGCGCGAACCAGTGCGCGGTAGGCTTTATAGAAGTTCAGCAGCTCCAGGCCCTGATAGTCGCCAGTCAGTTCCAGGTATTGGCTGATGAAACGGCGCGCCAGGCTTTTCAGGCCGCGGTCTTCCAGGTCCATGGCCAGGAAGCCGGTGTCGGCGTAAACGTCGGTGAAGCGGAACGGTTCGTTGAATTCGATGCAGTCGAAGATCACCACGTTGCCGTCGATCACGGTGGCGTTGCCCAAATGAATGTCACCGTGGCATTCACGAATGAAACCGTCGGCCTTACGCTGGGCGAATAGTGGCTTGAGGCGTTCGAAGCTGCTTTCGGCCCAGGCTTGCAGCGCCTCGAGTTGCAGCAGATCGGCCTTGTCGCTGAGGAACGGGCGGATCTGTTCGAAGTTCTGCCGCACCGGCGCCATCACGCTGTCCGGCGTGCCGGCTTCGTGTTCGGCAGGCACTTTTGGCGCGCTGAGGTGGAATTGAGCGATCTGCGCCGCCATCTCGTCGATGTGCGTGGTGGTCAATTCGCCGTTGGCTTGCAAGGTGCTGAGCAATTGGCTTTGTGGGAACTGACGCATTTTCAGGGCGTAATCGACTACCGGACCTTCACCGCCCAGTTGTGGTGCCTCGGCGCTGCCAGTGATCGGCAACACTTCCAGATACAAGTCATGGGTCAGGCGCTGGTTCAGGCGCAGCTCTTCAGCGCAGAAATGCTTGCGAGCCTCAAGGCTGGTGAAATCGAGGAAGCCGAAATTCACTGGCTTCTTCACTTTATAAGCGTAGGGGCCGGTGAGCAGCACCCACGAAATATGGGTTTCGATGACCTGAAACCCTTCTACGGGATGCGGGTAGAGGGCCGGGTTTTGCAGGGCAGCGATCAGGGACTGGCTCACAGGCGATCCTTCAGAGTCTGGGAAAAATTCAAGGCCGCCATTATGGCCGCAAGTCTGCCCGACGCAAACCTCAGCGGGCTTCTGTTGAGGATGAATAAAGTGCGTATAATCCGCCGCCATGACTCGTACTCGATCCCCCCGCACCCCCAAAAAACCACCTTCCAAGGGCATGCGCCCCTGGCTGGGCTGGGCCCTTAAACTCAGCCTGGTCGGCCTTGTGGTGCTTGCCGGGTTCGCGGTTTACCTCGACGCTGTGGTCCAGGAGAAGTTCTCCGGCAAGCGCTGGACCATCCCGGCCAAGGTGTACGCGCGCCCGCTTGAGCTGTTCACTGGCCAAAAGCTGAGCAAGGAAGACTTCCTCACCGAACTCGATGCCTTGGGCTACCGACGCGAAGCCGTCAGCAACGGCCCTGGCGCGGCGGCGGTCAATGGCAATACCATCGACCTGAATACCCGAGGCTTCCAGTTCTATGAAGGCATGGAGACAGCTCAGCCTGTGCGCGTGCGCTTCTCCGGCGATTACGTGGCCGAGCTCTCGGCGACCAACGGTTCGAAGCTCTCTGTGGTGCGACTGGAGCCGCTGCTGATTGGCGGGATTTACCCGAAAAACCTTGAAGACCGCATCCTGATCAAAATCGATCAGGTTCCGCCGTATCTGCTCGAAACCCTGATTGCCGTAGAAGACCGGGATTTCTACAGTCACTGGGGCGTGTCGCCGAAGTCGATTGTCCGAGCGATATACGTCAACACCTCGGGCGGCAAAATGACCCAGGGCGGCAGTACGCTAACGCAACAGTTGGTCAAGAACTTCTACCTCACCAGCGAACGCAGCCTGACCCGTAAGCTCACCGAAGCCATGATGGCGTTGTTGCTTGAGCTGCATTACGACAAGCGCGAAATTCTTGAGGCTTACCTCAATGAAGTGTTCGTTGGCCAGGATGGTCAGCGCGCGGTGCACGGTTTCGGTCTGGCCAGTCAGTTCTTCTTCGGACAGCCATTGTCTGAGCTGAAACTGCATCAAGTTGCTTTGTTGGTGGGCATGGTCAAGGGACCGTCCTATTACAACCCGCGTCGCAACCCTGAGCGGGCGCTGGAGCGGCGCAATCTGGTGCTCGATGTTCTGGGGGAACAAGGCGTTGCCACCGCCGAACAGGTTGAGGCTGCGAAGAAAATGCCACTGGGTGTGACCACTCGCGGCAAGTTGGCTGACAGCTCGTTCCCGGGCTTCCTCGACCTGGTTAAACGTCAGTTGCGCGAAGACTACCGCGACGAAGACTTGACCGAAGAAGGGTTGCGGATTTTCACCAGTTTCGACCCGATCCTGCAGATGAAAGCCGAAGCCTCGGTCAACGACACGTTCAAGCGTCTGGCCGGGCGCAAGGGTTCCGATGAGGTTGAGGCGGCCATGGTCGTGACCAACCCGGAAACCGGAGAAGTCCAGGCGATGATCGGCAGCCGTCAGGCGGGTTTTGCCGGTTTCAACCGGGCGCTGGACGCAGTGCGACCGATCGGCTCGTTGATCAAACCGGCGGTTTATCTGACAGCCCTCGAGAAGCCGAGCCAGTACACACTGACCAGTTGGCTGTCGGACGAATCCTTTTCGGTCAAAGGTGCGGACGGTCAGGTCTGGAAACCGCAGAACTATGATCGCCGTTCCCACGGTACGGTGTTCCTTTATCAAGGGCTGGCGCATTCCTACAACCTGTCGACCGCACGTCTCGGCTTGGCGGTGGGCGTACCGAATGTCTTGAAGACCCTGGCACGTCTGGGGGTGAGTCGCGAGTTCCCGGCGTTCCCGTCGATGTTGCTGGGGGCCGGTGGCTTGACCCCGATCGAAGTGGCGACCATGTACCAGACACTGGCCAACGGCGGATTCAATACGCCGATGCGCGGGATTCGCAGCGTGCTGACTGCCGAGGGCGAGCCGCTCAAGCGTTATCCATTCCAGATTCAGCAGCAGTTCGATCCGGCGTCCATTTACCTGGTTCAGAGCGCCATGCAACGGGTCATGCGTGAAGGTACGGGCAGTTCGGTTTACAACGTGTTACCAAAAACCCTGACCCTGGCCGGCAAAACCGGTACCAGTAACGATTCGCGGGACAGCTGGTTCGCCGGTTTCAGTCAGGATCTGCTGGCGGTGGTCTGGCTGGGGCGCGATGATAACGGCAAGACGCCGTTCACCGGTGCCACCGGTGCGCTGCAGGTCTGGACCAGTTTCATGCGCAAAGCCGATCCGCTGCCGCTGGACATGCCGCAGCCGGACAACATTGTTCAGGCCTGGGTCGATTCGCGCACCGGACAAGGTTCTGAAGGCAGCTGCCCAGGCGCAGTGCAGATGCCGTATATTCGCGGCAGCGAACCGCCTCCCGGTCCCGCTTGCGGTGGTGAAAACCCTGCTGAATCGGTGATGGATTGGGTCAAGGGCTGGATGAATTAAGCAAAGAGGGTTTCAAGTGAACAAGTGGTTGATTCCAGCAGTGACCGCCGTGGCTTTGCTCAGCGGCTGCTCCACCGTACAGCGTGGTTCGATCCCGGTTGTGGATTCCGGCACCGCCGTCTCCAACAGCGAGCGGATTTCGGCGAATGGCGGTTTCCGGCAGTCGACGGTAAAACGTCCTGCGCAAGCCCAGACTCAGGCGATCCCGCAAGGTGACACTGGCGTTGTTGTGATGGTGCCGGGTGGTGGCGCTGTTTCCTCGGCCCCGATCAGTACTTCGCCGATTACCCCAGGCCCGATCACTCCGGGGCCGATCGATACCTCGCCGGTTCAGTCGGCACCGATCAATCAGGGCAGCTACAGCATGCCATCGACGCCGAGCGGGATTCCTTCGGCGAGCTCCGGCGGCCTGTCTGCCGATGAGCAACTGGACGGTCCGGTCCTTGCATTGTTGACCACTGCCCAGCAGCAACAGGCCAGCGGCGACCTTAATGGTGCGTCTTCCAGTCTCGAACGCGCCCAGCGTGTCGCGCCGCGTGAGCCGCAAGTGCTTTATCGCCTGGCCCAGGTGCGTATGGCCCAAGGCGATGCGGCGCAGGCCGAGCAATTCGCTCGTCGTGGTTTGACGTTCGCCAGTGGTCGTCCGGCCCTTCAGGCCAGCCTGTGGGAATTGATCGCCCAGGCTCGTGAGAAGCAGGGTGACTCCGCCGGTGCAGCGTTGGCTCGTCAGAAGGCCAAGGTCTCGCTGTGATGGATGCACGCTTCCCGAAGATTGCCGAGCAGTTGCTGTTGATCGAACGCGAACTGCGTGTCCAGGGCTGGTGGGACGAAGTTCCGCCATCTCCTGAAGCGCTATCCAGTGTCGAGCCATTTTCGGTGGATACGCTGGATTTCGAGCAATGGCTGCAATGGATCTTCCTGCCAAGAATGAAGTTGATCCTGGAGCAAGACCTGCCATTACCCAACGCGTCGGGAATCCAGGAGATGGCCGAAATGGTCTTCGCCGCCCGCAACGTCCAGGGCAAGGATCGACAGCTTCAGGTCTTGCTCAAAGAGTTCGACCTGTTGATCACCGCCTCCCGCTAACTCCAATCCGTTGTAGGCGCCTACATACAGTTTTTCGCGATCTGTTTCTGTGCTTCGGTGATGCGCTCCTGACGTTGTTGGTCGGTCAGGCGGCGCATCTCACCGTCGACATCCTCCCGTAGTCGCGGATTATTCTGCAGTTGAGCCAGGTTGGTTCGGGCCTGTTCGCAGAATACTTTTAGCTGGGCTTGCTGCTCGGCAACCTGCTTTTTCACTTTGTTGTCGATAGCCCGTTGATCGCCTATGACGTTGCTGCGCGTTGGCGTACTCGGTTTGCCGACGGGCGGGGCGGGCGTCACCACGAGGGTGGGCTCCTGGCCTGGGGGCGGTTGCGCATCGAAATGGGTAACGCCCTGGGCATCGACCCATTTATAGATCTGACCCGCCATGCACAAAGGGCTCAGGCTGATCAGCAAGCCGGCGGTGAAGAAGAACGTTCGCATGCCATTTCCTTGTCATGGGTGCGCAATCGAAGCTAACACAGTTGCGGTTTAAAGGTTTTTTCTTGCGTTCTCATGCGCTTAGTTCGAATAAAGCACATTGACGGCTTGACTTGCGATGGGCGAAACAGAAGAATCCAAAGTCCGCTGTAGAGGGACTGCCAGAAGCAGACCCACTCGGTAGATCATGAGGCGCACATCCGCGCCGACCTGTTACACCCGCAACGCGTTACCTCGCGCTGGGTGGGAAAGGCCCGCAACACTTGGGACGATCCCAATACTTGCTCAGTCAGTGCTGACGTAGTCGGCGACCACCGTCGCTCATGCTCTGCCGAGAAGTAAACCTATTAAGACCCGTCCTCTTGTATGTGGGCGGTATTCTGGCGTTTTAGAGGTGAACAACGTGGAGCTTTTATCTGGCGGTGAGATGCTCGTCCGCTTTTTGCGTGACGAAGGCGTCAAATATATCTACGGGTACCCGGGTGGTGCTCTTCTTCATGTCTATGATGCCCTGTTCAAAGAACCGGAAGTGACCCACATCCTGGTTCGTCACGAGCAGGCTGCGACCCATATGGCTGACGGCTATGCCCGTGCCACCGGTAAAGCCGGTGTGGTACTGGTAACCTCCGGCCCGGGCGCAACCAACGCCATCACCGGTATTGCCACGGCCTACATGGACTCCATTCCGATGGTGATCATTTCCGGCCAGGTGCCTAGCACCATGGTAGGCACCGATGCATTCCAGGAAACCGACATGATCGGTATCTCCCGGCCGATCGTGAAGCACAGCTTCATGATCAAGCATGCGTCGGAAATCCCGGAAGTCATGAAGAAAGCGTTCTACCTGGCGCAATCCGGTCGTCCTGGTCCGGTCGTTGTCGATATCCCGAAAGACATGACCAACCCGGCCGAGAAGTTCGAATACATCTTCCCGAAAAAAGCCAAGCTGCGTTCCTACAGCCCGGCCGTTCGCGGTCACTCCGGGCAAATCCGCAAGGCAGCCGAAATGCTCCTGGCGGCCAAGCGTCCTGTGCTTTATTCAGGCGGCGGGGTGATTCTCGGTGGTGGCTCCGCGCCGCTGACCGAACTGGCGAAGATGCTCAACCTGCCAGTGACCAATACCCTGATGGGCCTGGGTGCCTACCCTGGCACCGACCGTCAGTTCATTGGCATGCTCGGCATGCACGGCAGCTACACCGCCAACCTGGCGATGCACCATGCCGATGTCATCCTTGCAGTCGGCGCGCGCTTCGACGATCGCGTGATCAACGGCCCGGCCAAGTTCTGTCCGAATGCCAAGATCATTCACATCGACATCGACCCGGCTTCGATCTCCAAGACCATCAAGGCAGACGTGCCTATCGTCGGTCCGGTCGAAAGTGTCCTGACCGAAATGGTCGCGATCCTCAAGGAAATCGGCGAGACCCCGAACAAGGAGTCCGTTGCCAGCTGGTGGAAGCAAGTTGATGAGTGGCGCGGTGATCGCGGCCTGTTCCCTTATGACAAGGGCGACGGCAGCGTGATCAAGCCGCAGACCGTGATCGAAACCCTGTGCGAAGTGACCAAGGGCGACGCCTTTGTGACCTCCGACGTGGGTCAGCACCAAATGTTCGCTGCGCAGTACTACACGTTCAACAAGCCAAACCGCTGGATCAACTCCGGTGGCCTGGGCACCATGGGCTTCGGTTTGCCGGCGGCCATGGGCATCAAGTTGAGCTTCCCGGATGACGACGTCGCCTGCGTAACGGGCGAGGGCAGCATCCAGATGAACATTCAGGAACTGTCGACCTGCCTGCAATACGGTTTGCCGGTGAAGATCGTCATTCTGAATAACGGTGTACTGGGTATGGTTCGCCAGTGGCAGGACATGAGTTATGGCAGCCGCCAAATGCAGCTGGC